>NZ_JACIFP010000001.1:3035566-3339123 GCF_014197435.1 Gordonia humi
CAACGGCTGGAACGACCGCAAACACCCCTTCGTATGGACCAAAACCGCCGAGGACATTCTGAAGAAAGCCCAACCGAAAACTAATTAACGACACGCGACACTAGGGCGTGTCTCCTTTATCTGCGTAGCCAGGTCAGGATTGCGCTGAGGACGGCCCCGGCCCGGTAGGTGATCGCGAGTTTGTCGTAGCGAGTGGCCAGACCGCGCCACTGTTTGATGTAGGCGAACGAACGCTCGACGACGTTGCGGTTCTTGTAGGCGGTGGCATTGAAGGCCGGTGGTCGTCCGCCCTTGCTTCCACGCCGACCACGGGCTGCGATCGTGTCCTGCTTCTCCGGGATCGCCGCGCAGATTCCGCGCCGCCGCAGATAGCCGCGGGTGACGCCGGAGGCGTAGGCGCGGTCGGCGATGACCGTGTCCGGCCGGGTCCGCGGCCTTCCCGGGCCGTGGCGGGGAACGTAAATGTCTTCCAGTACGGCCGGGAGCATGACGCCGTCGTTACGCTGGCCGCCGGTGATCACCACGGCCAGCGGCCGACCGTTGCCGTCGACGGCGTGATGGATCTTCGTGGTCAGTCCTCCACGGGATCGGCCGATGCCGTGACCTGCTGGTTCAATCTCCTCGAAGGGGAGATTCTTGTAATTCGAGGATGCCCCCTGTGTCCTGCTCGGGTCGGGTCGTGTTCGTCGCGTGCTGGTGTGCACGGTTGATCGTGCCGTCGATCGAGACGCTCCAGTCGATGTCCCCGTCGGCGTCAGCGTCGGCAAGGACATGCGCCAGGATCAGGTCCCAGGTTCCATCGGCCGCGTAGCGGCGGTGTCGCTTCCACACCGTCTGCCATGGACCGAACTGATCACGCGGCAGATCCCGCCACGGAATCCCGGCTCGGTACCGATAGGCGATGCCTTCCACAACACGCCTGTTGTCGGCGAATGGACGCGCTTGCTTGCCGGCATTAGACGGCAGCAATGGTTCGATCAGATCCCACTCATCGTCTGTGAACACCTGAAAACGCGATCTCGTGGTTCCCACGAAAGCAGCATGCCGCGCAACGGCGCCCAGACTTGGGAGACACGCCCTACACGACCAACGCGATCGAGTCGTTGAACTTCCAGCTGCGCAAGGTCACGAAGAACCGCGGGCAGTTCCCCAACGACGCCGCGGCAGTGAAGCTGTTGTGGCTGGCCATCTGCAACATCGAGGACAAACGCGCCCGCGAACGCGCCAAGGAGCGCGGGAAGAACGCCGCTGATCGACGAGCCTCCGGACGCCTCGTCGAGGGTGCGGTCACCACGAACTGGAAACGCGCTCTCGAACAGTTATCGATGGTCTATCCCGAACGAATCGACCGTCACCTCTAACTCGAACACTAGACCGACTTACACAGAAAACTTGACAGGCTCACCTGGTCAGGGCCCGCGAGGACTGCCGTACAGATTTGATGCGGACCCGGCATCGGTTATCGAAGCTGCTCCTGCGGCACGGGATCGTCTACTATGGCGGCCAGGCATGGACCGGCAAACACGACATGTGGTTGCGTACCGAGGCGCTGTCGCACCTGCCTGCTGGCCCGACCCGGTTGGCCTTCGATGCCGACTACGACGCCGTGCTGACCGTGTCGGCGCGCCGGGACCGGCTCGACTCCCAGATCGAGGCGATGGCCGCCGATTCAGAGTTCACCCAGATCGTGCGGCGTCTCGGATGTTTGCGCGGGATCAGCACACTGACCGGGTTCGCTCTGGCCGTGGAGATCGGCGACTGGGACCGGTTCACCGGCAACACGATCGGCGCTTTCGTCGGACTGGTACCCAGCGAGCACTCCTCCGGTGCATCACGCAGCCAAGGATCGATCACCAAGACCGGCAACGGGCACGCCCGCCGACTTCTGGTCGAAGCCGCCTGGCATAACCGACCGCGATACCGCATCGGGAAAGTGATGCGCGATCGTTGGGACCGAGCGCCAGCGGCGGCCCGCGCCCGCGGCGACGCCGGCAACCAGCGACTGCACCACAGGTGGGTCACGTTCATCGACCGCCGCAAACGCAGTACTACCGCCAACGTGGCGATCGCCCGCGAACTGGCTGGCTGGTGCTGGTCCCTGGCCGTCCTTGACGACAGCTGAGGATACCTGAGACCGCTTCGCCCTCACCGGGACCGGTGGCAGCGCGAGGAGCGACCCGCGAAACAACTATGAGCAGCCCATTCACGGCGACGCTCGATTCTAGACACGCTGGGCCCGCTCCTGCCGAAATCACCGTCCTGCGGTAACCAGCCCGCGTGTATCAGTCAGACCGCGCGTCGCCAACGACACGCTCACCGACCCCGGGCCCCGGCGAAGCAACGAGGTGCCCGCCCCGACGAATCGGGGCGGGCACCTCACCATGCCACTTGACAAGAAGCATCTACATATCAGTTGTGCAGGTCGAATCGGTCGGCGTCCATCACCTGGTTCCAGGCGGCGACGAAGTCCTCCACGAACTTGCGGCCGGCGTCGTCGGCGCCGTAGACCTCGGCGAGGCCGCGCAGCTGCGAGTTGGCGCCGAACACGAGGTCGGCGCGCGTGCCGGTCCACTTCTGCACACCGTCGGCCCCGGTACCGATGAACGTGCCGTCGGCCTGTTCGGTCCAGGTGGTGTCCATGTCGAGCAGATTCGCGAAGAAGTCGTTCGACAGCACGCCCGGCCGATCGGTGAGCACACCGTGCGACGAGTCGCCGTGGTTGGCGCCGAGCACGCGGAGGCCACCGATGAGGGCGGTCATCTGCGGCGGCGTCAGCTGCAGCAGGTAGGCGCGGTCGACGAGCAGGTACTCCGCGGGCGTGTCGACGCCGTCGGCGACGAAGTTGCGGAATCCGTCCCAGCGCGGCTCCATCTCGGTGAACGACTCGACGTCGGTCTGCTCCTGCGTCGCGTCGCCGCGACCCAGGTTCACCGGCACGGTGACGGCGTGGCCTGCGTCGCGCGCCGCCTGTTCGATCGCCGCGGCGCCGCCGATCACGATGATGTCGGCGATCGAGACGTTCGCCTCCGAGGCCGCGTTGAACTCCTCCGCGATGGTCTCCAGGACCGGCAGCACCTGGGCCAGCGCCTGCGGATCATTGACCGTCCAGTCGCGCTGCGGTTCCAGACGCACCCGGGCGCCGTTCGCGCCGCCCCGCTTGTCGCTGCCGCGGAACGACGCGGCCGAGGCCCACGCGGTCGAGACGAGCTGGCCGACGGTCAGGCCGGAGGCGAGGATACGACGCTTGAGCTCGGCGACATCGGTCTCCCGCGGCGAAGGTCCGGCGGGCGCGTCGACGACGTCCTGCCAGATCAGCTTCTCCTCGGGGACCTCGGGGCCGTGGTAGCGGGCCAGCGGTCCCATGTCGCGGTGCGTGAGCTTGAACCAGGCGCGGGCGAAGGCGTCGGCGAACTCGCGCGGGTTGTCCAGGAAGCGGCGTGAGATCTTCTCGTAGATCGGATCGGTGCGCAGCGCGATGTCGGTGGTCAGCATCATCGGCTGGTGACGCTTGTCCGGATCCGCCGCGTCGGGGACGCTGGTCGCGCCGGCGTTGTCCTTCGGGCGCCACTGGGTCGCACCGGCGGGACCGGTGTACGTCTCCCATTCGTAGCCGAACAGGGTCCAGAAGAAGTTGTTGTCCCAGGTGATCGGGGTGCTGTTCCACGCGCCCTCGATGCCCGAGCTGATCGCGTCGACGCCCTTGCCGGACTTGTAATCGCCCTTCCAGCCGATGCCCATCTGCGCCATCGGGGCACCCTCGGGAGCCTCGCCGACGTTGTCGGCCGGTCCGGCGCCGTGCGTCTTGCCGAACGTGTGTCCGCCGGCGATGAGCGCGACGGTCTCCTCGTCGTTCATCGCCATCCGCTTGAACGTCTCGCGGATGTCCACCGCTGCTGCCATTGGATCCGGATTGCCGTTCGGGCCTTCGGGATTGACATAGATCAGACCCATCTGGACAGCGGCCAACGGGTTCGCCAGATCGCGCTCACCGCTGTAACGCTCGTCGCCGAGCCACACCTTCTCCGGGCCCCAGTAGCTCTCTTCGGGCTCCCACTTGTCGGGGCGTCCGCCCGCGAAACCGAAGGTCTCGAACCCCATCGCCTCGAGGGCCACATTGCCCGCGAGGACGATCAGGTCGGCCCAGGAGAGCTTGGCGCCGTACTTCTTCTTGATCGGCCACAGCAGGCGGCGCGCACGGTCGAGACCGGCGTTGTCCGGCCAGCTGTTCAGCGGCGCGAACCGCTGCATGCCGTGACCGGCGCCGCCACGACCGTCGGCCACCCGGTAGGTTCCGGCCGCGTGCCAGGCCATGCGGATGAACAGGGGACCGTAATTGCCGTAGTCGGCGGGCCACCAGTCCCGGGAGTCGGTCAACAGTGCCTCGAGGTCGGCCTTCACCGCGGGGAAGTCGAGTGAATCGAACGCGGCCGGATAGTCGAAACCCGCACCGTTCGGGTCGCCTTCGGCGGGGTTCTCGGCGAGCAGCTTGAGGTTGAGCTGGCCGGGCCACCAGTCACGGTTGCCGCCGCCGGCCGTTGGGGGCTCCATCTGGCCGGCGTGCATCGGGCAACCGGAGGCTTCCTGGGGTTTCTGCGGATCGGTCACTGGGTTTCCTTCGTTAGTGGGCTGGATCGAGGTACAGATGTGGAGCTGTCGGGTCGATTCGCCGCGCGTGCTACCGCTGGTGCGCAGCGCAGTCGGGGCAGGTGCCCCAGTAGACGACTTCGGCCTCGTCGATGACGAAACCGTGGTCGTCGGAGGCGTCCAGGCACGGTGCCGCTCCGACGGCACAGTCGACGTCGACGACCTTGTCGCAGTACCGGCATACCAGGTGATGATGATTGTCTGTGACCCGTGTCTCATACAGAGACACGTGCCCGGACGGCTGGATGCGCCGGAGGAGACCGGCTTCGGTCAGTGCGCGAAGCACGTCGTAGACCGCCTGTCGTGACACCCCGTCCAACAGTTCTCGGACGCTCGACAGGATGGTCTCCGTGTCGCCGTGCGGATGGGCGTCGACTGCTTCCAAGACGGCCAGTCGCGGTCTGGTCACCCGCAGGCCCGCCGCCCGGATGGCTGCGCTGTGCGTGTCTGTGACCATGACTCGATCATGCCCTCTTTTCTGGACTGAATCCAGTCTTTTCGGAAAGAAGTCGAATCGGCTCCACCGCGGCGACCTCTCCGGGGCACAGCAGGCGGTGGGGCACACCGCGCAGCATCGAGGAGATCGCAGACTCGGACACACCGCGTCTGCGCAGGTCGGGCAGGACGCGACCGGTCACCTGGAAATAGTTCCAATCGTCGGCCAACACGTCCATCGCAGTCTGATCGAACCAGTCGCTGTAGCAGAACGCGTCCTGTGAGAGCACCATGCGATCGCTGTATCCGCGGTCGGCCAGGGCCACGATCGTCTCGATTCGATCCTGATGGGGCAGAAGGACACTCAACCCGAATCGGTCCATGCCGAGCACCGACCCCGCATCGGCCAGCCGCATCAGATAGTCCAGATCGGTGGTGTCGCCGCTGTGCGCCAGCACCACCCGGGTCAGGTCGACGCCCTCCTCGGCGAGCACCCGCTGGGCCACCAGCCCGGACCGCGTGTGCGGATTGGTGTGGACCACCACCGGCAGACCGGTCGCCGCCGCGACCCTGCCCACCGAGCGCATCACCCGCTCGACGCCGCCGGTGAGTCCTTCGGCTTCGATGACGCACACCAGGAACCCCGCCCTGATCGACGTCGAGCCGATGCCCTCGGTGATGTCCCGCGTGAAGAGCGCGTCGAGGGGCTCCGGGGTGTTCAGGCCGAGACCCGGACCGGTGTAGTGCATCTGGAACGGCAGATCGTTGAAGGTGAAGAAGCCCGTGGCCGCGACGATGTTGAGGTCCACCTGCTCGGCGACCCGCGCGACCCGTTCGATGTTCCGTCCGATGCCCAGGACCGAGACGTCCATGATGGTGTCGATGCCGGAGTCCTTCAGCCGGCGCAGGGTCGCCACGGCGTGCTCGATCTCGGCGTCCTCGTCCCACTCCGGAAGATAGTTCAGGCGAAAGTCCTCCTGGACGACGAAGACGTGCTCGTGAGTGAGCACCGCCCCCAGATGATCCGCGCCGATGCTGCCGGCGACGGTCTCGATGCGCTCCATATGGCCTCTCGTCGGACCGGACCGCTCGGCGGGTCCGGCAACGCTCCTCACGCTAGTGCTCGGAGCACCCGCCGGTGGTCGAATCGGCCGGACCTCTCAGGCGCACCACAGACCTCGGCACAGATCACACCGACGTGCCAGGGATGCTGGACGCATGCATTCTCGATCGAGACCACTCGCCGCGGTGAGCGCGTTCGTCGTCCTGACGATCGCCGTCGCGATCATGAAGCGCCCCCTGTACCGAGACCGGATGATCACCCGCTGGCTGGTCGGGCACCGTCGCGGATGGCTGGTCGATCTCGCGCACGGGTATTCGACACTGCTCGGCCCGATCGTCGTCGCCGGGCTGGCCGCGGTGTGCGCGACGATCCTCGCGATTCGACGTCGCTCAGGGCGGACGGCGGCGGCGGTCCTGGCCGCCGTGTGGGGGTCGATGACGCTCGCCGAGATCGTGTCGGTCCTCGTCGAGCGCAGGCGGCCGCCCGCCGAGATCCAGCTCGACGGATTGGAGACGGCCGCATCGTCCTTCCCGTCGCTGCACACGACCGGGGTCACCGCACTGGTGCTGGTCGTCGCCCTGATCGCCGCGCCGCGTGATCGCGGGGCCGCTCGCACGGGCGTCCTGGTCGCGGCCGGACTCATCGCGCTCCTGGCCGCCGCGGCCCGCGTCGAACTGGGGATGTCGTGGACCTCGGACGCGGTCGGGGGCCTGCTGCTCGGTGCGGCCGCGGCCCAGATCGCGGCGCACGTTCTCGATCGACGCGCACCCGTCTCGATCACCGGCAGCGGTCGAGACGACGGGGCCGTGGCCTAATCTGTACCCATGTTCAGTCCAGGACAGGAGTTCGCCGGCTACCGTATCGTGCGTGTTCTGGGCGCAGGGGGCATGGGCGAGGTCTATCTCGCGCGGCATCCGCGGCTCCCGCGCGAGGACGCGCTGAAAGTCCTCCCCGCCGAGCTGACCGACGATCCCACCTACCGCGCTCGATTCATCCGCGAGGCCGATCTGGCCGCGGGGCTGGACCACCCGAGCATCGTCAGCGTGTACGACCGCGGCGAGGACCGGGGGCAGCTCTGGATCACCATGAAGTACATCCCCGGTTCGGACGCCAACGAACTGATGAAGCAGACGGGACCGTTCGCGCCGGGCGACGTCGTCGAGGTGATCACCGCCGTCGCCGACGCACTCGACTATGCACACGGCAAAGGGCTGCTGCACCGCGATGTGAAACCCGCCAACATCCTGATCGACAGCAGCGACACCACGCGCAGCAAGGTGTACCTGACCGACTTCGGCATCGCGCGGACCGTCGGAAACGAGACAGCGCTGACCGCGGCGAACCTCACGGTCGGCTCCATCCAGTACACCTCGCCCGAGCAGCTGCGCGGCGGCGATCTGAGCGGTCGCGCCGATCAGTACTCGTTGGCGTGCACGGCTTTTCGGTTGCTCACTGGGCGGGCACCGTACCCGGAGCGTAAACCGACGGAGATCATCAACGCCCACCTGAACAACCCGATTCCGCGGGCGCGGGCCCTGCGGCCGGATCTGCCGCCCGAGGTCGACGCCGTACTGACCCGCGGAATGGACAAGACAGCGGTCAACCGCTATCCGACCTGTCTGGACTTCGCCCGCGACCTCGGCGCCGCGCTGCACGCGGCGGAGACCCGACGGCCGACCTACCAGCCGACCATGATCAATCCGGGACCGGTCGTCGGACCCGCCGCGGCTCCGCCGGTGCGGCCGCCGCAGCCGGCGCAGCGACCGCCCACGCCGCAGCCGGGCGCCGGACAGGCTCCTCCGGTCCAGCCTCCGCAGCGCCCGACCCAGCCCCTTCACGGGCAGGCCGACCAACCGCCCCACGGCGTGTCGTCCGCGACGCCGCAGTATCCGGCCGCTTCCTATCCGCCCGCCAGCTCCTATCCGCCCGCCAGCTCCTATCCGGCCGCCGCCGGCTATGCGGGCGCACCCGGGTACGGGAACCGGCCGCCGTACGGCGGACCGCCGACTCCGCCGCCGGGCACGTCCGGTTCGGGTGGAGGCAGGGGCAGACAGATCGCGCTGATCGTCGGCGGCATCGTCGTCGTCGCGGCGCTCGCCGTCGGCACCGCGTTCACCGTGAACGCGCTCACCGGCGACGACGAGCCCACCGCGCACGGGCCGAGCACCACGACCTCGCAGACGGCGGCCACCTCCAGCACCACCGCGACGTCCACCACCGCGACGTCCACCACGGGCGACGCCCGCGTCGTCAACGGAGTGCCGACACAGTGCGTCAACGGTGCTCCGGCCGGCACACGCAGCATCAGCGCACTCCAGAGCGGCGACATCTCGATTCCGGCCGCGGTGATGCCGCGCGGCTGGCAGGCCGACTCGGGCACCCTGTTCCCATTCGTCACCGGAGCGGACGGCGTCGTGTTCCAGACCCCGCCCGCCGCCCGGACCTGGGTGGCGCAGATCGCCGTGGGAAGCCTGCCGTCGACGTTCCGATCCCAGACCGAGCCGATCGCCCGGAAGATGGTCGACTGTCTGTCGACGGGTCCGGGTTATGCGACGGTCCGGGTGGGTCCGGTGCGCTTCGGCGACGTGCGGAACGGCAAGATGGAGGACCGGACCACCGACTACACCCTGGTCAATGCGCAGGTGCCCGTGCTGAACGGCCCGGCCGGTGTCACCGGTGACGAGATCGTCGTCGTGGTGATCGACTCCTCGCCGATGACGGTCGCCATCGGCATCAGCCCGACCGGCGACACGGTGACGAAGGCCGCGGTCGATCGGGCGGTGAACGGCCTGCGCGTCCGCTGACGCGTGCGGACCCCGCCGGGCCCGGGCGTATTACAGTTCCCCCATGGTGAACAGTGCTCCGGCCGCCGACCGTCACGACCGCATCCGAGTGACCGGCGCGCGGGTCAACAACCTGAAGGACGTCAGCGTCGAACTGCCGAAGCGGCGTCTGACGGTCTTCACCGGAGTGTCCGGGTCCGGAAAGAGCTCGCTGGTGTTCGGAACGATCGCGGCCGAGTCGCAGCGACTCATCAACGAGACCTACAGTGCGTTCGTCCAGGGCTTCATGCCGAGCCTCGGTCGTCCGGACGTCGATCTGCTCGACGGCATCACGACGGCGATCATCGTCGATCAGGAGCGGATCGGCGGCAACCCGCGGTCGACCGTCGGCACGCTGACCGATGCGAACGCCATGCTGCGCATCCTGTTCAGTCTACTGGGAACCCCGGCGGTGCCGTCGGCCAACGCGCTCTCGTTCAACGTGCCGTCGGTGCGCGGCGGCGGCGCGATCTCGGTCGGCGGACGCAAGGCCACCAAGGCGACCTTCGAACGGCTCGGCGGGATGTGCCCGCGATGCGAGGGGATGGGCACGGTCTCCGACATCGACCTCACCCAGATCTACGACGCCACGAAGTCGTTGAACGAGGGCGCCATCACGATTCCGGGGTTCAGCTCCGACGGCTGGTACGGGCGCGTGTACGGCGGCTCCGGATTCTTCGACCCGGACAAGCCGATCGGCGAGTACACCGAGCGCGAGCGCGACGATCTGCTGTACAAGGAAGCCGTCAAGATCAAGGTCGACGGCATCAACATCACGTACGAGGGCCTGATCCCGCGGATATCGAAATCGATGCTGTCCAAGGACATCGATTCGGTGCAGCCGCACGTGCGAGCCTTCATCGAGCGGGCCGTGGCCGCGCACGCCTGCCCCGACTGCGGCGGCACCCGCCTGGCCGAACACGCGCGGAACTGCCGGATCGGCGATGTCGGCCTCGCCGATGCGTGCGCGATGCAGATCTCCGATCTGGCCGACTGGGTGGACGGCCTGGCGGAACCGACCGTCGCGCCGCTGCTGGACACCCTCGGCGCCACGCTCGCCTCGTTCGTCGAGATCGGTCTCGGTTACCTCGCGCTCGACCGTCCCACCGGAACGCTCTCGGGCGGCGAGGCGCAGCGCACCAAGATGATCCGACATCTCGGCTCGGCCCTCACCGATGTCACGTACGTCTTCGACGAGCCCAGCATCGGACTGCACCCGCACGACATCGAGCGGATGAACCAACTGCTGCTGCGGCTGCGGGACAAGGGCAACACGGTGCTCGTCGTGGAGCACAAACCGGAGACCATCGCCATCGCCGACCATGTCGTCGACCTCGGTCCACGAGCCGGATCGGCAGGCGGGCGGATCCAGTTCGAGGGCGACGTCGCCGGTCTCGTCGCATCCGACACCCTCACCGGACGCCATCTCGGGTACCGGAACGCGATCAAGGACTCCGTCCGCCGACCGTCGGGCGCCATCGAGATCCGCGGCGCGTCGGTGAACAACCTGAAGGCCGTCGACGTCGACGTCCCGCTCGGTGTACTCGTCGTGGTCACCGGAGTCGCCGGGTCGGGGAAGAGCTCCCTGATCCACGGGGCGATGCCCGCCGACGCCGACGTGGTGGTGATCGACCAGACCGCGATCCGCGGATCGCGCCGCAGCAACCCGGCGACGTACACCGGGCTGCTCGACCCGATTCGCAAGACCTTCGCCAGAGCCAACGGGGTCAAACCCGCCCTGTTCAGCGCCAACTCCGAGGGCGCGTGCCCCACCTGCAAGGGCAACGGCGTCATCTACACCGATCTGGCGACCATGGCGGGCGTCGCGACACGTTGTGACGACTGCGGCGGCAAGCGGTTCAACGCCGACGTCCTCGAATTCCATGTCGGCGGACGCGATATCAGCGAGGTGCTCGCGATGTCGGTCGACGAGGCGCTCGACTTCTTCGCCGACGGGGACGCCCGCACCCCGGCCGCTCACAAGATCCTCGTCCGGCTCGCCGACGTCGGCCTGGGCTACCTCACCCTCGGTCAGCCGCTGACCACGCTGTCCGGCGGCGAACGCCAACGTATCAAGCTCGCGACGGCGATGGCCGAGAAGGCGTCGACCTACGTCCTCGACGAGCCGACCACGGGCCTGCACCTGGCCGATGTGGAGCAACTGCTCGGTCTCCTCGACCGCCTCGTCGACGGAGGGAGGTCCGTCATCGTGATCGAGCATCACCAGGCGGTCATGGCGCACGCCGACTGGATCATCGACGTCGGTCCCGGCGCCGGTCAGGACGGCGGCACGGTGGTCTTCGAGGGCACGCCGGCCGCATTGATCGCCGACGGATCGACGATCACCGGGCGGCATCTGGCCGAGTACACGGACGCACGGGTCGAATAGGTCGGGCGAGGCGACCCGGACCCGCCGCCGTCCACGCGCGCCCCGCGGTCCGACCGTCTGCTTCGGGTCGTCCTATTTCGCCTCGTCGCCGTAGTCGACGAGCTCCGACACCGACTCGCCGCCGGCCATCGACTCGGTCGCGGCGAGCTCCTCGCCGACCGACTCGCGGTGCGGCGCCGACCCGCCGGAGACGTCCACCTCCGACTGCGTCGCCCCGCTCTTGCCGGTGAACAGCGAGAAGACCGCACCCAACACACAGCACACGACGGCGAACCAGAACGCGGCGGCCAGACCGTCGGCGAACGGATCGGAGATCAGGTGCGGGAAGAAGTCGAGGCCGGTCAGGTGGTTCACATCGGCTCCCGGCATGTTCGCGCCGCCGAGCAGTTCCTGGATCGGGTTGTATCCGAGGAAGGCCGCGAACAGGATGCCGACGGTCGGGAGATGCGCCACCGTGTCCGCCTGATCGGCGGGGACACCGTTCGCTGTCAGTCCGGAGAACATCGCGTCCGGCAGGTTGGAGCTGAGTCCCGCGATCATCAGCGAGAAGAACAGCCCGATCGAGAGCACCATCGCCGCGTTCTGGAACGTCGTCATCATGCCCGCGCCGGACCCGCGAGAGGCGGCGGGCAGCGAGTTCATGACCTCGGCGCGGTTCGGCGACGCGAACAGGCCCATGCCGATGCCGTTGACCAGCAGGACGACGGCGAACGCCGGATACGCGAAGTCGACGGGCAGGTAGATCAGCGCGACGAAGGTGCCAGCGGTGATGAGCATCCCGAGCGTGGTGAACCACTTGGTGCCGAGCTTGTCCGAGAGCGCGCCCGAGACGGGTGCGACCAGGAGGAAGCCGATCGTCATCGGGACCATGTAGATGCCCGCCCACAACGGCGTCTGGGAGTAGTCGTAGCCGTGCTGTGGGAGCCAGATGCCCTGCAGCCAGATGATGAGGATGAACTGGAGTCCGCCGCGTCCGATGGAGGCCATCAGGTTGGCGGCGTTGCCCGCGGTGAACGAGCGGTTGCGGAACAGCGTGAGATCGAACAGCGGGCTCGCCGCCTTGGTCTCGATCCAGAGGAACACGCAGAGCACGGCGAAGCCGCCGATCAGACCGGCGAGCACCCACGGGTTGGTCCAGCCCATGTTCGAGTCGCCGTACGGCTGGATGCCGTAGGTGATCGCGATCAGGATCGCGATGAGGCCGACGGCGAACGTCAGGTTGCCCCACCAGTCCATCTTCGCCTTGGTCCGGACACCGGTGTCGCGCAGCTTCAGGTAGGCCCACACGGTGCCGACGAGGCCGAACGGAACAGACACCAGGAAGATGTAGTGCCACTGGATCGGGGCCAGGACACCGCCGATCAGCAGGCCGAGGAACGATCCGGCGATCGCCGCGACACCGTTGATGCCCATGGCGAGTCCGCGCTGATGCGCGGGGAAGGCATCGGTGAGGATGGCCGACGAGTTCGCCATCAGGAAGGCGCCGCCGACGCCCTGGATCACGCGCCAGACGATCAGCCAGATGGCCGCGCCCGACCCGTCGAACCAGGTGATCGCGAGGAAGATCGACGAGATCGTGAAGATCAGGAAGCCCATGTTGTACATGCGTGCTCGCCCGAACATGTCGCCGAGGCGGCCGAACGCGACCACCAGCACGGCGGTGACGACCAGGAAGCCCATCATCATCCACAGCAGATAGCTGGTGTTCGACGGGGTGAGCGGGTTGAGTCCGATGCCCTTGAAGATGTCGGGCAGCGCGATCAGGACGATGGAGCTGTTGATCGTCGCGATCAACATGCCGAGGGTGGTGTTCGACAAGGCGATCCACTTGTAGTGCGGATCGACCTCTGTCGACGACGTCGCCGTGGAGGCGGATGTCATGCGGTGATGCCCTTCTGTTCTGTATTCGATTCGGACGGTCCCGGTCGGTCGGAGATGGCGTCGGACAACAGGCGCAGGCCCGCGTCGACGGTCCGGCGATCGGCGGGGGAGAGAGTCTCCAGCGCGTCGGCGAGCGTCCGGGTGCGGAGGAGACGTACTCCGGCGATGACCTCGCGTCCGGCGGGCGTGGGCCGGACGAGCTTCGCGCGGGCGTCGTCGGGATCGCCGACGCGCTCGGCGTAGCCGCGGTCGACGAGGTCGCCGACGATCTTCGACATCGTGGGCGCCGAGACCGATTCGGCGTCGGCCAACGTGGTCACCCGGATCGGTGCGTTGTTGATGATCGTCCACAGGCTGGCGGTCGCGCCCGCCGACAGCCCGGAGCCCGCGGCTCGTGCGCGCAGCGTTCGGGTGATGCGGGTGAGGTGCAGGTACATGTCGGCGACGTCGTCGGCGAGGGGCTCGTCGCCGAGGGGTGCTGTCATGGCCGAGTCCTCTCTTCGTCGGACGCGAGAAGACTATTAGTTGCCGACGACTAAACAAAGCCGGGCATAGCGCGTAGAAGGAGATTCCGGCACAGTGCGGGTGTCGCCGGGGAAGTGCCGTCCGGCCAGGTCAGACCGCGTGCTGCGCGAGATGAGTCGTGTCACCGATTGTGACCGGTGTCTCCTGCATGACGGTCATGAACCGCTGCTGTCGCTCCCATCCGCGCGCCGATGCGCGCGCCCGTCCGCCGGGGAGCAGGGCGAGTACGGACCGCACCGCGTTGACGGGCGTCCGCAGGATCGGGTACCAGGGGAGCGTGCGAGTCGGGAGGCCGAGTGCGGCCATCGCGCGTCGGCCGAGGAAGTGCGTGCTGATCGACAGGTGTTGCGACTGTGCGATCCGCCGTCGCACGCCCTGCAGTCGCGGGTAGTTCCAGTTCAGGGGATCCGCCGCCATCGGTCGGGCGAGCTGCGCCGAGGTCTCGTCGGGTGTCGACAGAGCCGCGGACGTGTGGTGCAGGACCCTGATGCCGTCGCGGAAGTCGACGGGCAGGAACTCGTCGTCGACGCCCATGAGCCAGCCCACATAGCGCGTCAGGTGGGCGACCGCCTCGTACTCGGACGGCTTGTTGAACAGTCCCATGCCGAGTCCACCGACCATCGGGGCGATGAGCGAGCCGACCATCGTCGCCGCCATATCGGTCTGGTTGATCGGAACGCCCCAGGTCGCCACGTCCCAGTCGGGCATCTCGAGGACGTGCCTGCGGACGAGGGAGTGGATGAAACGCACGCGCAGGGTGGAGCGGTAGCCGACGGCGCGTCCGTCGAGACCGCCGTCGGAGATGACGTCGAGCGCCCACTGCGAGGTCTCGGCGAAACGGGTGTTGGAGCCCTTCTCCAGCGCGCCGGTGCGCAGCAGCGTCTGGTTGAAACCGGAGAACGCGTAACCGCCGACGAGGGCGACGTCGCGCGCGATGTACAGGCCGTCGGCGCCGCCGCTGTTCATCGTGTGCGCGGCGGTCCGCAACGCGGTGTGATCGACCCAGTCGGGGGTGTTCTCGACGACGGCGAAGAACGACCTCAAATAGTCGGGTGCGTCGGGGACCGCGTCGATGCCGTCGACCAGCGCTCGCTCGAACAGTGGACGCAGTTCGCCGACGCCGGGGCCGGCGATCATCTGGTCGACGACGTCGTCCATCAGCGGATCGCCCTCGAGGAGTGCGAGGCCGAGCCGTTCGAACCGAGCCTCGTCGACGGGACGGATGCGCAGCACCCGCGCGAAGAGTTCGACACCCGCGGGGACGGGCCGGGGCGATGCGGGGTGCCTGCGCGGGATGTCTGTGCTCATGATGTCGCCCTCGGTGAGACAAATTTTGGAAAACGTCTGTTACCCGAATCTAGACATCGCTAGAATCCGATGTCAATGAGCCGTGAGGGAGTTGTCCGCGATTACGGGGGCGTCAGTGCCGACGACCGCCGGTCCGATCGTCGGCAGCGGTTGATCGCGGCCGCGCGGACCATCTGGGGCGACACCGGGGTGGCCGAGGTGACCGTGCGAGGCACCGCGCGTGAGGCCGGCCTGGCGTACCGGTACTTCTACGAGCATTTCGCCAATCGCGATGCGCTCGTGATCGCGGTGGCCGAACAGGTGCGTGACGAACTCGTCGAGGTTCTCGTGTCGGCGAGTGCCTCGGCGGGCGGCGGCATCGAGCAGCAGTTGCGCGCGGCGTTGCGGGCCTTCCTCGCGGCCGTCAGTGACGACCCGCGGATGTTCCGCATCATGACCAGCGACGACGCTGGTGTGGCAGGTCTGGACCAGCGGCGCAGGGAGACGCTGGACCTCGTCGCGGAGGTGGTGGTCGCCACGCTCGGGGCGCAGTCGGAGCTCGCCGAGGCCGATCTGCGGCGCACGGCGCGGTTCGCGGTGGGCGGCGTGTACCGCCTCGTTGAGACGTGGCTGGTCGAACACGACGTCGGTGCCGACGAACTCGCCGACGTGTGCACCCGCTTGGCGATGTCGGTGACCATGCGCTGACCTCCGTCGGCCGGTCGCGTCTCAATGTGCGACGATCCGGGGGTTCGCCATTGATAAGTGATCACCGGTCACGCGATCGTTGATGCATGAGCGATCACACGAAGGTCACAGTCCAGAAGGTCATCTCCGCACCCGTCGAGCAGGTGTTCGCCGTACTCCGCGACCCGGCGAATCACGTCGGTCTCGACGGCTCGGGCTTCGTCCGCGGTGTCGACTCCGGCGGTCCGATCCAGCAGGTCGGCGACGTGTTCACGATGAACATGTACGGCGAACATCTCGACGGCGATTACCAGACCGACAACTACGTCACCGCCTACGACGAGAACGCGCGCCTGGCGTGGAAGACCGCCGTCGCCGGTACGCAGCCGCCCGGATGGGAGTGGATCTGGGAGTTCGAATCGGCGGGCCCGGACACGACCACGGTGCGCCACACCTACGACTGGTCGGGGGTCACCGATACCGCGCTCCTCGAACAGTTGAACTTCCCGTTCGTGACGGTCCCGCAACTGGAGGACACGCTGTCGCGACTCGCGGCGGCGGTGTGATCGAATCTCGAACGCATCGCGCGGTCGGCGGTCTTCTCCGCGCACCCCGACCGCACGCGCGCCCCGACGAGAGAAGTGCCCGAACCCGGGCCGCGCGGGCCCGTCGAACGACGTAGTCCGTCAGCGATGCTGTGCGGCGTACTCGTCGTTCGGACGCATGTCGACCGCCGAGGCGAGACGGTTCGTCATGTTGAAGAACGCCGCCGTCGACGCGATGTCCCAGATGTCGCGGTCGGTGAAGCCCACCTCGCGCAACCCCTCTCGGTCGGATTCGTCCATCTTGGCCGGCTGCTCGGTCACCTTCTCGGCGAACTCGAGCATCGCCCGCTGCCGTGCATCGAGGTCGGCGGCGCGGAAGTTCATCACCATCATCTCGCCGAGATGCGGATCGCCCGACAACTGGCGCACGGCCGCCCCGTGCGCGGTCAGGCAGTAGTAGCACTTGTTGATCGAGGAGACGACCACGGCGATCATCTCGCGCTCGAGCTTGCTCAATGCGGAGTCGCCGAGCATCAGATCGTTGTAGCTCGCGGTGAACGCCTGCAGCTTCGCCTCGTCGAACGTGTAGGCCCGCAGCACGTTCGGGACCATCCCGAGCTTCTCGCGGCACACCGCGAAGTACTTCTCGGTCGCCTCGGACAGTTCGCCCGCGGGCAGATCGAGGGCGGTGATCTTCTCAGACATTCGTCAGGTCCGTTCGCTGGGGGGATTCGGGTGTGAACAATCGTAGACACGCCATCGATCACGATTGTCGAATACCGACTCTGACCGGTGCGGACAGTGCGATCCCGGGAGTATCGATTCGGTGATTCGGCAGATCTCCGCCGAGATTGGGCTACGGTAGAGACCGATTAGAGGAGAGATCCACTGAACGATATCTGGGAATTCATCAGTAATCGCAGGTCTCAACTGGCCCTCGATTCATGGCTGCACGTATCCGCTGTGATCCAGTGCCTTCTGCTCGCGACGGTGATCGGCGTGTGCGTCGGAATCCTGGTCTACCGGAGCCCGGCGGGATCGGCGCTTGCCACCGCATTGTCGAGCACGATTCTCACCGTGCCGTCATTCGCTCTGCTCGGTCTGCTCATTCCCATTCTCGGATTGGGCGTGCCGCCGACGGTGATCGCGTTGACCTTGTATTCGCTGCTGCCGATCGTGCGCAACACGATCGTCGGACTCGGTGCCGTCGACCCGTCGGTGACCGATGCGGCCAAAGGGATCGGGATGAACCGCTTCCGCGTGCTCACGCGGATCGAGCTGGTCCTCGCCTGGCCGTCGATCCTCACCGGTATGCGGGTGAGTACGCAGATGGCCATGGGAATCCTGGCGATCGCGGCCTACGCCAAGGGGCCGGGGCTGGGCAATCTGATCTTCTCCGGCCTGTCGCGCGTGGGTAGCCCGACCGCGGTTCCGCAGGCTCTCACCGGGACGGTGCTGATCGTCGTCCTCGCGTTGATCCTGGACGGAATCTACGTGCTGATCGGCCGTTTCACCACGTCGAAGGGAATCCGTTGAGCACGAACCCAGAATCCGCCAATTCCAGCGTCTCGGGCGTGGAGATCGTTCTCGATCATGTCTCCAAGACCTATCCGGGGCAGGACACGCCGGCCGTCGCGGACGTTTCCATGACCATTCCCGCAGGCGAGATCGTCGTGTTCGTCGGCCCTTCCGGCAGTGGAAAGACGACGACGATGAGAATGATCAATCGTCTCATCGAGCCGACGTCCGGCACCATCACCATCGGCGGCCGCGACGCATTGTCGATCGATGCGAACGAACTCAGGCAGAGCATCGGGTACGCCATTCAGCAGGGCGGACTGTTCCCGCACATGACCGTTTCGCAGAACATCGCCGTCGTGCCCAAGCTGCTCAAATGGGATAAGAAGCGGATCACGGATAGAGTGAACGAACTTCTCGACTTGGTGGGGCTCGATCCCGACCAGTTCGGCCAGCGGTATCCGCGGCAGCTCTCCGGCGGCCAGCAGCAGCGCGTGGGCGTGGCTCGCGCACTCGCCGCCGATCCGCCCGTCCTGTTGATGGACGAGCCGTTCGGCGCCGTCGATCCGATCACCCGCGGCCTCCTGCAGGACGAGCTGATGACCCTGCAGGCGGAACTGCGCAAGACCATCGTCTTCGTGACCCACGACTTCAACGAGGCGGTCAAACTCGGGGACCGCATCGCCGTGCTCGGCGAGCAGTCCCGCATCCAGCAGTACGACACCCCCGAGGCGATCCTGGCGAATCCCGCGAACGAGACGGTTGCGGGCTTCGTCGGTCAGGGCGCGGCCCTCCAACAGCTCAACCTGATGCGCGTGCGCGATGTCGACATCGAACAGCGGCCCACCGCGCACGAGAGCGATTCCGTGGAGGACTTCGCGTCCCGGATCCAGACGTGGGGCGTGATCCTCGACAGCCGGGACCGGCCGATCCGGTGGACCGACCGCACGCATCTGCGCGGGGTCGCCTCCATCGCCGACGTCGGGTTGCCGATGGGCGAGATGGTCACGATCGCGTCGACGCTGCAGGACGCGCTCGAAGCGATTCTCGCCGAACGCAACGCGGCGACTGTCGTGACCGGCCCCCGGGGCCGCTACGAGGGCGTCATCACCATCGAGACGCTGGTCGACACGATTCGGAGTCTGCGCGAGGAACACCAGGACGACCCGGCGATCTCCGATCCCGGATCGGACTCGTTTCCGGCCGCCGACGCCGAGTCCGCAACCGAGAGTCCCACTCGATGACCGCCGACACAGCAGCCCCCGAAGCGAAACCGGCGCGGGCCGGAATAGTCCAGCTGTGGGCGCAGCCGGTCGTGGTGGTGATCCTCGCGGCCGGTGTCCTGATCTGGGCGTTCACCCGGAATCTGACCGAGACGCAGAAGGCGACGATCAACGCCTCGTACATCGGGCAGCTGATCGGTGAACACCTCGCGTTGACCGTCGCGATCACGGCGATCGTCCTCGTCGTCGCGGTGCCGTTGGCGGTTCTGGTGACTCGTGACCGGTTCCGCTGGCTCGCACCGCTGTTCATCGGCATCGCGAACATCGGACAGGCCGCGCCCGCGATCGGTCTGCTCGTGCTGTTCTTCCTGTGGACGGCGACGACCGGATTCTGGATCGGCGTGCTGCCCGTCGCCTTCTATTCACTGCTGCCCGTCCTGCGCAACAGCATCCTGGGGCTCAACGAGGTCGATTCGTCCTTGAAGGACGCCGCTCGCGGACAGGGCATGTCGGAGACGAAGGTCCTCCGCAAGGTGGAGCTTCCGCTCGCCGTGCCGTTCATCCTCGCCGGGCTGCGCACCTCGCTGGTCCTGGCCGTCGGCACGGCGACGCTGTGCTTCCTGGTCGACGCGGGCGGTCTCGGCATTCTGATCGACACCGGATACAAGCTCCGGGACAACGTGACGTTGATCCTCGGCGCGATCCTGGCCGTGAGCCTGGCACTGATCGTCGACTGGTGCGGCGCCCTCGCCGAACGCTACCTCGGACCGAAGGGACTCCGATGAGGACTCGCTCGCATCCGGTCCGACGGATCATCGTGATGATCGTCGTCGCGGTTCTCGCGTCGACCGCCGCCGCATGCGGACTGGAGTCCGGCGGCGCCGTCCCGCTCCCGGTGAAGCCCGGCTCCATCAAGGAGAATCCCGACCTGGCGGGAGTCAAACTGACCGTCGGGTCGAAGGACTTCACCGAACAGGTGATCCTCGGTTACATCCTCGAATTCAGTCTGGCCGCGGCGGGAGCCGACGTCCGCGACCTGACGAACATCCAGGGATCGAACTCCTCGCGCGATGCGATGGTGGCCGGACAGGTGGACCTGAACATCGAGTACACCGGAACCGGATGGATCAACTACCTCGGCAACGAGAAGCCCATCGCGGATCCGACCGAGCAGTTCGAGGCGGTCCGCGACCAGGATCTGAAGGAGAACGACGTGGTCTGGACGGACCCGTCTCCGTTGGACAATACGTACGCGCTGGCGGTCAATCAGTCCAATCTGGCCAAACTCGGTGTCACGACGCTGTCGCAGTACGCGGAACTGGTCAAGACGAATCCGGCTGCCGCGACCACGTGCCTGGAGACCGAGTTCCGCAGCCGCCAGGACGGATTCCCCGGTATGGCGGCGGCGTACGGGTTCGATCCGGGCGCGGCCCGAACCCAGATCCTGCAGACCGGCATCATCTACCAGGCGACGGCGAACGGCAACTGCGCGTTCGGCGAGGTCTTCACCACCGACGGTCGGATCAAGGCGCTCGACTTGACGGTCCTCGAGGACGACAAGTCGTTCTTCCCGCACTACAACGCGGCGCTGACCATGCGCAAGGAGACCGCCGAGGCGCACCCGGCGATTGCCGAGGTGATGAAGCCGGTGATGGAGACGCTCAACTCCGACGAGATCAGCGAACTCAACAAGCAGGTGGACGTCGACGGTCGCGAACCCGCCGACGTCGCCCGCGACTGGCTCGTCCAGAAGGGTTTCGTCACCGTGTAGCGCGCCCCGGAGTGGTGGCTGCGACGGTCACCGTGTCTGAAAGCGCGCTCGCGGGTCCGTCCGGTCCTGCCAGCCCAGGCGCTCCAGTTCCGGTGTCGCATCGAGAGTCTCGGGATACCCGAGGCACAGGTAGGCGACGAGGGTCCAGTCGGCGGGCACGTCGAGGGCCGCGCGCACCTCGACGGGGTCGATGATCGACACCCAGCCGATTCCCACGCCGCGGGCGCGGGCCGCCAGCCACAGGGTGCTGATCGCGGTGACCACCGAGTACTCGAGGGTCTGCGGCATCGTCGCGCGGCCCAGGCCCGCGCCCTGACGGGGATCGGGTGCGCAGAACACCGCCAGGTGCACGGGTGCGTCGTCGAGACCGGCGAGTTTCAGCGACGCGTAGGTGCGCGCACGATCGCCGCTGTACCCGTCGAGCGCACGAGCGTTGCAGCGGGCGAACACCTCCGTGACCGCCAGTCGGCGTGCCGGGGAGATCACCTGCACCCACCGCCAGGGCTGGCTGTTGCCGACCGACGGCGAGAGCTCCGCGGCGGTCAGGATCTCGTCGAAGACGTCCGACGGGACCGGATCCGTCCGGAATCGTCGCACGTCGCGGCGCCAGCGCAAGAGCTGGTCCAGTTCGTCGACGAAGTCGCGCCCGAATGTTCCGGCGGCGCCGCCGGTCCCAGATGTCATGCGCCGAACTTACCGTGGCGGCTGCGACGGCGGTCGCAGTGCGGGGCCCGGCGTCATCGTCCAGCCGCCTGCCGAGAGGCTGCCGACGGCCTCATAGGTGCGGTCGTATCCGGTACTGCTGATCCGCCAGCCCCGCGCGGTCCGGCGGTACTCGTCCCGATAGAACGCGGCGCCGATGATCATGACGTCGAACTCGGGCACGATGACCCGATCCTGGAGATACCAGGAGCCGGTCGCGGTGTCGCCGTCGACCTCGATGATCGGATGGTCGGCGCGGTGCTCGGTGACGATGGTCGGGCCCATCGCCGTGCGGAAGTACTCGATCACACCGGCGCGGTCGGTGAAGGTCAGGTCCCGGCCGCCCATCTGCGTGCCGTAGGCGGTCTGCACGTCCGCGGTCAGGGTGGACGCGACCAGATCCCAGTCCTTCGTGTCGACGCCGCGGAGATAGCGGTACTTGAGTTCTTCGATGGCGCGGATCGTCTGCGGGTCGGTGGTCATGGCGTCTCCTCGTCGGACGTTGGATGCGCCCGTCACAGGTCCGGAATCGGCAGTGCGACGTTCGGGGCTTCGAGACCGCCGTCGACCTCGACGATCTTGCCGGTCACATAGCCCGCCGCGTCGCTCGCGAGATACACGGCCGCCGCGGCGATCTCGTCGGCGTCGCCGAGCCGCCTCATGGGGGTGTTCTGCTCGATCTCGCCGCGCATCTCGTCGTTGTCGGCGACGTAGCCGAGCGCCGAGGTCAGAACGGCGCCCGGGGCGATCGCGTTGACCCGGATCTTCGGGGCGAGGTCTTCGGCGGCCATCCGCGTGTAGTGCGCGAGGGCTGCCTTCGACGTGCCGTAGGCCAGGAATGCGCGCCCGGCGAGTCTGCCCATCGACGAGGTGATGTTGATGATGGAGCCGCCCCCGTTCTCGAGCATCACCGGCACCGCGGCGAGATTGAGTGCGTGGGCGGTGCCGACGTTGAACGAGAAGGCTCGCTCGAGGTGCACGACCTTCGTGTCGAGGAAGGTCCTGGGCGGCGCGCCGCCGACGTTGTTGACCACGATGTCGACGCGACCGGTCTCGGCGACGGCCCGCTCGACGAGCACCCCGGCGTCCTCGTCGGCCAGGTCGAGGGGAACGGCGATCGCTCGCCGACCGGTCGCGGTGATCTGCTCGGCCACCCGGACGAGATCGGCCTCGGTCCGCGCCGTGATGACGACGTCGGCGCCCGCCTGCGCGAATCCGATCGCGATCGCGGCGCCGATACCGCGTCCGGAGCCGGTCACGATAGCGGTCTTGCCGTCGAGCTGAAACTTCTCGAGCACGTGGAGACTCCCTTGAGAATCGAATATTCGAGTTCTATGGTATGAATATCCGACACACCGTAGCCGGATGTGATCGATCCGACAAGCGACGGGAGCCGACTGGAGATGGCCGGATCCCCGCCGACCCGTCGGGTCGTCGACACGCTCGAATACCTGGCCCACGCCGAAGCGCCGCGGACCATCGCGCAGATCGCCGATGCGATCGGCGCCGCCCGGCCGACGATGTCGGCGATCCTCGCCGAACTCGATGACGCGGGATGGGTCGTGCGCGACGCCGGTCGCGCGTACTCGCTCGGACCGGGTGCCGCGGGGCTGTCGCACCATCCCGGCGGCGGCCCGACGATGACGGCCGACGTGATCGCGGTGGCCGAGGACCTGGTCGCCGCGACGTCGTGCGGTGTGACGATCAGCAGGCTCACCTCCGACCGGATGACCGTCGTGGCGAAGGTGCACTCGAGGACGCGACCTGTGCCCGGTCTCGGACTCGGGCAGTCCCTCGCCGTCGGCTATCCGGCGGGCGCCGCGTGCATGGCGTGGCGCTCGCCCGCGGAACAGGCGGCGTGGCGCGGCGTCGACGGACGCGGCGACCGTCGACGGCGGCTGCTCGACGGTGTTCGACGGCTCGGCTACGCGGTGTACCGCCCCGCGTCCTCGGACGCGTCGCTGGTCGAGTCGCTCGCTGACCTGCTCGGCGCCGTGGGGCCCATGCTGATCGATCCAGCGGTACGCCGATCGGCCGTCCGGCAGCTCGCCGAGCTGTCTTCGCGCGCATACCTTCCCGCCGATCTCGCGGTCGACGACGCACTGCCGATCAGTTACCTCGCGGCACCGGTGTTCGCTCGCGGTGCGGCCGACTTCGAGCTGCAGCTCGGTGTGCTCCGATCCGCCGTCGACCCCGCTGAACGCCGCGAACTCACCACGGCGACCACCGAGGCCGCGGCCCGGATCTCCGCACTGCTCGACGCCTGAGCCGGCCGACCGCCGACCGTGCCGGAGCGAGGCTACGCCGGAGGATCGCCGAGGAGGTCGGCGTAGTCGGAGCGGACCTCGGGGCGCACGAGCGCGCGCAGCATCAGTGCGAGCTGGGCGTCGGCGTACTCGTCGAGGGTCATCGTCTGCTGGAAGTACCAGTGCTTGAGGGCCCATGCGTGGGCCAGGAGCAGCAGGTCGTACGCGACGAGGTCGGCGTTCGGCGCCGCGAGGAGGCCGGCGTCGACACCTGCGCGGACGGCGGTGCGCAGCGGCTCACTCGTCTCGACCTCGAGCGTCTTGATCTTCTCGCGCCCCTGGATCGAGAGCGCATTCGACTCCCGGTACGTGAGAACCGCGGCGTGCCGGTAACGCGCGATCACCTGGCAGTACGCGGTGAACGCGGCGGCGAGGCGTCGAACGGGATCGTCGCCTGCCGCGTCGACGGCAGCGGGCACCGTGGTCCGGAATGCGTCGAGGACCTCGACGATGACGGCGAGTAGCACTTCGTCCTTGCCGCCGAAGTAGCGATAGATCAGACCGACGCTCACGCCCGCCTCGGCGGCCAACGCCTGCATCGACACCGCTTCCGAACCCGCGCGCTCCATGAGTCGCGCGGCGGCGTCGAGTATCTGACGCGATCGCATCGAGGCGCTGACCTCGCGCACGGCCTCGCTGACTGACGTGCGCTGCGGATCCGCGGTCATCGGTCCCTCCTTCTCGATGTGAATCGATGTTCATCGTAACGCCGCTCGCGGAACGGATTTCACCGTGACCCTTGACACCCATCGTGAATGAACATAGATTCATTCGCAATGAATCAATATTCATTTCACGTCCGGAGTCACTGACATCAACCCGAGGAGCACGTCATGAGCCAGTACGAAGACATCACCTACGAGGTCGTCGACAACGCGGGGATCATCACCCTCAACCGTCCGCAGCGGTACAACGCGTTCCGGGCGCAGACGGTCGACGAGCTGATCGCGGCCTTCCAGCGGGCCTGGTCCGACCACACGGTCCGCGCGGTGATCTTGACCGGTGCCGGCGAGAAGGCGTTCTGCACGGGCGGCGACGTCAAGCAGCGCGCCGAGACCGGCGACTACGGGCCGTCCGAGCTGGACCGCTTCCGCATCGGAGACCTGCACAAGCTCATGCGCGACATCCCGAAGCCGGTCATCGCCGCAGTCAACGGCATAGCGGTCGGCGGCGGCCACGTGCTGCACGTGCTCGCCGACGTCACCCTCGCCGCCGACACCGCGAAGTTCGGTCAGGCGGGCCCGCGCGTCGGATCGTTCGACGCCGGATTCGGCTCGGCGTATCTCGCCCGCGTCGTCGGCGAGAAGAAGGCGCGCGAGATCTGGTTCTGGTGCCGCCAGTACTCGGCCGCCGAGGCCCTCGACATGGGGTTGGTGAACAAGGTGGTTCCGGCCGACCGGCTGCTCGACGAGGCGAAGGCGTGGGTCGCCGAAGTCGCCGAGAAGAGCCCGACCGCCATCAAGTTCCTCAAGCAGTCGTTCAACGCCGACACCGATCACCAGGCGGGCTTCTCGAACATGGCGATGACCGCGCTCGACCTGTTCGTCGTCTCGCCCGAGGGCGCCGAGGGCGCCGCGGCGTTCGCCGAGAAGCGCCCGGCCGACTTCGCCGCCCACGTCGACTGGCACTAGAGCCGACCTCACCTGACGACGGGAGATCATCGTGCACTACGGATTCGACGACGACCAGCAGGTGTTCCGCACCGAGATGGCCCGGTGGGCCGACAAGGTCCTGGCCCCGCATTACCAGTCCGACGACAAGGCCGCGGAGTTCCGGCGACAACAGGCCGTCGACATGGCTGAGATGGGCCTGACCGGACTGCGCATCCCCGAAGAGTACGGGGGACAGGACGCGACGGCGGTGATCGCCGGAATCGCCGCGGAAGAAGTCGGTCGGGCGGACTTCAACGCCGGCTACCTCATCATCAACACCGCGTTGATCAGCGACATCCTGGTACGCAACTGCACCGACGAGCAGAAGGCCGCGTGGCTGCCCGCGATCGCATCCGGGGAGACCGTCCCGTGCATCATGATCACCGAGCCCGAACACGGAACCGACGCCGCCGCACTGGGACTCAAGGCCGTACCCACCGACGACGGTTGGCGGCTGTCCGGGGAGAAGACCTCGATCACATTGGGCATGGCCGCCGACCGCGCCGTCGTACTGGCTCGCACCGGCGGCGCCGGTGCCCGCGGAGTCAGCGCCTTCTGGGTGGACCTGACCGATCCGGGCGTCACGAGGTCGCCCTTCGACGATCTGGGCAGCCGGGCCATCGGCCGAGCGTCGGTGCACTTCGACGACGTCCACGTGACGTCGGGAGATCTGATCGGTCAGGAGGGCGGCGGTTTCGTCTCGGTGATGCAGGGATTCGACTACTCCCGGGCGATCATCGGTCTGCTCTGTCTCGGAGCCGCGCAGCAATCGCTCGACGAAGCGATCGCCTGGGCGCGGGACCGGCAGGCGTTCGGCCAGCCGATCGGCAGATTCCAGGGCGTCTCGTTCCCGCTCGCCGAGCACGCCACCTACATCACCGGCGCCCGCCATGTCTGTTACGAGGCCCTGTGGCGCAAGGACAACGACGTCGAGCACTCGGCCGAAGCCGCGATGGCCAAGTTCTGGGCACCGAAACTGTCGGCCGACGTCATTCACCAATGCCTGCTGACTCTCGGTCATGTCGGCTACTCCACCGAACACAAGGTCGGCCAGCGCCTGCGCGACGTCATCGGCCTGGAGATCGGCGACGGCACCGCACAGGTCTCCAAGCTGGTCATCTCCCGCAGCCTCCTGGGACGTACCGCCGCCCCGTAGACGTCGGTCGGCGCTTGCGCCGAACGCCGCGAATAACCTCACTCACCACGACAGGACGCACACTCATGAGCAAGCTCACCGACAAGATCGCATTCGTCACCGGCGCCGGACAGGGGATCGGCGCGGCCATCGCGACGAAGCTGGCCGCCGAGGGCGCCACCGTCGTCGTCACCGACGTCAACGCCGACACCGCCGAGGCCACCGCGGCCGAACTCGGCAACGAAAGCATCGGCCTGCGGGTCGACGTCACCAGCCGCGACTCGGTGAACGCCGCCGTCGACACCGTCATCGAGCGGTTCGGGCGCCTCGACGTACTGGTCAACAACGCGGGCTGGGACAAGGCCGAACCGTTCGTCGAGTCCGAGCCCGAGACATGGGACCGGGTGATCGCGATCAACCTGTACGGCGTTCTCAACACCTCGAAGAAGATCCTGCCGATCATGGCCGACCAGGGATTCGGGCACGTGGTGAATCTCGGCTCGGACGCCGGCCGCGTCGGTTCCTCGGGCGAAGCCGTGTACTCGGCCGCCAAAGGCGGAGTCATCGCCTTCACCAAGTCGACCGCCCGTGAGATGGCGCGGTCGCAGGTCAACATCAACTGCGTGTGCCCCGGTCCCACGGACACCGCGCTGTTCGCGTCGATGGGCGGGGAGAAGCTGCGCGCCGCACTGCAGAAGGCCATCCCGCTGCGTCGTCTCGGTCAGCCCGAGGACCTCGCCAACACCGTCGCCTTCCTCGCCTCCGATGAGGCCTCCTTCATCACCGGACAGACCGTCAGCGTCAGCGGCGGCCTCTCCATGAGCTGAGACGAGAATCCCATGTCCTTCGAGACGATCCTGACTCCGGAACTGATCGAACAGTACACGCGCGGCGGCTACTGGCAGGGCCGCATCATCACCGACTGGCTCGACGACGCCGCCGACTCCACTCCCGACAAGATCGCCTTCATCGACGTCCACCGCGAGATCACCTACGGCGCCCTGCGCGACGAGGTGGACCGGTGCGCCCTCGGCCTCCTCGAACTCGGTGTCGAGGCGGGCGACGTCGTCTCGTTCCAACTCCCGAACTGGATCGAATGGATCGTCGTCCACTACGCCGCGACCCGGATCGGTGCGGTCAGCAACCCGCTGATCCCGATCTACCGCGAGCGGGAGGTGGGTTTCATGGTCGCCCTCGCCGCCACGAAGGTCCTGGTGATCCCGCAGACCTTCCGCAACTTCGACTATCCCGAGATGTACGCGGGCATGTCGGAGCAGACGTCGACGGTGGCGCACACCCTCGTGGTCGGCGGATCGTACGACGAGTTCATGGCGACCCCGTGGGAGGAGCGGCGCGACCGCTCCGAGCTCGTCGCGCTCCGGCCGGACGCGAACGATGTGTCGCTGCTCATCTTCACCTCCGGCACCACCGGCGAGCCCAAGGGCGTGATGCACACGCACAACACTCTGACTGCCGCGAATCGACCTCTGCCGCAACGTCTGTCGATCACCTCCGACGACGTGTTCCATATCGCGTCCACGCTCGCGCACCTGACCGGATTCCTGTACGGCGCCCGTCTGAACGTCGAGAACGGCGCCACCTGCGTCCTACAGGACGTGTGGGACAAGGAGCGCTTCGTCGAACTGGTGCAGCGGTATCGGATCACCTACACCTCGGCCGCGACGCCGTTCCTGCACGATCTGATCGGCGCGTCCGGTCTGGCCGACCACGACGTGTCGAGCCTGCGACTGTTCTGCTGCATGGGCGCGCCGATCCCGCGTGCCGTGGTCGCCGAGGCCCGGCGGACCATGCCGTCGCTCGTGGTGCTCGGCGGCTGGGGACAGACCGAGAACGCGCTGGTCACCCTCGGGGTGCCCGGCGACCCCGACGAGAAGATCATCAACACCGACGGTTGCCCGTGGCCCGGTATGGAGATCCGCGTGGTCGACTTCGACGGTGTGCCGCGACCGGCCGACACCGAGGGGCGCCTGCAGGTACGCGGGCCGTCGTTGTTCGTCGGCTATCTGCATCGCATCGACAGGACGCGCGAGGAGTTCGACGGCGACTGGTTCGACACCGGCGACCTCGCGTCCGTCGACGCCGACGGCTACCTGAAGATCGCCGGCCGCACCAAGGACGTGATCATCCGCGGCGGTGAGAACATTCCGGTCGCGTTCGTCGAGAACGTCTTCTACGAGCACCCGAAGATCGCCTCGGTCGCCGTCGTCGGCGTCCCCGATCCGCGGCTGCAGGAACGGGCGTGCGCGTGCGTCGTCCTCAAGGAGGAGTACGCGGCGGACGGCTTCACCTTCGAGGAGATGAAGGAGTATCTGCTCGGCAAAGGACTGGCCAAACAGTACTGGCCCGAGCGGCTCGAAGTCCTCGACGCACTGCCGACCACGCCGAGCGGCAAGATCCAGAAGTTCGCACTACGCAAGCAGGTGAATCAATGACCGATCCGACGACCGTGACCCTCGACGTGACCGATGGAGTCGCCCTGGTCACGGTGAACAGGCCCGAGGTCCGCAACGCGATCAACGCCCAGGTGCAGGCCGACCTCGCGGCCGCACTCGACGAGGTGCGCCGCGATGACGCCGTCGGGGCGGTGGTGTTCACCGGTGCGGGGGACAGGGCGTTCGCCGCCGGAGCCGACATCGGGCAGTTGCGGAACTACGACATGCACACCGGGCTCGCCGGCTCGATGGGCCGGCTCTACGACACCGTCGAACAGTTCGAGAAGCCGACGATCGCGGCGGTGAACGGTTACGCGCTCGGCGGCGGTTGTGAGCTGTCGATGGCGTGCGACATCCGGATCGCATCGGAGAGAGCATGTTTCGGACTTCCGGAGACCACGCTGTCGGTGCTGCCCGGCGCGGGTGGAACTCAGCGACTGGCGCGGCTGGTCGGCGTGGGGCTCGCCATCGACATGATCCTCACCGCACGCACGCTGACCGCCGACGAGGCACTGACCGCGGGACTGGCGACCTACGTGGTGCCCGCCGAGGACCTGCTCGACAAGGCCCGCGAGGTGGCGGCCTCGATCATCGCGAAGGGGCCGGTGGCCGTACGACTGGCCACGACGGTGATCCGGGCGGGGATGGACGCCGACCAGCACACCGGGCAGGTCATCGAACGACTCGCCCAGTCGCTGCTGTACACGACAGCTGACAAGTCGGAGGGCGCGGCCGCGTTCCTGGCCAAGCGCACGCCCGAATGGAGCGGCCGATGAGCATCGAGCGAGTCCTCGTCGCCGGTGCGGGTGCGATGGGGTCGCAGATCGCGATGGTCTGCGCGTTCGCCGGGTACCACGTGACCCTCCACGACCTGGACCCGACCGCGCTCGACGCCGCGACCGCGGCGCTGCGCGAGCGCACCTCGTCGATGGTCGCGAAGGGCCGACGCACCGCCGAAGAAGTGGATGCGGCGCACGCCCGCCTGCACACCGCGAGCACCCTGCCCGACGACGCAGACCTGGTGATCGAGGCGATCGTCGAACGTCTCGACGTGAAACGCGCGTTCTTCGCCGACCTCGACACCCGACTGCCCGCCGAGACGATCCTGGCGAGCAACTCGTCGAGTCTCGTCCCGTCCTCCATGGCGTCGGCGATCCGGCGCCCGGACCGCTTCGTCAACCTGCACTTCTTCAATCCGGCGCTCGTGATGCCGTGCGTGGAGGTGGTGCGCGGACCGGAGACCGGCGACGCGACCGCCGCGGCGGCAACGGCTTTCGTCGAAAGCCTCGGCAAGGTCCCGGTCGTGCTCGCCAGGGAGATCCCGGGATTCGTGGCCAACCGGCTCCTCAACGCGGTGCGCGACGAGGCGATCGCGCTGTACGAGGGCGGCTACGCCGACGTCGACGCGATCGACACCGCCGCCCGCACCGCACTCGGGTATCCCATGGGCCCCTTCGAACTGATGGACCTCACCGGCGTCGACATCGGGTACCTCACCAAGAAGGCCCGCTTCGACGAGACCGGCGACCCCGCCGACGCCCCGTCGGCCACGGTGTCGCGGCTGGTCGCCGACGGACACCTCGGCCGCAAGACCGGACGCGGCTTCTACCTCTACGACTCCACCGGCGCGCGCGTCGGGAAAGGCATCTAGACGATGGACTTCCAACTCAGCGACGAGCAGATCGCCTTCCAGCGGACCGCCCGCGACTTCCTCGACAAGGAAGTGGTCCCGTTCCGCGCCGAATGGGACCGTCGGGAGTCCGTCGACACCGAGCTGATTCCCAAGCTCGGCGAACTCGGCTTCTTCGGACTCACCATCCCGGAGGAGTACGGCGGCCTCGGCGGCGACTACATCACCTACTGCCTGGGCATGGAGGAACTCGGCCGCGCCGACTCCTCGGTGCGCGGCATCGTCTCGGTGTCGATGGGACTGTTCGGCAAGATCGTCCTCTCGCACGGCACCGAGGAACAGAAGCAGCGGTGGCTGCCCGGCATCGCGTCGGGCACTCTGCTCGGCTGCTTCGGCCTCACCGAACCCGACAACGGATCCGACCCGTCCCGGTTGACGACCCGCGCCGTGCGCGACGGCACGGACTGGGTGATCACCGGCACCAAGATCTTCATCACCAACGGGTCCTGGGCCGACGTGTGCGTGGTGTTCGCACGGACCGGAGGCGGCGGTGCGAAGGGCGTCTCGGCGTTCCTCGTCCCGACCGACACTCCCGGCTTCGAGCGCACCGAGATCCACGGCAAACTCGGTCTGCGCGGTCAGGCGACCGCCGAGCTGAGCTTCGACGCGGTCCGCGTGCCCGCCGACGCGATGCTCGGCGACGAGGGACAGGGCTTCGCGATCGCGATGACGTCCCTAGACAAGGGTCGGGTCTCGGTGGGTGCGGGCTGCACCGGAATCATCGCGGGCTGCCTGGACGCCGTCGTCGACTACACCACGCAGCGGCAGCAGTTCGGCAAGCCGATCGCATCCTTCCAGATGATCCAGGACATGATCGCCGAGATCTCCGTCGACGCCGACTGCGCGCGCCTGCTCACCTGGCGGGCCGCCGACCTCGTCGAACGCGGTGAGCCGATCGCGCTGGCCGCGTCGAAGGCCAAACTGTTCGCCTCCGAGAAGGCCGTCAAGGCGGCCAACCTCGCGCTGCAGGCCTTCGGCGGCTACGGGTACGTCGACGAGTACCCGGTGCAGAAGTACATGCGCGACGCCCGCGTCATGACCCTCTACGAGGGCACCTCGCAGATCCAGAAGCTTCTCATCGGACGCGCCGAGACCGGCGTCTCCGCCTTCGTCTGACCGCACACCACCGACTCGTACAAGGGACACCGTCATGGCCTCCACACCGCTCGAACTGTTCTCCGTCGACCACCTGTTCTCCGACGAGGAGATCGCCATCCGCGACACCGTGCGCGCCTACGTCGACCGGTCGGTCCGCCCGCACATCGCCGACTGGTACGAGTCCGGGCAGATCCCGGCCCGCGAGCTGGCGCGCGAACTCGGTGCACTCGGCGTCCTCGGCATGCACCTGGACGGCTACGGCTGCGCGGGCACGACGGCGACCGCCTACGGTCTGGCCTGCCTGGAACTCGAAGCCGGCGACTCCGGACTGCGGTCCCTGGTCTCGGTGCAGGGCTCGCTGGCCATGTTCGCGATCTGGAGATGGGGCAGCGAGGAGCAGAAGCAGGAGTGGCTTCCGCGCATGGCGGCGGGGGAGGCCATCGGCTGTTTCGGCCTCACCGAACCCGACTACGGCTCCAACCCCGCGGGTATGCGCACCCGAGCCCGGCGCGACGGTGACGACTGGATCCTCAACGGCACCAAGATGTGGATCACCAACGGCAGCGTCGCCGACGTCGCCGTCGTGTGGGCGCAGACCGACGAGCCGGGCAACGGCCGGGGAGTGCGCGGTTTCGTCGTGCCGACCGACGCCCCGGGATTCTCGGCGCCCGCGATCAAGCACAAGATGTCGCTGCGCGCCTCGGTGACCAGCGAACTCGTCCTGGACGACGTTCGCCTGCCGGATTCGGCGATGCTGCCGGAGGCCGTCGGACTGCGCGGGCCTCTGTCGTGCCTGAACGAGGCTCGCTACGGCATCGTGTGGGGTGCGCTCGGCGCCGCTCGCGACTGCCTGGACTCGGCGATCGCCTATGCGAACGACCGCGACATCTTCGATCGGCCGCTCACCGCGTTCCAGATCACCCAGACCAAGATCGCCGACATGACCCTCGAACTGGGCAAGGGCGTCCTGCTGGCCGCGCACCTGGGCGCGATGAAGGACGCGGGGACTCTGCGCCAGGAGCAGATCAGTCTCGGCAAGCTCAACAACGTCCGCGAGTCCATCGAGATCGCCCGCTCCTGCCGCACGATCTTCGGCGCCGCGGGTATCACCCTGGAGTTCCCGATCATGCGGCACGCCAACAACCTCGAATCGGTCCTGACCTACGAGGGCACCAGCGAGGTGCACCAGCTGATCATCGGCCAGGCCGTCACCGGGCAGGGCGCGTTCGGCTGACCGGTGGCCGGGGCCGGTCGACCCGCCGATTCCCGCCGACTGGTGCAATCGACACTCATTATCATTAGTCTGGGAGGTGATCCCCGGCGACTCCGTCATGAGGACCGGTCGCCACGCGAAAGGAACCCCCCGATGGCTGTCGTCACCACCTCCGTCGAGCTTCCCGTCTCCGCCGCACGTGCTCGCCGTCTGGCTGCTGTCCCCGAAGTGATGCAGTTCGTGCTCGCACCCGTGCTCACGTTCTCGACCGACGAGTTCCCGGCGCCCGACGTCGCGATCACGCCGGGATTCAGTGCATCCGGGCGGGTGAAGTGGCTGGGTGTGTTGCCGACGTGGACGCACCGGATCACCGTCATCGCGCTGGACGATCTCGAGGTGTACACGAAGGAGCGCGGCGGACCGGTGCGCGTGTGGAATCACCGGTTGACGTTCGAGCCCACCGGTGAGAACTCGTGCCGCTACACCGACCGCGTCGAGACCGAGCACGGCCCGCGGGGGTGGGGAACGACGGTGTTCGCTCGGCTGATCTTCCGGCACCGTCATCGTCGATGGCATCTGCTGACGTCGATGCTCGCGGCCGAACGAGACCGGAGCCGACCCGACCCGATCTGACCGGTGCGCGCGGAGTCGTCGTCGCTCGCGGGGGCCGCCGCCTCCGCGGTGACCCGCGTCTTCTACAGGTCGCTCATCTGAACCGTCCTCGAACACAGTGCGTCGAGAACGTGGGCGTCGTGGGCGACGATCAGCGACGACACGCCGTGGTCGATCCTCAGCCGGGTGAGGAGCTCGATGATCCGGTCCGTCGACGCCGGGTCGAGTGAGGCGGTCACCTCGTCGCAGATCAGCAGCCGCGGGTCGGCGGCGAGAGCGCGGGCTATCGCCACGCGTTGACGCTGGCCGCCGGACAGACGCCCGGGTCGACGCCGTGCGAGATCCGGGTCGAGGCCGACGTCGGCGAGCAGGTCCCGCACCCGGTCCCGACGACGGCCCGCGGACGTTCGAGGCAGGAAGCGGGCGATGCTCGTGCCGACCGAGACGGCCGGATTGAGAGTCGATGCGGGATCTTGTGGAATCAGACAGACGGCCCGCGCCTGTGCGCGGGTACGTCGTCGGACACGATCGGCGAGTTCCGTTCCGTCGAGGACGATCCGACCGGCGTCGGGCGGATGCAATCCCACGAGCGCGCGTGCGAGCGTCGACTTCCCGGTTCCGGAGTCACCGGAGAGCCCGACCGCCTCGCCCGCGGCGATCCGCAGCGATGCGGCCGAGCAGATCGGGTCGCGGCGTCCCGGGTACGTCAACCGGAGCCCGTCGACCGTGAGTCGAGCGTCGCCGACCGACACGTGCTCACCGCGGATCGCCGTCGTGCTCCCGCGGGGAACGGGCGCCGCGGGCGGTGGACCGTCGGCGACGATCCGTCCGTCGGCCATCTCGACGATCCGGTCACTGATGCGATAGGCGATCGGCAGGTCGTGGGTGATGACGATCGCGGTCTTCCCGGTCGCGGCCACCAGACGAGAGATCAGGTCGGCGACGTCGCGAGCCGTGGCGGCGTCCAGTCCGGCCGTCGGCTCGTCGAGCATCACGAGTCCGCCGCCCGCCGCCAACGCACGGACGAGTGCGACCCGGCGGCGCTGCCCGCCGGAGAGGTGGCGCGGTCGACGGCTGAGGAACTCCTCGTCGGTGGGCAACCCGACCGTCTGCAGCAGCGTCCGAGGATCGTGGTCGTCGCGAGCGAGTTCGGAGATCAGCTCGCCGACCCGCATGGACGGGGTCAACGCGGTCCCCGGATCCTGTCCGACGTATGTGACATGGTCGCGGCGGAGCCGCCGCACGGCGGATTCGCTCGATCGCGTTCCGTCGACGACCACATCGCTCCCGGCCGTCCGAATCCGGCCCGCGCTGATCGCCAGGCCGGGCCGGACATGTCCGACGGCGGCGAGCGCGAGTGTGGTCTTTCCGGAGCCGGAAGGCCCGGTCACCGCGGTGACGCCGCCGGCCGTGATGCGCAGGTCGACGTCGTCGAGGATTCGGTGTCCGCCGGGCCCGGTCACCATGAGCCCGGTGATGTCCAGCGCGTTCATCGCTGCTGGGTTCATCGCCGCTGGGTTCATCGCCGCTGGGTCCATCGATCGGCGATCATCGTCAACGGGACGGTCAGTCCCACGATCGCCAGGGCGGGAGCGCATACGCTCCACGGATTGAGCATGACGCCCTCCAGATTTCGTTGGATCATCGTCGCCCAGCTTCCGGTCGAGTCGCCGGTCGCTCCGCCGAGAAAGACGACGGCGGCGACGAGGTGAACGGCGCCGCAGAAGCGCACCCCGAGGTCGGTCAGTGCGGGGCGGACCAGGTTGGGCGCCACATCGCGGACGGCGACGAGGGCCCGCGAGTCGCCGACCGCCAGTGCCGTCTCGACGTACCCGGATGCCGCGATCTCGGTTCCCGCCGCGGTGAGATAGCGGCTTGCGAACGGGACCGTCACGGCCGCGACGAGCAGGACCAGCGTCCAGGCCGCGAATCCGGTTCCGGTCACGACCACGAGGATCAGCAGCATCGGCGGAATGATCAGCAGTACGTCCATCACCGTCGTGACCGCGGTCCGCCACCGGTGCGACCAGATCATGGTCGACGAGACGATCAGTGCGACGGCCTCGGCGACGACGGCGGCCGCGAGCGGAGCCAGGACCAGGCTCCGACCGCCGACGAGCAGTTGCGCGGCCACGCTGCGGCCCAGGTAATCGGTGCCGAGCAGTCCGTCGGAGGTGAACGGCGCACCGATCGGTGCGCCGGGATCGACGACACCGAGCAGTCGAGCCAGGCCGCCGCCGAACAGTGCCACGACCACCACCGGACACCACAGCGCCGACCAGACGACGACCGCCCTCATCGACCCGGCCCCGTCGCGCGCCATCGGCCGCAGACGTCGGCGATGCAGAAACTCACCGCGACGATCGCCGCGAGGATCATCGTGACGGTCGCCACCGTCACCGTGTCGCGGGCCGCGATCCGCGAGACCAGCAACGACCCGATGCCCGGATAGCCGAACACCTGCTCGACGACGATCGTTCCGCCGACGACGTACGGTGTGAGCGACGCGCACGCCTGCGCCATCGGCGCGAGCGCACCCGGCAGCAGGTGTCGCCGCACCACTCGGGGCTCGGACAGTCCGGCCAGCCGTGCGGCCTCGACGTGATCGCGGGCGTTCTCCGTGGCGACCACCGCCCGGATGTACCTGCTCAACGGCGCCGAGGCGACGACGGCCAGAGTCGCGGCCGGGAGCACCAGGAGGGACGGTTCGGTCAGCGGTGAGGATCCGGTGTCGAACAACGAGACCGGCGGCAGCAGACCACTCCACAACGACAGCAGGACCAGCAGTCCGACGGCCACGACGAACTCGGGGGTCGCCATGAGCGCCGACGACGCCGACGAGATCGCGCGGTCGAGGCGCCCACTCGCGCGGGTTCCGGCGAGCACCCCGAGCGTCACCCCGAGTATCACCGCGGGCACGAGCGCCGCGACGGCGAGCACCGCCGTGCTCCGCATCGGTCCGGCGATCAGATCCGCGACCGGCACGCCCGTGTCCGCGGTCTCGCCCAGCCGGCCGGTCATCAGCCCGCCGAGCCAGTCGCCGAATCGTTCGAGGACCGGCCGGTCGAGCCCCAATCGCTCCCGCTGTGCATCGATCACCGTCGTCGACGTGCTCTGCGCGGACGCGGACGCGGCGTCGCCCGGCAGCGTCTCGACCGCGAAGAACACGACCGGTGTGGTCAGCGTCAGACTCACGGAGGTGCGGAGCACCGCACCGAGCACGCCCGCCGGCCTCACTCGAAGGATGCGGCACCGAACACGGGCACCGATTGCACGATCCGGACGTCGTGCAGATCCGAGACGCTCGCGTTGACGACCTCCTGGTAGCCCCAGATGATCTCGCCGCTGTCGGACCACACGATCTTCGCGGCCTCGTCGATCAGCTGCTGCCGGGCGCTCTCGTCGACCTCGGCCGAGATCCTCTGCAGCAGTGCGTCGTACGATCCGCCGCCGAATCCGCTCAGGTTGAAGAAGCCGTCGGTGCCGGTGACGAACGGCAGCGCCGACACCGTCGACCGGTTCACGTAGTAGGTGACGAACATCGGCTGTCCGAATAACGACGGCATATCGGCGAAGTACGACGCCGGGTCGGCCGTCCGGATGTCGAGCGTCACGCCCACCTCGGCGAACTGACGGACCATCGACTCGGCCGCCGCCGTGACACCCGACGACACCTCGGCGACGGTGAACGGGATCCGGGTGACGTGTTTGCGCGCGAAGATCGCCCGCGCGCGGTCGACGTCGCGGGAGCGCTGGGGCAGGTCCGTCGGGTAGGTCGGCAGACCGAGGCCGAGCAGGTCGTTGCCGACCGTGCCGAATCCCTGCAGCACGCTGTCGACGAGGAGCTTTCGATCGAGGGTCAGCTTGGCGGCGAGCCGCACCTCGGGATCGTCGAACGGCGCGACCCTCGTGTTCAGAATGACGCCGAGCGCCTTGGAATCCGCCGGTCCGGTCCGATCGACCCGGAGATTCTTGTGCGTCTGAATCTGTCGGGCCGCGGTCGGTGTCAGATCGACGGCGAACTGTGCTTGTCCGGCGGTCACCGCGTTGGTGCGAGCCTGCGGTTCGCTCACGGCGCTCACCTGCAAGGACAAGACGTCGCTGCGGCCGTCGTCGGGATCGACCCGGGCGAGCGACCATCCTTGCGCGGACGATCCCTGGTCGACGCGGAACGGTCCGGATCCGATACGCAGCGCGGGATCGCCGTTCTTCATCACCACCGACGATGCGGCCAGCATGGACATGATCAGGTCGGCGCGCGGACGCTTCAGCACGAGTGCGATCGTGTGATCGTCGGCGGCGCGAGTCGCGGACAGGTCGACATCGGTGAAGAACGGTCCGAGAGTGGGGGAGTCGGCGTAGTGGGCGAAGCTCGCGAGGACGTCGCGGGAGGTCACCGGCGAGCCGTCGCTGAACCTGGCATCGGAGACCAGCCGGATGGTCCACTCCGACGCGTCGTCGTTCGGGGTGATCGCCTCGGCGAGCTGCATCTGCACCTCGCCGTCGACGATGACCGCCAGCGACTCGTAGACGGCGTAGAGCGCGATGTACGTGGCGGCGGCGGAGGCGCCCGCGGGGTCGAGGGCGTCGGCGGGATTGCCGATGGCCACCACGCGAACGCGGCGGGTGGCCGGCCCCCGCTCGTCGGAACCGCAGGCCGACAGGACGGATGCGGCGCCGAGCATCGACGCCGCGATCGCGGCGGAGGACAGGAAGGTACGGCGGTTCATGGATCTCCCGGGGTAGGGGTGGGTGGTCACGCGGGGTAGGGGTGGGTGGTCATGCGGGGTAGGGGTGGGTGGTCACGCGGGACTGGGGCGGGCGGTCACGCGGTGAGGCCCGCGTCGACGGCGAAGAGGTCCTGGTCGCACCAGAGGGCGGCGGCCTGACCGGCCGCGACGGCCTGCGAGATGAAGGTGAGCGGCACGTCTTGCGTTCGGATGCGCGCGATGTCGCCCGCCGCGTAGACGCCGGGCACGCTCGTACGGTGCGCGGAGTCCACGAGGATGCAGGCGCCGTCGGTCTCGCAACCGATGTCGTGAACGAACTCGGCGCCGATCTCGAACCGGGGAACGTGATAGCCGACGTCGACGCGGAGCGGATCGGTGCCGTCGAGTTGCACGACAAGGTCGCCGCGGATGCCGGACACCTCGGTGACCGGGGCGTCGACGACGGCGACGCCGTGTCGGTCGAGACGCTCGCGCAGGGCATCCGGTACGTCGTCGCCGTTCGCGCAGAGCACGACGTCGTCGCTGAAGTGCGTGCGCACGTACAACGCCTGCATCGCGGGTTGGACGGGGATCGTCGGGCGCTCGGAGAGGACTGCGATCCGAGCGCCGAGGGTTTCGAATCCGTGGCAGAACGGACAGTGGACCACCGCGTCGCCGAACCGCTCGGCCAATCCGGGGATCTGTGACGGTGCGTCTCGTTGTCCGGCCGCGACGACGATCGCCCGCGCCGATGTCGACCGGTGGCCGCTGACGATGTCGAACCGGCCGGAATCGGCTGACCGGGAGATCGCGGCCACCGTCTCCGCGTGGACCGAGACGTTGGTGTGCGCGGCGAGTTCGCGTCGTCCACGAGTGCGGATGTCGTCGGGCGACGCACCGTCGCTACCGAGATACATATGCGATTCCGTCGCCGCGGAATTGCGATATCTCCCGTCGTCGAAGAGTGCTACCGAACGCTGCTGGCGTCCGAGCACCAGCGCCGCGGACAGGCCGGCCGGTCCTCCGCCGATCACTGCCACATCCACGTATTCCGTGTCGTATTCACTATTCGACATACATTCTCCTCTGCATTCTCAAGGCATTCACGGATGCGCATTGAAATATGTCACATACTGCGATTATCCGATTCGGAAGGAAAGTGTACTATCGACATCCGATTGAATTGAAAACGGGTTCCGCAGGGAATTCATTCGCTGATCGACATATATGTGAAAAGCCATCTGAATGCATTTGTTAAGCCGAGAGGAAAAGCGTAATCCATGCCGCAGAACTGCGATGACACAGCAGAATGGATCTGTTCGACGGTGAGTGAGAACACCGGATCGGTGTGTACCGCCGACCAGTCCCTGGTGGATGCCGGACTCGAGTCGTTTCGAGCCGTGGCCGTCCAACGCGCCATCGCCGACCACACGGGCGTACTGGTTCCGCTCCGCGAGTTCCTCGGTGAGGCATGCGCCGCCGACCTCGCCAGATACATCCGCGCTCACGAGGGCGACCAGGTGCCGGACCGAGCCGCCGCGGTCGGCGAGGGCGCACCGGTGCGCGCGGACGGTTCGTTCGCGCTGACCCCCGTGCAGACGTCCTACTGGATCGGGCGGGGCCCGGACTATCCGCTCGGGGGAGTGTCGACGCACTTCTACTTCGAGTTCGACCGCACCGTGACCGACGGATCGCCCGACGACGAGATCACCGCGTTGGAGCACTCGTGGAACGTCGTCGTCGACAGGCACCCGATGCTGCGCGCCGTAGTCCGCAGGGACGGTCTGCAGCAGGTGCTCGACGCTCCCGGCGTCCACCGGATCGATGTGCGCGACCTCCGAGGACTCGACGCCGACGATCGCGGCGCACTCCTCGAGGAGTACCGCCGTGACCTGTCGCATCGGTGCGCGCCCGTGCACCGGTGGCCCGTCCACGCGGTGACCGCACTCGTCTTCGACGACCGCACGATCCGACTGTGCCTGAGCTTCGACGTCCTGCTGATGGATTTCACCAGTTGGCGTCTGGTGATCGACGAATGGGGTGTCGCCCATCGCGGCGGCGACCTGCCGCCCGCACCGGCCGCGGACTTCGCCGGGCTGCTCGCCGAGCAGGCACGACGCCGTGCGGCGGACGGCCGCCGCGACCGCGATCTCGCCTACTGGTCCGATCGCGCGAGCACGCTTCCGGACGCCGCACGCCTGCCGACGCTGCGGACCGCGGCCGAGATCGGCGTACCGCACTTCCGACGTCATCGTCGCGTCATCGACGCCGCGGTCTGGGAGTCGTTCTCCGCGGCATGTGCGCGCCGCGGCCTGACCGCCTCGGGAGCGATGCTCGCGGTGTTCGGCGACGTGCTCCGCCGGTGGGGCGCGGGCGACCGCTTCACGGTGACGATCACTCTGTTCGACAGGCCCGCCGACCTGCCGCATGCCGCGGCGGTGGTCGGCGACTTCACCACCACGGCGCTGGTCGACATGACGTGCGACGCCACCGCATTCGCCGATCGGGCGGCGGCAGTCGCCGCGAACTTCTGGGACGCCGTCGACCATTCGTCCGTGGCCGGAGTGGAAGTGGCGCGACTGGCGGCGGACCGGCCCGCACTGCCCGGCGACGACGGTCCGGGCGGCGCGGTGGTCTTCACCTCGGCGCTGGAGCAGACGCCGCGATCGGAGGATCCGGGTGCGTGGATCGGCGACGAGGCGTTCGGCGTCTCGCAGACCCCGCAGGTCCTTCTGGACGCGATCTCCTGGCGCAGCGGTGAGAACGTCGTCGTGGCCTGGGACGCCGTCGAGGACGCGTTCGGCGCCGGCGTGGTCGACGGGATGCAGCGGGCGTTCGTCTCGGCGATCGAGCTGCTCGGCGCCGCCGACGCCGCGTGGACCTCGGCGTCGTTCGACGCCGATCCGTTCTTCCGCCCGGTCGCGGACCGGTTGCGCAACAACACCGCCGTCGACGGCCCCGGGCTGGCGGCACCGTTGCTGCACGCCGCCGACGAGCGGCCGGACCGGGCGGCTGTGCTCACCGAGTCCGGAGTCCTCGACTATCGCGGGCTCGTCGACGGCGCACGGTCGATAGCCGCACGCCTGGACGCCGCGCGGGAGGCGGACGGGCGCGCGCACGACGGGACCGTTCTCGTGGCACTGCCGAAGGGACCCGCACAGATCTGCGCGGTGCTCGGCGTCCTCATGGCGGGTGGGGTGTACGTCCCCGTCGACCCGGCCTGGCCCGCACCCCGGATCGCCCGCGTCGTCGAGCGGTCCGGTGCCCGATACGCCGTCGCCGACGACGTCGAACTGCCGCCGTCGGTCACCCGTATCGAACCCGACGGCGGTGCCCGGACCGGCGCGTTCGTCACGCACCGTCCGGCGCCGGACGATCTCGCGTACGCGATCTTCACCTCCGGTTCCACCGGTGAGCCGAAGGGCGTCGCGATCGAGCACGACCAGGCGCGCACCACGATCGACGACGTCAACGAACGCTTCGGCGTCGGACCCGACGACCGAGTGCTGGGGCTGTCGGCACTGAGCTTCGACCTGTCGGTGTGGGACGTGTTCGGCGTACTCGGCGCGGGCGGCGGACTCGTCGTGCCGACACCCGGCCGCGACCGCGATCCGGGGCACTGGCTCGACCTGATCGCCCAGCACCGGGTCACCGTGTGGAACACCGCACCGCAGTTGATGGAGATGCTGGTGGAGTACGGCGAAGCGGTCGGCGACAGTGCGCATGCGCTGCGCTCGATCCGGCTGGTCCTCCTGTCCGGGGACTGGATTCCGGTGACGCTTCCCGACCGCATCCGCGCACTGATGCCGGACGCCGAGATCGTCAGCCTCGGCGGAGCCACCGAAGCCTCGATCTGGTCGATCCACCACCGGATCGGCGCCGTCGACCCGGGCGCCCCGTCGATTCCGTACGGCACCGCGCTCAGCGGTCAGTGGTTCCGCCTGCTCGACGAACCCGACGGGCGCCCGGTGCCGGTCGGCGAACCGGGTGAACTGTTCATCGGCGGCGACGGCGTCGCGCGCGGCTATCTCGGCGACCCGGAGCAGACGGCTCGGCGCTTCCGACGGCACCCGGTGACCGGTGAACGGCTCTACCACACCGGTGACATGGGGCGATGGCGCGTCGACGGCGCCATCGAGTTCCTCGGTCGCAACGACCGGCAGGTCAAGATCAACGGATTCCGCATCGAACTCGGCGAGATCGACGCGGTGCTGAGCCGCCACCCCGGTGTCCGGGCGGCCGTCGCCACCACACACCCGGGTCCGGACGGGCGCCCGCGCCTGGTGGCGCATGTCGTCGGACACACCGCGAACACCGTGGATCTGGACCCGGACGATCTTCGCGCCCACTGCGACGCGGCCCTGCCCGCCTACATGGTTCCGCGCACCATCGAGATCCGATCCGAGCTGCCGGTCACCGCCAACGGAAAGATCGATCACGCCGCACTCGCCCCGACCCGGGACGCACCCGGGTCGGCGACGGCACACCGTCCGGCGACCTCCGCGCCGCCTTCCTCGTCGCAATCGTCCTGGCCGCAATCGTCCTCGTCGCGGCCCCCGGCGCGCACACGGGTGGACGCCGCAGCGGTCGCCGCGATCGTCGGCGACCGGTTCCCGACGGACCGCCCCCTGCTGAGTGCGGGCGCCGACTCGATGATCCTGGTCCGGCTGGCGAACCTGATCGAGGACACGACCGGCCGTCGGCCGGGGTTCGCCGAACTCGCCGCCGCGAGCGTCGCCGACCTGACCGACCGCGCGGACCTGCCCCGGCCGAGCGACCACGTCGCGGGCCCGGCGCCCGCGGAGCGGACGCCGGAGCCGGAGGAACCCGAAGCGACCGGGGCGGCGCTCGACGCCGGACTTCCACTCGACGCCCGACTTCCACTCGACGTGGTGGTGCGCACCGACTCCGGTCACCGGTCGGCCGCCGATCTGCTCATCGACGCGGGAACCTGGATTCGGGCGGTCGATCGACGGGCCGGTCGTCTCGGCGTGCAGGTGCGCACCGAGTTCTCCGACGTTCCCGGACAGCTGTGCCGGGTGGAGTTGCGTCCCGGCGCGCCGCGCCGCGTCGAGAAGCCTCGCGCGCTCACGATCGACGCCGACACCGCCACCCACCCGCTCACCGACATGCAACTGGCGTATTACGTCGGTCGCGCGGACCGTGGACTCGGCGCTCCCGTGGCGCCGCACTACTACTCGGAGATCGATGTCGACGGAGTGGACCTCGATCGTCTCCGCGGAGCGTGTCGGCGCCTCGTCGAGATCCATCCGATGCTGCGGGCGTACGCCACGGCCGACGCCGCGCAGCGCCTGGCCGCGGTCGACGACGTGCCCGACCTCGACGTCCGCGACCTGCGCGACCTGTCGGCGCCGCGGCAGGAGGCGGTGCTGGCGCGGACACGCTCCGAGCGGTCCCGTCGGGTCCGTGACGTCCTCGCCCCGGGGTGGTTCTCGGTCACGGCGAGCCTCCTGGACGACCGGACCACCCGACTCCACGTGGAGCTCGACATGTTGTTCTGCGACGTCGCGGGCGCTGTGACGCTCGCCGAGGATCTGTACACGCTCTACCGCGGCGGAGACGTCGAACCACCGGCGGCACGCTTCCTCGACTGGGCCGATGAGCATCCGGCCCGTGCGGGAACCGCGGGTCGGCCGGTGACGGTCGTCGAACCGCGGCTGCCGATGCGCCGACCCGACGACACGGTCTTCGACCGACGTCGAACCGTGCTGAGCGCGTCGCGCACCCGACGCCTGGAGTCGTACGCGCGCACCCTCGGAACCACCGTGGACGCGCTGCTGGTGACCCTGTACGCCGACGCGCTCCGCGCCGCGTCGGGAGGTTCCGACGCGTTCTCCATCGTCCTCACCGTGCTCGACCGGCCGACGGAGCACCGTCGAGTCGTCGGGGAGTACTCGTCGACGATCGTCGCGACGCCACCCGCCGTCGGCGGGCTCGCCGAGCGGTCCGCGAGCACCGCCGAGCAACTGTTCGCCGCCCTCGACCGCCCGTCGGGTCGTAGCGCACCGCGTATCGACTCCTCCGGGCGGGCGGGCGCCGTGCCCGTGCTGCCGATCGCGTACTCGTCGGGCATCACCGCCTCCCGCGACGCGTCCGAACTGCTCGCGGCGTTCGGCCGCACCGTGTACTCGATCAGTCAGACACCGCAGGTCCTGATCGACATGCAGACGTTCGTCGGCGACGGCGCGCTCGTCGTCAACTGGGATGCGATCACCTCGGCCTTCGTCGACGGTTTCGTCGATGAGGCGTTCGCCGATTTCGCACGCAGACTCGATGCTGTCGCGAACGAACGGGTCCCCGACGAACCGGCTCCGGCTGCGCCCTCCGCCGTGCTGCGGACGGTGACAGACCTGCGGCGCGGGCGTCGGCCGATCGCCGCGGCGCCGAGCGATCCCGCGGTGCGCTCGGTGATCCGGGAGACGCTGGCGCAGGTGCTCGACGTCGACGCCGGCGGACTCGACGCCGACCGATCGTTCTTCGACCTCGGCGCAACCTCGCTCGACCTGGTCGCCCTCCGCAACGAACTCGTCGACCGATCCGTCGGCGACCTCACCGTCCTCGACCTGTTCGAAACCGGGTCCATCGCCGCACTCGCGGACCGACTCCACCCGCCCCGTCCCGCCCCGTTCTCCGAGGAGCTCGCCATCCCCGCACCGTCCCCGTCGTCGACCGCCGCGTCGCACGCATCCGTGGATCCATTGGCCCGCGCACACGCCCGCGGGAGCCTTCGACGTCGCGGAGGGCTCCGATGAGCGACGCGATCGCGGTGATCGGCATCGCCGCCCGTTTTCCCGGCGCACCCACCGCCGACGACCTCTGGGACCTGATCCTCGACGGGCGCGAAGGCCTCGTCCGCTACGACGACGACGCCCTGGCCCGGACGGTGGCGCGGCGCCTGCGCGCCCACCCGGAGTACGTTCCGGTGGGCTCGGACCTCGGCGACATCGAGGAGTTCGACGCCGATGCGTTCGGCATGGGCGCGCACGAGGCGGCGCACCTGGATCCCGCGCATCGACTGTTCCTCGAACAGGCCTGGCTCGCACTGGACGCCGCCGGCTACGGTCACGGCGTCGGAGTCGACCACGTCGGGGTGTACGCGGGGACCTCGCAGAACGGCTACCTCCACACCAATCTCGCGCACCGATTCGATCCGCTCGGCGGCGAGGACCCGGTGTCCGCGCTCACCTGCTCCATCGGAAACGCACCGGACTACCTCGCGATGGGCACCGCGTACCGGCTGGGGCTCCGCGGCCCGGCGGTGACGGTCCAGACCGCGTGCTCCACATCGCTCGTGGCCGTCCACCACGCGGTGTCGGCGCTCCTGACCGGCGAGGCCGATCTGGCGCTGGCGGGCGGATCGACGGTGCACGTGCCGCGCGGGCAGGGCTACCTCCACGTCCCGGACGGTCCGTTCTCGCGTGACGGACACACCCGGAGCTACGGAGCGGGGGCGACCGGCGCCGTCTTCACGCAGGGAGCCGGAGTCGTGGTCCTCAAACGCCTGGACGACGCGATCACCGACGGCGACCGCATCCACGCCGTCGTGCGCGGGAGCGCGGTGAACAACGACGGACTCGACAAGGCCGGGTTCACCGCACCGTCGGTGATCGGCCAGGCTCGCGTGATCGCCGAGGCGCACGCCGTCGCGGGCGTCCTGCCCGCCGACATCGGCCTGATCGAGGGGCACGGCACCGGGACCGTCCTCGGCGACCCGATCGAGGTGCGGGCGCTCTCCTCGGTGTTCGGCCCCACCGACACCCCGTGGTGTGCACTCGGATCGATCAAGTCGAACATCGGACACACCGAGGCCGCGGCCGGTGTCGCGGGCCTCATCAAGGCGGTTCTGGCCGTCGAGTCGGGTGTCGTGCCCGCCACCGTGCACGCCGAGGAACCCAATCCGGGGCTGGGCCTGAACGGGTCGGCGTTCGTCCTGGCTGCCGGCGACGAGCAGTGGGCGAACCCGTCCGCGCCCCGGCTCGCGGGGGTGTCGTCGTTCGGGTTCGGCGGGACCAACGCACACGTGGTGATCGAGCAGCCGCCGCGCGCGGAGCCGGTCGACCGGGATCGCGCCGACCGACCGCAGATCATCACCGTCACGGCGGCATCGGCGCGCTCGGCGAGCGCCCACGCGGACCGCATCGTCGAGTCGCTGTCCGCGAACGACGTCCGCGACGTCGCGTTCACCCTGGCACACGGACGCGCTGGGCTGGCCTACCGGACCGCGGCCGTCGTCGATCCTCACGGCGTGGAGATCACCGACCGCATCGCACCGGGAAAGGCGCTCGACGGCCCGCCCGCCGTCGTCTTCGCGTTCCCCGGCGGCGGCAGCCAGTACACCGGCATGCTCGCCGAGACGTACCGGACCGATCCGGATTCCCGACGACTGATCGACCGTCTGGCCACGGAGTTCGCCGCGCTGACCGGCCACGATCTGCGAGCGGTGTGCGCTCCCGCCGAGTGCGGGCTCACGGCCGACGACGGTGTCCGGCCCGTTCAGGGGCTGCCCGCGCTGTTCGTCGCGTCCCTGGTGGTGTCGCGACGTCTGGCCGCACTCGGCGTGCGTCCGGACGCCCTGGTCGGACACAGCCTCGGCGAGTACGTCGCGGCCGTCGAATCGGGTGCGCTCGGGCTGTCGGACGCGGTGCGCGTGGTCGCCGCCCGCGCCGTCGCACTCGAAGACGTCGCGCCCGGCTCCATGCTGCGCGTGCGCCGCGGCGCCGACGACGTCGACGACCTGCTCGCCGACCATCCGGACCTGGAGGTCGCCGCACTCGACGCGCCCCGCTCGACGCTGCTCTCCGGTCCGGCCGCCGCCGTCGCCGCGGCCGCGGACCGCCTCGGCGACGAGGCGACAGTCATCCGCGTCGCCGCCGCGGGGCATTCGCGGCTGGTCGATCCGGCCTGTGGCGCCGTCCGGTCCGCGGCGACCGGGCTCGCCGTCGCCGAACCCACCACGGCGACGTTCAGCACCGCGACCGGACGCCTCCTGACCGGTGACGACGTCGCCGATCCGGAGCACTGGGTCCGACACATGCGCCGCACCGTCCGGTTCAGCGAGGCACTGACCGCAGCCGTCGACCACGTCGGAGCCGCCCGCCCGGTGGTGGTCGTCACCGTGGGCCCCGGAGCGTCGACGGCCGCGGCGACCCGGGCACACGGGTTCTCGCGCGTCCATGCGACGCTCACGTCATTGACCTCCGACGGTGAGTCGTCGCCGCTGCGGTGCGCCGCCGAACTGTCGGTGCTGGGCGTCGACCTCCCGACGCCGCGCGGCCGACGCACGCGACTGCCGGACTATCCGTTCGATCGACGTCGACACTGGATCGAGGCGGCCGACTCGCCGGATGCAGCCGATCGGGTCCGGTGGTTCATCGACCGATGGACACCGATTCCCGCACCGGCCGTCGTGGCCGACGCGCCGACCGCCGTCCGGGTGATCGGCGGCGGCGCCCTCGCCACGACGATCACCTCGACGCTCGCGGAGTCGGGTCGGTCGCTCGATGCGGACTCGGCGGTCCTCGTCTGGCCGGTCGAGGCCGACACCGACGCCGGACAGCTCGTGCGCGCCGCGCGCGAGGTCACCGATCGCGGCGAACGACCGCTGATCGTGCCGGTCAGTGTCGGCGCCGAGATCGTCGCGCCGGACGACGAGGGCGATCCGTCGCGCTGCGCCGCCCGCGGATACGCTCGCGTCCTGATGCAGGAGGTGCCCGGCGCCGCCGTGTGCGCGGTCGACCTCGAATCCCTCGACGCGATTCCAGACGCTCTGGCGGGGATCGTCGATCACCGCGACGACGCGTCGGGCTGGACGGAGACGGCCGTCAGGTCCGGGCACCGATACGTCCGGACCGTCGACCAGACGGCGAGCATCCGATCTGCGAGCATCCGATCTGCGAGTTCTCGATCTGCGAGGTCCCGGCCGGCGACGGTCGGACACGACGCGGTTCTGATCATCGGTGGTCTCGGCAGGCTCGGCGCCGCGATCGGAGCGCGACTGGCCGACGACGGCGTCACCGTGGTGTGCACCACGCGGGGACCGGTCGAGGAGCGGCGCGCACGGGCCGCAGCGAACCATCGCAGCGGGAGAGTGGACGTCGTCCGACTCGATCCGACGGATGCGACCGGACTGGCCGATCTGTTGCGGCGGCTGGGCGCGGACCACGCTCGCATCGCCGTCGTGGTCGCCGCAGGCGTCGTCGGCGCCGAGGCGTTCGAGGAGCTCGGCTCCGACGATCACGGCGACCGATCCGATCTCGACGACGGCAAGGTCGTCGCGACCGGCGCACTGATGGCGGCGGTCGACGCGCTGCCGGTCGGGGACCGACCGCGAACAGTCGCGGTCATGTCCTCACTGGCCTCGCTCATCGGCGGATACGGTCTCGGACGGTACGCCGCCGTCAACCGGGTCGTCGACGCCACCGTCGCCGCACGTGCACGCCGCGACGCGACCACGCGCTGGCTGTCGATCCAGTGGGACGGCTGGAACACACTGGACACATGGGAGCCGCGCGAGGTGTCCGCGGACGCGTTCACCCGCCGTCTCCTGGCCGACGCCCTCGACCCGGACGACGCGGTGGCCGCGTTGATCGGAGCCCTCGCGGCGACCGGTGTCGCCGCGCCGCGCGGAGTGATGGCGGTGACCGGCCGCGATCTGCCCGCGCTGTACCGCGCGGGCACCGAGGAGACGCCGTCGCCCACGGGATCCGGCGCACGGTCGGAGATCAACGGCACGGAGATCAACGGCCCAGCGATGAACGGCCCAGCGATGAACGGCCCAGCGATGAACGGCCCAGCGATGAACGGCCCAGCGATGAACGGCGCAGCGGTGAACGGCGCGGGCGGGCTGGCCGACCTGTGGGCGCAGATCCTCGACTGCGACACCGTCGGACCGGACGCCGACTTCTTCGAACTCGGCGGACACTCGCTGCTCGCGACGAGGCTGCTCGCCGCCGTCGCCGACCGGTACGGCGTCACGCTGCGGCTGCGCGACCTGCTCGCGGAGCCCCGCCTGGACCAGATGGCAGCGCGCATCGCGTCGAGCGAGCCGGACCCCGCCGACGACCGGTCACCGATCCGGTCGGCCGACGTCCCGACGGGTACGTCGACCGGAGGATCGTCGTTCGGCCTCACCCGCGTCCAGCACGCGTATCTCGCCGGTCGCACCGAGACGTTCGGCACCGCGTCGGCCGCCTGTCACAGCTACCTGGAGTTCGACTGCGGTGACATCGACCTGAACCGATTCGACGCCGCGTTCAACCGTGTCCTCGATCGTCATCCGATGCTGCGCACGGTGATCCGCGGCGGTCGCCATCGCGGGATCACGCTGCCGCCCGGCGGATTCCACACCACGACGACCGACGCTCGCGGACAGGACCCGGAGAAGGCCGCGCAGTCGTGGCGCGCCGGACTGGTGACCCGCACGGCATCGGCGGATCGGTGGCCGCTGGTGTCGCCGCACGCACTGCTCACCGCCACCGGGACACGCATCGGATGGAGCATCGACGTCCTCGTCTGCGACGCGTCGAGCTTCGCCCTCCTCTACGACGAGCTCGGTATCGCGTACCGCGGTGAGGACCTCGGGCCCGCACCCTCGACGACGTTCGCCGATGTCGTCGGCGAGCTCGAGGAGCGCACAGGCACCGAGGCCTACCGGCTCAGCCGCGAGTACTGGCGCACGCGGACAGCCGAACTGCCCGGTCCTCCCGTCGTCTGGCACGACCGACAAGACGACGACCGACAGGACGACGACCGGGGATTCGACCGCGCCGCACTGACGCTGACCGCGTCCGAACGGGCCGCGCTGCAGCGGTGGGCGCGGGCGAGCACCGAGTCGGCCGCCGTGGCGGCCCTGTACGCGCGGATGCTCGCCCGATGGAGCGGGCAGACGCACTTCAGCATCGTCACCACCTCGTTCGACGATCGTCCGGCGGGCGTGGTCGGCGACTTCACCGAACTCACCGTTCTGGAGACTCGGGTGACCGACGACGCCGACGGCGACCTGCGCGCGCTGACGACGCAGTTGTTCGACGATCTCGACCATCGCGGATACTCGGCGGTCGACGTTCTCGCCGATCGTAGTCGCATCGACGGCGAGCGATTCGTGCTGCCGGTGGTGTTCACCTCGACGCTGGGCTCCGGCGTCGGAGCAACGCTCGACTGGGCGGGACCGATGGTGTTCGGGCGCAGTCAGACGCCGCAGGTGTACCTCGACCACCAGGTCTACGAGTTCGGCGGAGAGCTGATCCTCCAGTGGGACTTCCTGACGTCGCGGATCGACCGCGCCGACCTCGACGCCGCCGTCGACGGTCTGCGCGCCGACCTCGCCGACCTGGTGGCCGGCGGTGAGACGATTCGGGATGCCGATCGTCTGGCCACCGTGTGCGGCGCCGTCGCCGACGTGCTCGGTGTCGAGATCGCCGACGTCGACCCGGACACCGGTTTCGTCGCGGCCGGCGGCGACTCCGTCACCGCCGTACGGCTGGTCGGAGCGCTGCGACGCGAACTCGGCGTGACGGTCTCGGTGGGCGCAGTCGTCGACGACGCCACCCCGCGCGAACTGGCCGCCGTCGAGACCGACGCACCCTGGGGCGTCGGCGGCGTCGATCTCGTCCGAGCCGATCCGACCGATCCGATGATGGATCTCCTGCCGTTGCAGCAGGCGTACTGGGTCGGACAGAGCGGGGCGTGGGACATCTCCTATCAGAGCGCCCACTTCTACGTCGACTTCTCCGACCGCGACGCCGACCCCGACCGACTGAGGCAGGCCGTCGCCCGATTGATCGCACACCAGCCGATGCTCCGAGCAGAGGTGACGCCGGACGGTCGCCAACGCATCCTCGACGTCGACGATCCACGGCTCGCGACGACACCGGTCGAGATCGTGGACCTGCGGGACGCGGGGGCGGACGCCGGTGCACGGGCCGTCGCGGCGACCCGCGTCGAATGGGAGAGGACCGGACCGGATCCGCAGACGTGGCCCGCATTCGACGTGCGCGCACACCTGCTGCCTGACGGCGGCGCCCGCATCCACGTGCGCTGTTCGCTGGTGTTCGTCGACGGATGGTCGTTCTACCTGTTCTTCGCCGAACTCCTGGCCTTCCACGACGACCCGAACACGGTGTTGCCGACCCCGGACATCGGATTCGCGGACTACGTCGCGACCGTCACTGCCTTCCGGCACAGCGACGCGTGGCGAGCCGACCTCGCCTGGTGGCGAGAACGCCTGACCGATCTGCCGTCCGCTCCGGCGCTGCCGCGGTCGCTCGGCGACACCGACGGGGAGTCGGACGCGATGGTCCGTCGGAGCCTGCGCCTGGACGCCGACACCACTGCGGCACTTCGCGCTCGCTGCGCGGCGAACTCGGTGACGACGACGGCGGTGGTCGGCGCCGCGTATGCGCGTGCGCTCGCCGAATGGGCGGGACAGGGCCGATTCCTGTTGACGATGCTGTTCTTCAACCGATTGCCGGTGCACGAGGACATCGACCGTGTCCTCGGGCCCTTCGCGTCGAGCACTCTGGTGGACGTCCGGGCCGATCACGACGACCTCGGCGCGGTGGTCCGCGGCTTCGGCGAGTCGATCGGCACCGTCCTCGACCACGGCCTGGTGTCCGGGGTGGAGCTCAACCGGGAGATCGCGTCCCGGACCGGACGGCGCAGCGTCCCGGCGCCGGTCGTGTTCACCTCCACACTCGGGTTCGCCGACACCGCTCGGGACGCCGCGGTCTCGCGGATCGATCCGACCGACGTGTACGAGCGGGTCCGGACCCCGCAGGTGCTGATCGACTGTCAGGCGTCGGAGGAGAACGGTTCGTTCGTCTGCAATCTCGACGCGGCGGGCGGCGTCTTCGCCGCCGACGATCTCGACGGCCTCCTCGCCCGGATCGGCGAGATTCTGGAGACCGTCGTCACCGACGACGACGCCTTCGACACACCGCTGCCTCCACTGCCCGAACCCGATCCGGACCGTCGCACGGCGACCGTCGACGTCGCCGAAGCATCGAGACCGGTCGAGGCGACCTCGACCGTCGAGATCCCGCGCACGGTGCGGTCCGCCTGGGAACGGGCGACCGGCCGGCGGCCGTCGGATCCGGGGGAGGACTTCTTCGCGGCCGGCGGAGACTCGCTCGGGATGATCCGGATGCTGCGGGCCGTCGCCGATGCCGCGGGGGTCGACGTCGAACCGGCGTCGTTCCTCGCCGATCCGACCCCGTCGCGGCTGGCGAGTCTCGTCCCGCCGACGGCGGCGCCCGTCGGCGGACGACCGCGGATCGATTCGTCGGCACTGGTTCCGTTGACCGACGGCCGGCGGACGCCGCTCTACCTGATCCATCCGTCCGGCGGTGACGTTCTCTGCTACGTCGCGCTCGCTCGGGCCGTCCGCGACCGCCCGGTCGTCGCGGTGTGCGATCCGGCGTTGATCGGCGACGATCGCGCGAATGAACTCACGTCGATCCAGTTGCTCGCGGCGGCGTACGCGGATGCGATCGCACGGCACGCGGGCACCGGCGACGTGGTGGTGGGCGGATGGTCGATGGGCGGCACCCTCGCACACGAGGTCGCCGCGATCCTCGCCGCCGACCCGGCCTTCGACGCGGTGACTCCGGTCGGCGTGGTGATGATCGACTCCACCGTCCCCGACCGCATCCGAGCCCTGCCGGGCGCCGAACGTCGCGAACAGGCCGCCGCCGCGACGCTGCGCTACCTCGGCTCGCTCGAAGCCTTCCTCGACGTCGATCTGCGGTCGTCGGATCCCGCGACGGCGGCGGCGCTGACCGATGCGGGGCCCGCCGGGCACGGCGACGTCGTGTCCGCCCTCCTCGCACGGGCGGATCTCAGCACTGTGGACGTCGAGCGCAAGCTCGCGGTGTTCCACCGCCACCTCGAGGGTCTCGGCGAGCACACGGCGCGCCGGTTCTACGACGCCCCGGTGCTCCTGGTGCGCGCACTCGAGCGGGCACCGCGCAACTCCGGGATCGGCATGGGCGTCGACGACGCCGTCGACCTGCCCGATCTCGGCTGGCGCGACCGGACCGGCGACCTGCGCCGTCGCGATGTCGCGGCACACCACTACTCGCTGCTCGACGCACCGGCCGTCGACGCGGTGGCCGATCTCGTCGACGGCTTCCTCGACGAGGTCGCCGAAGGAGGACGACGATGACCACGAATGCCGACTGGGAGGCGACCGTCGCCCAGTGGACGAGCGTGTACCGGGAGGTCTACGACGACCAGAGCACGTCCCGGTTCGCCGGATGGATCGACTACGTGACCGGGCGCCGCATCCCCGACGCGGTGATGGAGGCCTGGCTCGACTGGTCGGTGCGGTCCGTCCGGCGGCTGCACCCGCGCGCCGTCCTGGAGATCGGCGGCGGCACCGGCATGATCGCCGACGGGCTCGCCGACATCGTCGACCGGTACGTGCTCACCGATCCGGTGACCGGCGGCGATGCGCACCCGCATCCCGCGGTCACCTCGAAGCTCGCCGGAGCGCACGAGCTCGCCCGAGTGCTCGACGACGCCGACCGTTTCGACTGCGTCGTGGTGAACTCGGTGATCCAGCACTTTCCCGACGTCGACTACCTCGCGCACGTCCTGACCGGAGTCGTGCCGCATCTGACCGACGATGCGAACATCTACCTGGGCGACCTGCGGCACGCGGGCCTGCATCGGGCACAGTGCCGCGAGCGCGCACGAGTGCGCGAGCCGTTCGCGACGCCGGACCGGATCGACGACCTCGCCGCACAGTTCATCCGCAGCGATCCCGAACTGCTCGTGAGTCCCCGCGACATCGCCCGTGCGGCGAGCGGCCTGCCCGGGCCGTGGCACCTGAGGGTGCGCCCGCGCGCCTTCGACGCCGACTCGGACCTCGATCGCCACCGCTTCGACGCCGTGCTCACACGCCGTGAGCCGACGACGGCGCACGGCGAGCGCCGCACCGTCGGCAACGGACTGCTCGGCGGCACCGGGCCGACGCCCGCCGAACTCGACCGCGGCCCGGACGCGGTGTCGCTGCACCTGGAAGATCCGCAGAGCCTGTGGGTCGGCGCCGACGACGATCTGTGGTTCGACATCGCGTCGCTCACGACACACGAGGGGAGCCCGTCATGACCGCCCGGACCGTCCCGCCCACCTTCTGGCGGCTGGCCGCCGACGTGCGCCCCGCTCTCGTCGTCGCGGGCCTGCTCAGCGCCGTCGGCGGTCTGGCCACCGTCATTCCGGCGATCGCCGCCGTCGACCTCGCACGCGCCCTCGCGCCGCTGGCGCGCGGAGCGTCCGGTGACATCGACCCGGTACGGGTCACGGTGGCGCTCGTCGTGCTCGTCGTCGGGCTGTCGATCGGGAATCTGGCGACGGGAGGCGCGTACGCGGTGAGTCACCGCGCCGACAACGAGTTCGGTGATCGTCTGCGCCGCAGGCAGATCGATCACCTCGTGCGGCTTCCCCTCGACTGGTTCGGCCGCACCCCGTCGGGGGCGGTGAAGAAGATCGTGCAGGACGATGTGGCGCGGACGCATCAGCTGATCGCGCACGTCGTACCCGATTCGGTCGGCTCGGCCGTCGGTGCCGTCGCCGGGCTCGCCTACGTCTACGTCCTCGACTGGCGCCTCGGCCTCATCGCGACGATTCCGCCCGCGGCCGTCGCCGCCGCGTTCCCGGTGATGATGAAGGACTCGTCGCAGCAGTACGCCCGCTACAGTCGGGCCGGGGCCGACCTCGCCGCGGCGACGGCCGAACTCGTCGACGGCATCGCACCGATCAAGATGTTCGGTCTCGGGCGGCGCGGTCGCGATCGGTTCGGGGACGCGTCACGGCGGTTGGTGCGGGTGTACCGGGACTGGGTCGGTCAGACCCGGATCGGCACCGCGCTCGTGTCGACGTTCTCCTCACCGGGTTTCGCCGTCGCGGTGACCGCCGTCGGATCCGCGGTGCTGGTCGCGACCGCCGGAGCCGCCCCCGAGGCGGCCGTCGCCACCGTCGTGCTCGCCGCCGCGATCTCCTCGCCGATCTTCCAGATCGTTCAGACCGGCAGCCATGTCCACGAGGCGAACGGCGCCGCCGCCGAGCTGACCGACTTCTTCGCCGTACCGGGCGCGGTGGAGCCGACCGACCCGGTCGTGCCGGCCGACAGCGGGGTCGGCGTCGTCGGCGTCGACTTCGCATATCGTCCGGGCCGCCCGGTGCTCCACGACGTGGATCTGCACGCGGGATCCGGAACGGTGACCGCACTCGTCGGACCGTCCGGCGCGGGCAAGTCGACACTCGCCGCGATGATCCCGCGGCTCGTCGAACCGGACACCGGCCGCGTCCGACTCGGAGGAGCCGATCTGCGGCAGGTCACCGACCGCGCGTTGTACAGCCGTATCGGCTTCGTCTTCTCCGAGTCCGGCCTGCTGCGGATGTCGGTGCGCGACAACATCGCGTCGTCGCGTCCGGACGCATCGGACGCCGAGGTCGAGGCGGCCGCGCGCGCCGCCGCGGTCCACGATCGCATCACCCGGCTGCCACGCGGCTACGCGTCGATCATCGGCGACGACGCCCGGCTCTCCGGCGGCGAGCGACAGCGGGTCGCGATCGCGCGAGCGATCATCGCCGACCCGTCCGTCGTCGTCCTCGACGAGGCCACCGCACACGCCGATCCCGATTCGGAGACACAGGTCCACCGTGGTCTCGCCCGACTGGTGCACGACCGCGGTCTGGTGGTCGTCGCGCATCGTCTGCACACGGTCGTCGGAGCGGACCAGATCGTCGTGCTGGACGCCGGCCGCATCGTCGAGACCGGCACCCACCGGGACCTGCTCGCCGCCGACGGTCAGTACGCCCAGATGTGGCGCCGGTACGCGACCGCCACCGAGCTCATGGAGACACCGCAGTGAATCTGATCACCGATCTGTTCCGGATAGGCGACGAGCAGACCGACCGGGTGCTGCGCCGCTACCTCGCCTCGACGGTGATCGCGGCGCTGTGCGTGGCCGCGGCGGTCGGATGCCTGATCCCGTTGGCCGACGCGATGTTCTCGTCGCGCTCGTCGTCGACGATCCTGTCGTGGGCGGCCGCCGTCGCGGCGAGTGCCGCGGTGGCGGCGGTGCTCGACTGGCGCGGCACGCTCGTCGCGCAGGATCTGAGCGGACGGTACATCGAGCGGATGCACGCACTGATCGCCGATCGTGTCCTGCGGCTGCCGCTCGGCTGGTTCGACACCGACCGTTCGGGCCGCTTGGGGCGTACCGTCTCGTTCGGTGTGATGTTCGCCGCGAACGCGGTGGAGACGATGATCCGACCGGTGCTTCAAACACTCGTGCTGACCGCCGCGGTGGCCGGCGTACTCGGAGTCGTCGACTGGCCGAGCGGACTGTGCGTGCTCGCCGCCGCCGCGGCGGTACTGGGCGTGTTCGTCTGGGCGCACCGTCGGAATCACGCGGCCGAGACCAGGGTCGACGCGGCCAACGCCGAGGCGGCCTCGCGGGTCCTCGAGTTCGCCCGCGCACAGGCCGTGATCCGCGCCGCCGGTCCGGATTCGCTCGGCGAACGAGCCACACGCGCAGCGCTCGCCGATCAGCGGGCCGCGATCGCCGCGGCGGGCCGCGGCCGCGGCGCGACACAGACCGCCCTGAGTGCGACAGTCGCGGCGGGCACCGCTCTCACGCTGATCGTCGCGACGCTCCGGGCGACCTCCGGCGCACTGGGCTACGGGTCCTTCGTCGGCTCCGTCGCCGTCGTCGTCATCACCGCGGGCGTGGTCCTGCGGACTCTGCCGTTCGGCACCGGTCTCGAACTCGCTCGGGCGACCTTCGCGCAGATCACCGCGTTGACCGCGACCGAGACCCTGGCCGAACCGGACGTCGATCGCCGGGTGGGCCGCGAGGCGCCGCACGTGGAGTTGAACGACGTCCGGTTCTCGTATCCGGGCGGGCCACGCGTCCTCGACGGCGTCGAGCTGCACGTGCCCGCCGGTACGACGACCGCGATCGTCGGACCGTCGGGATCGGGGAAGACCACCCTCGCGCATCTGGTGGCGCGCTTTCACGATGTCGACCACGGCGCGGTCCGCATCGGCGGTGTCGACGTCCGAGACCTGGGCACCGACCGGGTCCTCGAATCGGTGTCCATGGTCTTCCAGGACGTCTACCTGTTCGACGACACGCTGTGGACGAACATCGCCGTGGGCCGACCGGACGCATCGGCGGAGGAGATCCGTGCCGCGGGTCGTACGGCCGGAGTCGACCGGATCGCCGCACGGCTCGCCGACGGTTACGACACGCACGTCGGTGAGGCCGGAGGCGCGCTGTCGAGCGGGGAGAGGCAGCGGGTGTCAATCGCTCGCGCGCTGCTCAAGGACGCGCCGGTGGTGCTGCTCGACGAGGCGCTCTCGGCCCTCGACGTCGAGAGTGCGGCATACGTCGCGCACGGCATCGCCGAACTCGGGCGCTCGCGGACCGTGATCCTCATCGCCCACCAGCCGCAGACCGTCCGCACCGCCGACCAGGTGGCGTTCCTCGACGGCGGCGGCATCGCCGCGGTGGGGCGCCACGACGAACTGATGGACTCCTCGCCCGAGTACCGAACGTTCTGGCGGAACCGAGACGCACCCGGTCGGTGGCTGAGGTCGCCGACGCGGGGGATCGAGACCTCCGGCTCGTCGCAGCACGGGCCCCGTCCGGATTGACACCGATCGACCACGACGATTTAGATGTGACTATCAGTTATATGAATATCGCCGATCGTGAGGAACCGCCGTGCGTCAGCCAGTCACCACCGCTCTCTCCGGACTGATCGCTGCGGCGCTGCCGCTGATCGACACACGAATGGCGGCGTCGGAGGCGCCGTACACGGGCACACCCGCCATGGTCCCGCACCGCGACTCGCGGGCCCAGGCGATGGTGCACTATGGAGTCTTCATCCCCAGACTGCCCGAGCCGTACCGCTACCTGAACACGATGACGCTGATCGGTGCGTCGGGCACCGAGATCTTCGACAACGACGCCCTCGCCGCACCGGACGCTCGCGACACGACGACGGTCTTCAGTTCGACGGCGCACGCGGACCAGACCTTCTATCGGTCCTATGACGCGGCGGCCGACTGCGAATTCGCCGCCGACGGATCGCACCTGGCCTGGGGTGAGGACCTCACGATCGACGTCGCCGACGGCACCGCGCACATCGTCGGGAGTTACGAGACGTTCGATGTGGACATCACCTCGACGATCACCGACCAGGTGTCGTACTTCGTCCGCACTCCGATCTACGACCACCTCAGTCTGCTGGCCCCGTTCACGGGCGCCATCACCGACGGCGACGGAGTCCACGAGGTCTCCGGACTGGGCACCTTCGAGTACGCGCATGCGATGACCCCGCAAGCACTGTGCGCTCGACCGTTGCCCGCCCGCTTCAAGCTGCCCGCCGACTTCTTCACCTACCAGGTGATCGAACTCGATGAACGCACACAACTGCTGCTCACGTGCGTGAGCGCCCGCGGGCGGATCATGTGCCTCACCGTGCACCTGCGAGTGCTCGGCGAGACCGCGCGTGTGTTCGACGATGTGAGCTTCGAGGTCCTCGACTACGCGGATCGGCCGTGCGTCGACCGATGGGGTCGGCAGATGCGTGTGCCCGCGCGCTTCCGCTGGATCGCTCGTGACGGCGGCGCCACGATCGTCGACCTGGAGGCCGTACCGGACTCGACCTGGCGGCCCGGGCATGGACGCGGATACGCCGGAGCCTACCGCTACCGTGGCCGCGCCTTCGGTGACGACGCGGCCGACACCGGCTACATCGAGTGGGTCGATGTGCAGAACGCGCCGCGTCATCGATGGAGCGGCCGCTGAGTCGGACGACGACGGCGCACGAGAGGGCCGCACCGGGCCGTTCGCGCGCACGGTGTCGCGGGGGTCGCGCCCGACCTGGAATGCTGGAACGGTGGGGAGCAACAGCGAACAGGCGCGGCGGCGTCACCCGCCCGAGACCATGCGGGTGCGCGGCGCGCGTGTGCACAATCTGCGGGGGATCGACGTCGACATCCCGCTCGGCGCGCTCGTCGGCGTCGCGGGGCGATCGGGGTCGGGGAAGTCGTCACTGGCGATGGGCGTCCTCTACGCCGAAGGATCGCGGCGCTATCTCGAGGCCCTGTCGACCTACACCCGGCGGCGCATAGGTCAGGCTCCGCGCGCCGACGTCGACTCCGTCTCGCATGTGCCCGCGGCCCTCGCGCTGCGCCAGCGGCCGCCGATGCCCGGCCCGCGGTCGACGTTCGGCACCTCGACGGAGCTGCTGAACGTGCTCCGACTGATGTTCTCGCGACTGGCGAGCCACGTGTGCCCGAACGGACACCGGCAGTCGCCGACCCTCGCCGTCGCCGCCGAGGTCCCGATCGTGTGCCCGACCTGCGGCGTGAGCTTTCTCGCCCCGGGCGCCGAAGCGCTGGCGTTCAACTCCGGCGGGGCCTGCCCGCACTGCGAGGGACTCGGCACGGTGCGACTCGTCGACGACACGACGCTCGTACCCGACGAGACCAAGACCATCGACGGCGGCGCCGTCGTCCCGTGGCAGATGTACGGCTTCCGCGTGCAGCCGCAGATCGTGCGGGAGATGGGCGTGCGCACCGACGTGCCGTGGCGGGAGCTGACCGCCCGCGAGCGCCGGACAGTGCTCGACGGTCCCGAAGTCAAGAAGCACATCGCCGTGACCTCGAAGAAGGGCGTCCACGATCTCGACTTCACGTTCCGCAACGCACGGCTGACCGTCACCGAGGAGCTCAAGCGGGCCGACACCGAGAAGCGACTGGCCAAGGTGAGCCGGTTCCTGTCCGAGCAGACCTGCCCGGACTGCGGCGGCACCCGACTCTCACCGGCCGCCCGCGCCCCGCGGATCGGCGACCTCGATTTGGCCGCGACCACCGCGCGTCCGCTGCACGACGTCGTCGAGTGGGCGAGCGCCGTCGCGGCGACCCTGCCGTCGGAGATGACCCCGATGGCCGACGTCCTCGTCGCCACGCTGCTCGGCATGGCACGCCGGCTGACCGAGCTCGGGCTCGGCTATCTGACACTCGACCGAGCCGGAGACACGCTGTCGACGGGCGAGCGGCAGCGCGTGCAGCTCGCACGCGCCGTGCGCAACGAGACCACCGGGGTGCTCTACGTGCTCGACGAACCGTCCATCGGCCTGCATCCGTCGAATCTGGTCGGCCTTCGCGGGGTGCTCGACGATCTCGTCGACGGCGGCAACTCGGTGGTGATGGTCGACCACGACCCGCAGGTGTTGCGCGCCGTCGATCACCTCATCGAGATCGGACCCGGCGCGGGCGCCTCGGGTGGGCGGGTGATCGCGCAGGGCGGTGTCGACCGGGTCGCCGCGACCCCCGGCTCGCAGATCGGCGGATTCCTCGTCGGCACCGAGTCGATCGTCGTCCGCGACCGGTGCTCACCGACCGCCGTCTTCGACACCGGTGCGCTGCGGATCGTCACGCGTCCGATCCACACCGTCCACGCGCTCGACGTCGAGATCCCCCGCGGCCGGTTGACGGCGGTCACCGGCGTGTCGGGTTCGGGCAAGACCACGCTGGTGCTCGACGCCCTGGTGCCCGCACTCCGCGGCGACCGGCCCGACCATGTCGTCGACGTCCACGCCGACGGCATCGACCGGGTGGACGTGGTCGACGCGACGCCGATCGGCATCAATGTCCGCTCGACGGTCGGCACGTACTCCGGTGTGCTCGACGATCTGCGCCGCACCTTCGCCCGACTCGACTCGGCGACCGCCGCGGGCCTGACGGCGTCGGACTTCTCGTACAACACCGGATCGCTGCGCTGCCCGCGATGCGAGGGCACCGGGCAGATCTCGTTGGACGTCCAGTTCCTGCCCGACGTCGACATCGACTGCACCGACTGCCACGGTCGGCGCTACGGACCGCAGGCGCAGGATCACACCCGCCCGTCCGCCACCGGGCGGGGGAGTCACTCGCTGCCCGATCTGCTCGCCATGTCGGTCGACGAGGCGATGCCGCATCTGGACGACGTCGCCAGGATCCGGAACAGACTCGCCGCACTCCACGACGTCGGGCTCGGCTACCTGACGCTCGGCGAGGCGACGCCCGCCCTCTCCGGCGGGGAGGCGCAGCGGCTGAAACTCGTCGCCGATCTCGGGCGCAGACAGGACGCCGCCCTGTTCGTCTTCGACGAGCCGACCGTCGGTCTGCATCCGCTGGACGTCCGGACTCTGCTCGGGGTGTTGCAGCGACTCGTCGACCAGGGCGGCACCGTCCTGGTGATCGAACACGATCTCGACTTGATCGCCAACGCCGATTACGTGATCGACATGGGCCCCGGCGGAGGCGTCGACGGCGGCCGTGTGGTCGCGACGGGCACCCCGACGCAGATCGCCGCCGACGAGATGAGCGTGACCGGCCGATTCCTCAGCGAGGTCGTGTCCGCCGGGTGAGGGCTCACGTCGGCACGTGCATCGCGACGAGGTCGGTCAGGCGAGCGCTCACCTGACGGAGGGGGACCACGGTCCGCTGCGCCTGGCAGGCGATGACGGCGCCCTCGATGGCCGACACCACGGTCACCGCGAGCGACTCGGCGACCTCCGGTGCGACGCCTTCGTCGACCATGCGCCCGGCGACCAGCGCGTACCACTCGGCGAAGACCGCGCCGGCGAGTTCGGCGGCGTCCTCCGAGTCCGCGCGCCCGAGGCCGGCCGCCACGATCGGACAGCCCGCTTCGAAGTCCGTGGACTCGAGCAGTTCCACCCAGACCTGAGTGAACAGCCCGATCGGATCGTCGGATGCGACGATGTCGGCGAGTGCCACGGCCATCGATTCGCCCGCCACCCGAGTGGCCTCGGTGACCAGTTCGGACTTCCCGTTCGGGAAGTTCAGATAGATGGATCGTCGCGCGGCGCCGCTGGTCGACAGGATCTCGGCGACAGCCGTGCCCGCGACACCGTGTCGGCGCATGAGCTCCGTCGTCGCCCTGATCAGCCGGTCCTTCACCGCCGTGGCCATCGCGGTCTCCCGTTCTCTCGTACGTCGCTTGCAGTATACCGGTCGGTCTCATATCCTGTTCGAGAATAGACCGATTGGTATATGAGACCGAACGGTCCGCAGATTGAGGAGTCGAAGCATGCCGGACACAACACTCGCTACACCGCTGCCTCTGCCGTCTGGGCAGATTCTGCCGAACCGACTGATGAAGGCGGCGCTGAGCGAAGGGCTCGCGGACGCGGCGGCGGGCCCCGATGAACGCCTCATACGCCTCTACTCCCGGTGGGCCGACGGCGGATACGGCCTGGTCCTGACCGGCAACGTGATGGTCGACGGCCGACACCTCGGCGAGCCGGGCAATGTCGTCGTCGAAGACGATCGCCATCTGGAAGCTCTCACTCGCTGGGCGAAGACCGGTCAGGACGGCGGCGCGAAGATCTGGATGCAGCTGAATCATCCGGGCAGGCAGGGCAATCCGCTCGCGGGATCGGGTCCGACCGTCGCTCCGTCGGCGGTCGGCGTCGCGATCCGCGGCGTGCCTGCACCCCGAGCCCTCACCGAGGAGGAGGTCCACGAGATCATCGCGCGATTCGCCACGTCGGCCGCGGTCGTCGAGGAGGCGGGCTTCGACGGCGTTCAGATCCACGGCGCACACGGATACCTGGTGTCCCAGTTCCTCTCACCGCTGAGCAATCGACGCACGGACGCCTGGGGCGGTGCGGTCGAGAACCGTGCCCGGTTCCTCGTGGAGATCATTCGCGCCGTGCGCGCGAGTGTCCGCCCCGGGTTCGGAGTGGGCGTCAAGCTCAACTCCGCGGACTTCCAGCGCGGCGGATTCACCGCGGACGATTCGCGGGCCGTCGTGTCGATGATCGCCGACGAGGCTGTCGATCTCATCGAGATCAGCGGCGGCAGCTACGAATCGCCTGCGATGGTGGGCCGTCCGGCGGTGTCGGCGAGCACCCGGGCGCGGGAGGCGTACTTCCTCGAGTACGCGACCGCGGTCCGCGAACTGGCCGGGACCGTTCCGCTCGCCGTGACCGGCGGCTTCCGGACCCGCCCGGCGATGGTCGAGGCCGTCGCCGACGGCGCCTGCGACGTCGTCGGGCTCGGCCGACCGGTGGCCCTCGACCCAGCGGCCGGACGCTCCCTCGCCGCCGCCGATGCCGGACCGCTCGTATCGCCTGCTCTGCGGTTGCCGGTGCCCGATCGGATCAAGCGCGTGATGCCGACGCTGAAGGCGCTCGAAGGCGTCCTCGACCTCCAGTGGCACACCGACCAGCTGCACCGCATGGGCGACGGTCTCGATCCCGATCCGGCACGTGCGCTGTGGCGCACAGCTGCCACGACGGTGCGGCGCAACGGCGTCGACGCGCTGCGGAGTCGCCGCGGTCGGTGAGTCCGCGGAGGACGCCCGACGATCCTGGCTCGGGCGTTCACGATCGGTCGGCGCCGACGCCGATCCCTCCTATGCGCGGCTCCACGCGCCACCGCACAATGGACGCATGAGCACCGAGTACACGACGATCACCTGGACCGTGGACGACGACGGAGTCGCGGTCCTGACATTGAACCGACCCGACAGTCTGAACGCGTTCGACCTGACGATGGCGCGCGAACTCGAACAGGTCTTCCTCGTCGACGCCCGCGACGACGAGGTGCGCGCCGTGGTGGTCACCGGTGCAGGCCGGGCATTCTGTGCCGGAATGGACTTGAGCGGTGAGGGCAACGTCTTCGGCCTCGACGAGTCGCTCCTGCCGAGCCCCGAGGAGTTCCGCGCGCACTACGACGAGGCGCCGTATCACGACGACGTACGCGACACCGGCGGCCGCGTGACCCTGGCGATCCACGCACTCGGGAAGCCGGTGATCGCCGCGATCAACGGCGCCGCCGTCGGCATCGGCGCGACGATGACGCTCGCGATGGACTTCCGCATGGTCTCGACCAGAGCGCGGATCGGTTTCGTGTTCGGACGTCTGGGCATCGTCCCCGAGGCGTGCTCGAGCTGGTTCCTCCCGCGCCTCGTCGGCATCCAGACGGCGCTCGAATGGGTGTACTCCGCCGACATCCTCGATGCGCGGACAGTGGTCGACGGCGGTCTCGCGCGCTCGGTCCACGAGCCGGACGAGCTGCTGCCCGCCGCGATCGCCCTCGCCCGCTCGTTCGTCGTCGACCGCTCGCCGGTCGCCGTGGCGTTGGCGAAGAAGCTGATCTATCGCAACGTCGGCGTCGCCACACCGCTCGAGGCTCATCTGTCCGATTCGCTGGCGATGTACTACACCTCGATCGGCGACGGTAAGGAGGGCGTCGCCGCGTTCCTGGAGAAGCGGACGCCGACCTTCACCGGTCGTGCATCGGAGCTCCCCGCGGTGTTCCCGGGCGACTGAAACCGAGGACGACCACCAGCGCGCCGCACAGCCACCAGAGACCGGCCACCGAGCCGGTCCGGGTGAGCAGTGCGTCGTCGCCGAGGCCGGAGGTGAGTCCGGCGCCGACGGCCACGCCCGCGCTCGTGCCGACCTGGCGCAACGCATTGTTGAGTCCACCGGCGAGACCGGGGCGCGCGGGCCAGGCAGCCATGGTCTCGCCGACGATTGCCGCGGTCATCAGGCCGAGTCCGACGCCGATGCCGAGGAGCCCGGGCACCAGTCCCACCAGACCGGACACCCGACCGAGAGTCGCCAGTCCGACGGCTCCGGCGACGAATCCGCTCGCGGCGACGGCGCGTCGTCCCCGGGCAGCGACGAGTCGGCCGGACATCGGCCCGAGGATCACGAACGGCGCGGTGCCGACCAGCAGCAGGGTGCCCGCCGGTCCGGGCGCCAGATGCAGGTCGTCCTGCATGTGCACGGTCACGACCTGCAGGGTTCCGTTGGCGCCGCTGGTCATGATCGCTGCGGCGACCACCGAGGCCGCAAGGGATCGCGGGCCGGTCGGACGTCCGTGTTCGCTTCGCGCGCGGCGCTCCGGAAGCAGGCGCCGAGTCCCGATCACGGCGACCAGTACGAGTGGGATGTCGATCCAGAACACCGCCCGCCAGTCGAACGCCGCGACCAGGCCGCCGCCGGCTCCCGGTCCGATCGCTGTCGCCACGGCGCTGACCCCCGACCAGATCCCGAGCGTGCGGGCCCGCGGCGCGGGGTCGGTCCAGGTGGTGGTCAACGCTGCCAGCCCGGCGGGAAGCATCGCCGCGGCGGCCAGTCCCTGCAGCAGGCGTGCGGCGAGAACCGCCGACCACGCCCACCCGACGGCGCCGAGCATCGAGGCGGCCGCGAAGACGAGCAGGCCGCCGAGCAGGACGCGGCGCGGTCCGATGCGATCCACGAGCCATCCCGCAGGCAGGAGTCCGACCGCCAGTGGCACCGTATAGGCGCCGACGAGCAGCGACCACTGATCGCGGCCGATCGCATACGCGCGACCGAGGCTCGGCATCGCCACGTTCATCGCGAGCACGTCGAGGAGCACCAGGAACATGGGTGCGCACAGCACGGTGAGGAGCAGGGGAGAGCCGCGGTGAACGGCGGTCGGTGTGGTGGATCTGTTCACACTCGACATGGTCGGCGCCGAATACTTCGACGCCGGCCGAAGTGTCGGGCCGCGATACTGGTATCATGCACGCTCACCCGGATCTGGCCGCCGTCGCCGAGTTGTTCGCCGACTCCTCGCGCGCCCGCATGCTGATGGAGCTCATCGACGGTGCGGCGCGACCGGCAGGCCATCTGGCGACGATCGCCGGGGTGTCGGCGTCGACGGCCAGCTCCCATCTCGCCCGCCTCGTCGAGGCCGAGTTCGTCACCGTCGAGACGTCCGGTCGCACCCGGCGGTACCGCATCGTCGACCCGCGGGTCGTCGCCGCGATCGAGGGGCTGCTGCCGCTGGCCCGCACGGAGCCGCCGACCGGGTTGACCGCGGTCCGCGCCTGGGACCGGCTGCGGGTGGCACGATCCTGTTACGACCACCTCGCCGGCGGGCTCGGCGTCGACGTCCTGGCCGGTCTCGTCGAGTGCGACGCCCTGGTCCGGATCGACGGTGTACCGGGCACCGGACTCGGATCGTCCGACGAACTGAGCTCGTCCGTGCCCGTCGCGCCCTACCGGGTCGGCCCCCGCGGAGCCGAGGTGTTCGGTGTGATCGGCGTCGACCTCGGTGCACTGAACGCCGACAGACGACCACTGATCAGGGCGTGCGTCGACTGGTCCGAACAGCGACATCATCTCGCGGGTGGGCTCGGCGCCGCCGTGATGACCGGGATGATCGGCCGAGGGTGGGTCGAGCGACGCACCGGTCGTCGGGATCTGCGTGTCATCGAGCCGGAGGCGGTCGCGGCGTGGTTGACCGGCGGGTCGGCTTCCGCTGACGCCTCATCCGCTCCGTGATCAGCCGATGACCTCGTCCGAACGATTCCTCGCCAGGCAGACCGCGGGTCAGATCCGCCGCGCGGTTCCGGTGACCACGATGCCGCCCGAGGCCGGTACCCGGACGCGAAGGAGACTCGGGCGGCCGACGTGCTCACCCTGGCGGATGACGAACTCGCCCCCGTCCGGAACGCGGTCGATCGCGCGGAGATACGCACCGGTCGACGCCGCCGACGATCCGGTGGCCGGGTCTTCGGTGATCCGACCGACCGGGAAGAGGTTCCGTGCGGCGAACGCGCCGTCTCCGAGGTCGTGCAGGACGGTGATCGTTCCCGCCCAGCCGTTCTCGTCGAGGAACGCGGCGACGGTCGGCGGCCAGAACCGGAACTGGTCGAACACGTCGCGGTCGCCGACGACGAGGACGGGATGCCAGTTCCCGGCGAAGGACTCACGGGCCGGAAACCTCGGATCCAGATCGGCCGCAGTGAGTCCGAGTGCGTCGAGCAGATCGGCGAGCACGTGATCGTCGAGGTCACGGACCCGTGGTTCGACGCTGGTGAACGACACCGCGATCTCGCCGTCCACCACGGACGCCTCGAGCGAGACGTCGCCCGCCGACGTGTGGAAGAGGTAGTCGCCTGCTCCGTGGCGTCCGGCGAGGACGGACGCCGTCGCCACCGTCGCGTGTCCGCAGAAGGGGACCTCGGCACGCGGGGAGAAGTAGCGGATGTCGACTTCGGAGCGACCCGCATCGCTCGCCCTGACCGACCGGACGAAGGCGGTCTCCGCGTAACCCACGTCAGCGGCGATCGCGAGCATCTCCGCGTCGTCGAGCGCGGACGCATCGAGCACCACACCCGCGGGGTTACCGCCGTGATCGGCAGCAGGGAACGCGGTCATGCGAAGGACGTCGGTCATGCGGCGAGCGTACGCGCGGACGCCGGGAGGCCGTCACCGCGGGCGTTCGTCGATGGGGTCTGCTGCACGGATAGGTGACAGTTTCGGTGTCATGCCGCGGTGAGCGCGGCGGTGTTGAGAATGGCCTCGAATTCGATAGGTGTCAACCGGCCCAGGCGGGCTTGCCGACGTCGGCGGTGGTAGGTCCGTTCGATCCAGGTGACGATCGCGATCCGCAGCTGTTCACCGGTGGCCCAGCGTTGGCGGTCGAGAACGTTGCGTTGCAGCAGCGCAAAGAACGATTCCATCGCGGCGTTGTCCCCAACAGCACCGACCCGCCCCATCGATCCGACCAGACCGTGCCGATTCAATGCGAACACAAACAAACTTCCGTGCACGGAATTGAGATCCCCTGTCCGAGTGGACAACACAACCGGCAACGCTGCCTCTCGGCGGGCGATGGCGTTGTTGAGCGCATTCACGGCCAGGCCGGACTGCATGCGGGAGTCGATGCTGTATCCGACGATACGACCGGAGCAGGCGTCTTTGATCGCGCAGAGATACAGTTTGCCCTCGTCGGTCCAGTGCTCGGTGATGTCGGTGAACCACAGTTGATCGGGTGCGTCGGCGGTGAAGTTGCGTTCGACCAGGTCGTCATGCACCGGCGGGCCCGGTGTTTTGCCGGCCCGGCCAGGCTTCTTCCCGAAGCTCGACCACCACCGATTGGCCGAGCAGATCCGCCAGGCCGTTCGTGAGCTCATCGGCTGACCAGCATGTTCTGCTTCATCGGCGAGGAACCGGTACCCGAACTCCGGGTCATCACGATGGGCGTCGAACAGGGCATCCGCCCGTTGCGCTTCGACACGATCAGAGGTGGTGACCGGGTCTTTGAGCCACCGGTAGTAAGGCTGGCGGGAGAGCTTAAGCACCCGGCACGTCACCGTCACAGGAATCCCAGCTTCGGCGAGCTCTGTCACGAGCGGGTAGAGCCTTTTCCCGGCAGGTTCGCCTGCGACAGATACGCCGCGGCTCTGCGCAGGACCTCATTCTCCTGCTCCAGCAACCGGATTCGCTTGTTCGCTTCCCGTAGCTCCGCCCACTGCCCGCTCGTCACCCCGGGCTTGTTGCCGTCGTCGATATCGGCGCGGCGCATCCACTTCTGCAAGGTCATCGGGTGCACCCCGAAGTCCTTCGCAATCTGCTCGATCGTCACACCGATTTCACGGTCCCGGGCAACCCGAACCACGTCATCACGGAACTCTTTCGGATAAGGCTTGGGCACGATGGTCATCCTTCCAGGCCGGCCTTCCCAGGCAAGCCAGATCAGATGTCACCTATCCGTGCAGCAGTCCCATGCTGTCCGAATCCATGCCGTCATCGGCGGTCGACGCACTACGTCGTCGTGGTGGCTCGCGGTACTGGTTTCGGCAGCGCCGGAGTGCGGGGGGGGCTGGCTATCTCAGTTAGAAGTGGCTCCACTGTGGCGGTTCGAGCTGTCCCCGCCTGCGTTGGCGGGCGGTGGGGTGTCGAAGTTGGCGTGCCGCCCGACGGCGGCGTCGAAGACGACCATGCACAAGGCGAGGTTCTCATCCGGCGATATCCGTTTGTCGAGGTAGGTGGAGAGCGAGCTCTCGCGAACGAACGCGATCCAGCCTGCGAACGCGACTTCAGCGGCGGCGCGATCATGGCCGTCGACGGCGACAGCACCGAGTAGCGAGTCGGCGACTTGACGGAAAGCCTGGTCAACGGGACGGCGGACCGCGGGATCCGCGGAGATCGAGCTTCGGTTGGCGGCGACCACCAGCGGCAGGTTTGCGGCATAGAAGTCGAGGTAGTCGCGGAGGAGTTGCTCGAGCCATGCGCGGGCAGTCGGCGCCGGCGATGCGGGGCGGGTGCGCACTTGCTGGTGCGCTCTGGACCAGATACCGCCGAACAGCTCGGCTTTGGTGGCGAAGTAGTGGTAGAGCAACGCGCGTGTGACCCCGGCATGTTCGGCGATCTCCTGCATGGATACCTCGTCGACGCCGCGTGCGCTGAACAGTCGCTCGCCGACGTCAAGTATCGCCTCTCGGCGCTGATCGGGTGTGAGGCGTCGTCTACGGGTGGGCATCTGGTCACTGTAGTCGCGTGTCAGGTGAGGTGTTGATGTCGACGCGGAGTGCGCGTACCGTCCTATTTTACATCTGTTGAATAGGAGATTCTGGTGAGGCGGATACTCAGCATGTGGCTCGCGGTCTTCGGAGTGCTGATGATAGGAATCGCGTTGGCGCACTTTCTATTCGGTCAGGTCACCTATATCGGTGGCGGCGAGGTCAACGCAACCATGGACTCCGACCTGCGCTTCCTCAATGTTCTGTTCGTGGCATACGGTGCCGCCTTCGTTTGGGCGTCGCGAGATGTCGTCGGCCGGGCCCGGGAGATCAATGTCCTTGGCCTGTTGTTCTTCGTCGGCGCCATCGGCCGCGTGCTGGCGTGGATCCTCTCGGGTGCGCCCACCCCGTTCTATGTGGCCATGCTCATCGTCGAGTTTGTGATCCCCGTTGTGCACTACTTCGCGCTCCGGATGCTGACGACGTCGTCACCGGCAGGCGCCCCGGCCTCTGGTTAGGTAGCAACCGCTGCAGCCTCGGAATCGCTTCCGAGCCGACGCCCGGATACTCGTGCCCGCCACCCGGGCGTCCGCCGGATCTTCGCGAACAACTCCACCTTCGATCCCATCATCGACCACCACCTGATTCGGCTCGTGAAAGTGAGTTCACGAGCAACCATCAGGTGGGCCAGACCAAACCGTCGCAACACCACCGGCGAGTCGCAAACGGGGCCAAGTCAAACCGTCGAGCCGGGGCCTACTCACGCTGTCACGACCAGTGCGGGCGCGCCGACTCCTTCTGCGAGGTCCGGCGGTGCACTCAGGCCTGCGGCGTCCAATCCTGCATCCGGGCCGACGTCGCCGACACGATGCGTGACGGTGCGATCGTCATGGCGGCGTCGCGCAACGAGGCCAGCGGTCCGGACGTCTGCATCACTCGCCCGAGGAGTCGAGCCTGACGTGCGATCCGGCGGCTGCGAGGCCGACGAACTGCGTCGTAGTCGGCGAGTGCGTCGGCGACCGCACCGGCAGTCGGAGCCGTGATGATCGGCCGTAGGCACCGCGCGAGGACTGCCGCGTCTTCGAGACCCTGGTTCGCGCCCTGGCCCAGATCCGGAGTCATGGCGTGTGCGGCGTCACCGATGAGCACCCTGCCGCCGAGAGCGTACGAGTCGAGCCGACCGCGCAGATACTCGATCGGCAGATAAGAGATCCGCGCGTCATCGGTGGTCGCGATCAGCTCGGGGATCGGATCGTGCCAGGAACCGAACGTCGAGCGGAGGACGTCGAGGCCGGGCCGCGCATCGAACGGCACAGACAGACATGCGAACCAGTAGACGCGGCCGTCGCGCAGCGGCGCGATGCCGAATCGCTGTCCGGCGCCGACGGTCTCGCCGCCGTCGCTCACGGAGACGGCGCGCGTGGTGATACCGCGCCAGGCGCCGTAACCCGCGTGATGAGGTGCCGCGGCAGCGGGCCACGCGGACCGCACGCGGCTGCGCAGTCCGTCCGCGCCGACGACGACGTCGAATCCGCCGATTCGGGTGCCGTCGGCGACCCTGACTCCGGTGTCGTCGGCCGAGTCGACGCGGACGCCGTGCCGAATGTCGATACCGTCGCAGGCAGCGACGAGCACTCGATGAAGATCGGTGCGGTCGACGATGCGCAGCTGTTCGGTGACTCCGGGTGTGAACACCGTCATCCAACGGCCGTCCGGACGCCGGGTGCCGCTGCGGCCGGGAGGCGGCGCATCGGCGGCGATCTCACGCACCGCGTCGCCGAGGCCGAGTGCGTCGAGTGCTCGGAATCCGTTGCCGAACATCGAGAGTCCCGATCCGGCCTCGGTGAACTCGGGGGCCTGTTCGAGGACCGTCACGTGCGCCCCGTCGCGGTGCAGTGCACTCGCGAGAGCCAGCCCACTGATACCGGCACCTACGATGAGGACCTTCATCGGCTCCGTTCTCCGCATGGAGAAGACGCTAGCACGGTATCTTCGCCATGTGGAGAAGACGACACGCGAACGGCTGCTCGACGAGGGGCTGGAACTGCTGGGCCAGAGCGGTTTCCGAGCCTGGTCCGCGCGCCGGGTAGAAGATGCGGCCGGCGTGCCGCACGGCTCGGTCCGACATCACTTCGTCGACCAACGCGGTCTGGTCACCGCGATGGTCCATCGTCTGGTGGAGCTCGACGGCCCGCGCGACGGCGAACAGCCCGCCGACCAGATCCGCCGCTGGCTCGGCGACGACCTGTCGCGGACCAGGGCCCGCTACGAGCTGATCGTCGCATCGATGCACGACGACGATCTGGCCGCGGAGATGGTGCGCGGTCGCGATGCATTCGTGGCCTCGATCGTCGCCGTGGGCCTGCCCGAGACCGAGGCGCGCGAACTGGTGGCCGCATTGGACGGACACGTGCTCGACGCAGTGCTGCGCGGTCGCGATCCGGCGGCCGCGGCGGCGGAGACCGGACGTATCATCGGACGGTTCTCGATGCCCTGACCGGTGATCGGTCACTCGCTGCCGGGGGAACAGCGGCGACTCCGGGTTAGGCGGCGTCGAGAAGCGTCGCCAGGAGCGCTTCGACGGCCGAACCGGAGCCGCGGGGCGGGCCATGGGGCAGGAATTCGGGTTCCTGCCCGACGTGGTGGAGTGGATTCACCTGCCACGGGCGGGTCGATCCGGACGGTCGCCACCCGACGCGCCCGGTATGCGGGCCGTCGTGCACGATGCCCGTCTCCCATTTCCCGGGGCCCTTCCCCTCGGCCCGGTTGTGTTTGCCGCACGCCGCACCCAGGTTGATGATATCGGTCGCGCCGCCGTCCTCCCACCGTTGGACGTGGTGGGCTTCGGTCCGGGAGAACGGGACATCGCATTCGGGGCCGCTGCACCCGCGATCGCGGGCGAACAACGCCAGCCGCTGCGCCTTCGACGCCAGGCGCTTTCCCCGTCCGAGGTAGAGGATTTCGCTGGTGTGGCCTTTGAACACGGCCAGGTGTGGGGTGGCGTGGGCGGCGACCTCGACCAGATCCGTCACCGGAACCCGCGCCCCGGTCGCCGTGTGCGCGACACCGGCTTCGGCGGCCAGCTCCTGGTCGGTGACGGTCACGACCAGCTCGGCCGGTATCCGATCCGGACGGCCGAGCGCACCGTGTCCCAACACGAAGTCGAGCATCGCGGCCAGCGCATCATGGTTGCGTTGCGCGGTGCTGCGGGTATCGCGCTCGACGGCGGTGGCGAGAACCTGCGGGTCCAGACCGTCCCGGTCGACGGCCCCGAACAGGGGCGTTTCATCGTCGGGGTTGTTCATCCCGGGTGCGGCCCACGCGGTCAGGACGACGTCGAGTTTTGCCCGGAAAGTCGGGGTGAGTGATCCGCGGAGCTTGGACATCAACCGGGCATCTTGCGGGGCCACGGTGAACCCGCGGGTGCGCTTGCGGTCGCGGTCGTCGGTGAGTTCCCCGTCGGGGTCGAGGTGACCGAGGAGTCGCTCGCCGACGGTGCGTACCCCGTCCGGAGACAGTGTGCGCGCGGTAGCGGCGAGGTGTTCTTCGGCGGCGGTGACGGTGTCGGCGTCGATTGCTGCGGGGATCTTGTCGATCACGTCGGCGATAGTGCGGACGTGTGCCCGGTTGATGCCGCCCTCGCGGAGGGCGTGGGCGGTCGCCTCCAAACGGGCGGGAAGTCGTTGGCCGCCGATCCCGAGGAACTCGCCGGTGGCGAACATGAGTTTCATGCGGGTGTTGGCTTCGGGTGCACCCACCCGGAGACCGGTCGTCATGTACTTCTGCACGTTTTGGAAGCCGCGGGTGTGGAAGGCGTACTGGTCGTTAATTTCGATCATCAACGAGGTGGTGGCCGCTTCGTGGCGGTTGCGGATGCGTTCGTTGGTTTCGGCGGCGGCGAGGAGGTCTTCGCCGGTGAGGGCGGCGAACTTGGTGTCGTTGAGTTTGGCGAACGCGGCCTCGGCGAGCGCGAGGAGAGCTGCGGGTGAATCCGGGAGTGCCGGGCCGTCGTGGGCGGGTTCGGTCATCGGATTCACCCCCTTGTAAGTGCTGGTCATAGCCGTTTCGACCTTTGACCACACACTAACAAGCACCTACGACATTCTCGTTCTCGAACCGACCAGTCGGGGTCAGCCGCGAGACGGATCGAATGGAGTCTCCTGATAGACGCAGTAGTTCAGCCAGTTCGCATACAGGAGATGACCGTGACCGCGCCACCGATTGCGAGGTTCAGCGGCGGGATCGTCGCCGGGGAAATAGTGTGCGGGCACGGGGACCGCGACGCCCTGATCGGTGTCGCGACGGAACTCGCGAGCCAGGGTGTCGGCATCGTACTCCGGGTGACCGGTCACGAAGACCTGTCGCCCGTCCGCGGTCGCCGCGAGGTACACGCCGGCCTCGTCGCTCGTCGCCAGGACGTCCACCTGGCCCGTCGCCTCGATGTCGGCGGCGTACACGTCGGTGTGCCGTGAGTGCGGAGCAAGGAAGACGTCGTCGAAGCCGGTCAGAACGTGCGACGTGGAACCGGTGAGACGATGCTCGAACACCCCCGAGATCTTCTGCGGCACTTCGTGTTTGCCGACGCCGTAGTGATGGAAGAGTCCGGCTTGAGCGCCCCAGCACACATGCAGGGTCGACTGGACGTTGGTTCGTGTCCAGTCCAGGATCCTGGTCATCTCCGGCCAGTAGTCGACGTCCTCGAACTCGAGCTTCTCGATCGGCGCACCGGTGATGATCAACCCGTCGAAATGCCGGTCGGCCACTTCGTCGAAAGTCGAGTAGAACGACTCGAGGTGAGCCGCGGACGTGGTGCGCGAGGTGTGAGTCGCGGTGTGGAGCAAGGTGATCTCGATCTGGAGCGGCGTATTGCTGAGTAGCCGCAGAAGTTGCGTCTCTGTGGTCACCTTCAACGGCATCAGATTCAAGATCGCGATGCGCAGAGGACGGATGTCCTGGTGTCCGGCGCGTTCGTCGGACATGACGAAGATGTTCTCCGCCTCCAGGATCGCTCGGGCGGGCAGGTCGTACGGCATCGTGACAGGCATCGTCGACCAGTCTAATCCGCCGACTCGCGAGCAGAGCGGCCACTTCGAGTACGCGGTGCCGCGTTTCGGATGCGTTCATCCGGGTACTCCGAGAGACAGACGGCCCGCGACCTATCGGCATACGGAAGAGACGTCGGATTCATCGCGCGAGACGCCGAACACCATCCCGAGAACCCGTGGAGGACAGCAGTGGACCTCGAAGCGACAGCGCACCTGCAGAGTGACCATCGGCGGTTGCTGAGACTGCTGGACGGCCTCGACGGACCACTGCCATCGGGTGCGTCCGCCGTCGAAGAACGGCGCACACGAGCCGTGGCACTGCTCGTCGCCGAATCCCGCCATCAGTCTGTCGAGGAAGACGCGTTCTGGCCGATAGTCCGCACGGCACTGGACTGCGGCGGCCGACTGGCCGATCGGGCGCTCGCCGACCACGTCGAGAACCGGCGACTCATGCGGGCCGTCGAGGACTCGGAGGCGGGAAGCGCCGAGTTCGAAGAGGCGCTCTGTGCTCTCAGTACCGCACTACGTGAACACCTCGTGTTCGAGTTGCAGGAAGTATGGCCGCAGCTGTGGACCGCGGCGCCGTCGCAGCCGCTCCGTGATCTGCTTGAGCATCTCGAACGCTGAGGCGATGTCCGCGGCGACTCGATGACGCTCCGCGTCGCAGCGAAGACATCGACGACATCGAGCGATGCGTTCGAACCGACGAAGAGCCGTACCGGCCATTGCGAGGGCGAGCGCTGTCGTCGAGGGGTTCGGCGACGGCCATCGTTCGACCGTCGGCTGCAGAGGTCACGGGCCGCGAACCCCTGAGGCGTTGTCATCACGCCCAGGTCCAGTCTCTGATCTCCGGCAGATCGTCGAAATGTCGGCGGATATAGGAATGGTGGCGCTCGAGCTGCGACCGGCACAGTCGTGCGAGTCGCTCGGCGTCTTCGCTGTCGGCACCTGCTCGTCGAATCGCCTCCAGCACCAGGTGGTACCGACTCATGCGATTGAGGACCACCATGTCGAACGGTGTCGTCGTGGTGCCTTGTTCGGAGAACCCGCGAACGTGGAATCGCCCGGCGTCCGGGCGTCCGTGCAGGAGCTGGTGTAGCGCGCGAGGGTAGCCGTGAAACGCGACGACGACATCGACCGTGGTCGTGAAGACGTCGGCGAACTCGGCGTCGGAGAGTCCGTGGGGGTGCTCTCCCGGTGGCAGCAGCGCCATCAGATCGATGATGTTGACCACGCGGGTGCGCAGGGCCGGCATGTGCTCGCGAAGGAGGGACGCCGCGGCGAGGGTCTCGTGAGTCGGCACATCGCCCGCGCATGCCAGGACCACATCCGGCGCCGCACCGTCGCTCTCGTTTCCGGCCCAGTGCCAGATCGAGGCGCCGGCGGACGTCTGGGTCGTCGCCTCTTCGTCCGTCAGGTATTGCAGATGGGGCTGTTTGTCCGCGACGATCAGATTCACCTGGTCCCGGCTCTCCAGACAGCGTTTGGAGACCGCTAGCAGCGAGTTCGCATCGGGCGGAAGCCACACTCGTACTACGCCGGGCGACAACGACAGGACCGTATCGATCAGTCCCGGGCCTTGATGCGAGAAGCCATTGTGGTCGTTACGCCAGCACGTCGATGTGAGCAGGATGTTCAGTGACGACACCGGTTCGCGCCAGCCCAGTCCTGCTGCGTGTTGAAGCCACTTCGTGTGCTGGACGACCATTGACGCGCTGATCATCGCGAACGCTTCGTAACTGGCGAACAGTCCGTGTCGTCCGGACAGCAGGTAGCCTTCGAGCCAACCTTGACAGAGGTGTTCGCTCAGAACCTCCATCACGCGTCCCGACGGTGCCAGATGATCGTCATCGGATGACGCCGGCAACTGCCAGCACCGCTCGGTCGCCTCGAACACCGCATCCAGCTTGTTGCTCGCCGTCTCATCGGGGCAGAACAGTCGAAACGTGCCGCCGTCGTCGGTTGTACGGTCCGCGCGGTACACGTCGCGCAGGTACTCGCCGAGCACCGTCGTGGTGGGGTAGGTCACCGTCCCAGGTGTGTCGATGCGTAGCGAGTACGGGGCCGGATCGGGGAGCGTCAACGGCTCACGGCGCAGACCGCCGTTCGCGTACGGCGTGCTTCCCATACGCAGCGATCCGTCGGGGGCGAGGACGCTCACGTCGTCGACGACGGCGCCGCGGTCGTCGAACAGTTCATCGGGACGATAGGACCGAAGCCAGGCGTCGAGCTGGCGGAGACGCGCCGGATCGTCCCGGACTCCAGACAACGGAACCTGGTGCGCACGATGGGTGCCTTCGACGAGGTGCCCGTCCACGCGGCGTGGCCCGGTCCATCCCTTCGGCGTCCGCATGACGATGGCGGGCCACCGTGGCGCGGGCCGGTCGGTCCCGGCACGCGCCTCGGTCTGTATCCGACGGATGTCCTCGTATGCGGCCCCGACCGCCTCGGTCAACTGGACGAAGACGTCCCGTGGATCGGTGCCCTCGACGAACACCGGTTCCCAGCCCTTGCCGTGAAGATCGGCGCGGACGTCCGCATCGGCTCTCCGACCCATGACCGTCGGACCGGAGATCTTCGCATCATTGAGGTGAAGGACCGGGAGGACCGCGCCGTCGCGGGCGGGGTTCAGAAACGCGGTCGAGTTCCACGAAGCGCTCAGCGGGCCGGTCTCGGCCTCGCCGTCACCTACGACGCACGCCACGACCAGGTCGGGGGAGTCCAACGCCGCTCCGACCGCGTGCGCGAGCGAGTAGCCGAGCTCTCCGCCCTCGTGGATGCTGCCCGGTGTCTCGACGCTGACGTGGCTGGGGACGCCGCCTGGCGTCGAGAACTGTCGACACAGTCGCAGCAGTCCCTGCTCATCGCGACCGACGTCAGGATAGATCTCCGAATAGGTGCCTTCGAGATAGACGTTGGCTATCAACGCCGGTCCGCCGTGGCCGGGACCGGTGACGAACAGCCATCGCGACTCCGTCCGCTTGATCAACCGGTTGAGGACTGTGTAGATCGCCGACAGTCCAGGGCTGGTTCCCCAGTGTCCGAGAAGACGCGGTTTGATGTCGCTCGGTGTGAGCTCCGAGCGGAGGAGGACGTTTCCTTGCAGATAGATCTGCGCGACGGTGAGGTAGTTGGCGGCGTTCCACCACCTCAGATCGGCATCGATGTCGGCGGACGAGTAGTCCGGCAGTCGCGCTCGCGCCGACCGTGTCGGGTCCGGGTCTCGCCGGAGTGCGGTCTCGCGTGTCACCGAGCCGACCTCCGCGTCGAATCGGCGCCGTCGGTCTGGTCGAACATCGTCCACTGCCCGTCTTGATCGACTTCCATGCGGTAGCCAATGACGTGCGACGGGACTTCGATCTGATGGAACCATTCGTACGCGTCTTGAGCGTTCTCGAACTCCGCGGTCTCGATCACGTCTTCATTCGGATTCAGTACTCGATACATCGCCATCGTCGGGCTCCCGTCTGGTCGGTTCGTTCGTCCTGTTCTCGTCTCCGGATGCACCGCGAACGCTGCCGGGACCGATGTCGCTCGCTGTGGGTCGAAGAGATCCTCGGGTCGACCCCGCGTCGCCTCCTCGGCGCAGAGACGTCTCGGGTCGGCAGCCGCTGGCAGTGCAAGGCGTGGACTTCTGACATCCTCGGGCTACCCGTCGTCCAGGGATCGCAAACACCACGCGTTCGGGCCGGTACGAATCCGCCGTCGCCCTCATGTACGCGCTCGCGATCTGGGCCGACGATGTTTACGACACGGCGTGCGGGGAACCCTCCGTCGAGGGCCGCATGCGGTGGGCCGACGTACGCCGGCCCGCGGACCGCGTCGGCCAGTACCGACGGCAGGACTGGACGGAGTACCCATGACCGAGCAGAACGACCCCACCGACGGCAACGATGTGGACGACAGCGACCAGTTGCAACCCGAAGACACCCTCGACGCCCCTGAGCTCAGTGACGTTCTCGACCGCGGCTATTCACCACCCGACCACGAACCGGCCGGGCACGAGCACCGGTCCCTGGACGACAGACTGGCCGAGCAGGAACCGGAGGTCGACGCGAATCCGGGCGAGCGGGATCCGGACTTCCCTGAGACGGCCGAAGCCGGGGAATTGCGCGCGGGCCGCCTCGTCGATTCCGCGGGACGCGGCGATCCCGTTGTGGATTCAGAACTCGTCGCCGACGACGTCGGAGTAGACGGTGCCGGAGCGAGTGCCGAAGAAGCGGCCGTGCACGTCACCGACCCATCGGAATAGGCGCAGGAGCGCGATCACCGTCGGGCCGCGCCTCGCACCGCGCTGATGCGGAGCGTGCGCGCCGCGAGAACTCCGCATCTCACCGGGCCCGGCGACGTGTGCTGGGCGGCTCAGTCTGCGTAGCGAGAAATCCATCCCGGACCGTACCCGGCCGCGCCGACAAGATAGAGCCCGCGACCGGCTCGCTCCCACGTCGCAGAGTAGTCGTGGACCGGCTCGATCTCCCAACGCTGCGCGGCACTCCGACCGTCGAATGCACTCAGACGCGGAATGTTCGGCTCTTGTTGAGCATCCGGAGCGCCGGCGAAGATCAGGCGTCGGCCGTCGTATCCGAGAAGCGACCGTCCGAACCTCGTCACGAGCGCCCTTCCTTCGCTTCCGGTGTCCGCATCGACGACACGCCAGGTGCGGAAGAAGACGTCCGCGGCATCGAAATCGTCGGTGGCGACCGCGAGTTCGCCGTCGCCGATGCTCTCGACGACATCCGCGCGGTCATAACGCGACCACAGCAGTTCGCCTGACCGCCCGCTCGCGACCGCGAATCGCCGGGTGATCCACTCTTCGACCGGCACCCGATCGCGGTCGATTGTCATGGGCTCGAACTCGTTCGTCATCAGGGTCCAGCCGGGCAGGTCCGGGCCGTGGTGACCGGTCTCGTCATAGAACCGTACGGTCGGCTCGCTGGCCGAATCGATGGCGAAGCCCCCGTCGAAGAGGACATAAGACTCCGGAATGTCGCCACTGGTCCAAACGAGGAGACCGTGGTACTTGGACGCGTACTTCCGGTACGCGTTGCGGGCGTACTCCTCCTCCGGCACGGGGTCGGCCGACGAGTAGACCTGTGCTCCGGTGTCGACTCGGTAGATCGAGAATCCGGCTGCGCGATCGCCTTCCATAGCGACGACGCGGGAGCCCGCGGCCGAGCGCAGTGAGCTTCGGCCGGCGGGGACCGTCGTCGACCAGGATCGATCGCCCGATCCCGAGTAGCCGACGAGGGCGGTCTCGCCGACGGCGACCTCGCTCGCGTCCGGAGCACGATCGTAGGTCGGATCCGGTACCAGACGCTCCTCGATCAGGCTGAGTCCGTCGTCTCTCGTCGCAGCAGCGACGAATCCGTCGCCCACGGCCGCAACGGTGACCGGACCACGCACGTGAATAGTCTGTCTGGAGAGTTCCCTCCCGGAACGGAGGTCGAAGAAGTGCACCCGAGAGACGATCTCGCCGCGGTCGCGGACGTTCTTCGTGCACGCCACAACCTCGTCGCCCCCGACATCGCACCGCTGCCACCGTCCCACGGTCGTGGCGCTCCAGATCTGCTCGCCCGAATCGGCATTCACTGCCGCCAATGTCGCCGTCGGACTGTACGGTTCGGCATAGCCCGACACGACGAGCACATCTTCCGATTCCGCCTCGATGGAGATCCCCGCACGATCGGACTCCGCACCCGCGAGCTGGTCCGCGGTGATCCGCCAGGCCTGTTCCGGCACCGATGCCATGGTCTGCAACGTCGAATCACCCGGCGACTCGCGTTGCGGCCACAACGCGGCGGCCACAACGACGACTTCGGCGAGCATCAGGAGAACGACGATGATCGGCACACGACGCGAAAGGAGCATGCGATTCCTCCAATCATCGCTAGACGCCGGATCGACGGACTTCGGACAACTCTCGTATAGTAGCCCGAACGGATGACACACATCACACTGTGTCGACGGTGGAGGAGGCTTCGATGATCTGTCCGCACTGCAGTAGCAGCGTGCGTTATCGCGAACGCCCCGACCATGTCTGCGGCGTCTGTGATCGCGAGTTCGCACTCGATCCGAAGTCGGAGCCGTTCCAACTGAACGATCTCCGTCTGCTACGTCTCGCGGACAAGCTCCGCACCGATGATCAGCTGAAATACACTTTCGAGCAGCTTCGTTACGCGGCCGGTAGACGCACGGTCGGGACGGACATCCGATCGGGCTGGCGGTTCGCCTTCTGGGGTACGGTCGGCGGATTACTGATCGTCACCCTCGTTCCGGGCCTACCCCTGGCCATGGGGTTCGTTCCGAGCGTCTTCGACGTCTCGGAAGGGACCGGCGTCAAATGGCTCTTCATCGTGTCGGCCTGCGCCATCGCACTCAGCATGATCGTCAACGGAGTGCGCCGCCCATGGATGATCCGGAACCACCGGATCGCGTTGGACGGTTCGCTCGACGACTTCGCGGACACGGTGTCGAACCGGTGGCGCACCGTGTACGGCACGGACGTCCTCGGCGCGGTCGACGAGCGAGACGCCACGATCTCGGGTTCGCCGACGCCGCGATACGCGGTTCTGTGCCCCGATCGCAGCGTGCTCGTCTGTCTGTCTGCGAATCACGTCGCACTCAATCGCGGTCTCGCACTGCTCACCGACCCCGATCAGGTGCCGCCGACGATCCCCGTGCTGGTGCTCCACGATGCGAGCCCCGCGGGCCTGCGATTCGTCGCTGACGCACGACGACGGTTCGGATCCCGCGCGGTGGACGTCGGCCTCAGTCCGCGGCACGCGCTCGCGCGCAGATTATGGCTGCGCGAGCCCCAGCTCTCACCCGACGACGTCGACGCGTTGCCGACTGACCTCTCCGACGACGAACGCGACTGGCTCGGCATCGGATGGTGGTCTCCGATCGCCGCGGTGCCGCCGCGCAAGCTGATCGCCGCCGTCGACCGCGCCGTCGACCGGTTCGAACCGGGTACCGCCTCCGCCCGCGAGATCGGATTCCTCACCTGGCCGACAGCGGGCTGACGGTCACACCGCGCAATTCGGCGACGTCTGCATCTTGCTCGGCCCGCATGCCGGCGCGTCGGCGCGTACGACGTCGCCGACGGTGTTCGGATGGGGAAGGAACATTCTCGAAGCCCCTGAAGAATTCGCCCCCGATGCGGTGCGCACACTGGCCGAGGGTCGTATCAGTTTGAGACGAATCGTAGGCGGACAGTCGCTCCGTCGTAGTCTTCGAATTCATGTCACAGGTCACAATTCTTCGCCTCCGGTCGATTTCTTCGCGGGTATGGCGCGAATGAGTTCGCGTTTGACCGCAAATATGAATCGGCAGCGGAGTCGCATTATGTCGGGCGGAGAGTCTGGAAGGAGCGTAGTCCTCCCACCGTATTGATCGGTGATCTCCCGATCGAAAGGTCAGGGTGCGAACGGAACTCTTTCCTGTCTTTTGTATCGCACCAGAAGAATCCATTTCGGGTTCGACGAATCGCACCCGAATGCTGATGCTGTTGATTTCAGAAAGGAACTATGTCATGAGTGAAGACGTTGGAACACCGCCCGTCGGAAACCCGGCCGCGATAGGGCTGCCGTCCTTCGTGGTCGGGTCGATCGCACTAGGCCTCGTCCTCGTCGGCTACGTCCCCGCGACCGCGACCGGGGCATCGATACCGATCATCTTCGCCGCCACCGGAGTCGGTCTGATCGTGGCGGCAGTCTGGTCGGCCGTAGTGGGCGCGAGCGCCGTCGCCGCGATCTTCGGGATCTTCTCCGGATTCTGGCTGAGCTACGCGATTCTCGTGATCGGTCTCACCCATAACTGGTACGGCATCGATCCCGCCGATGCGGTCGCCACCCAGAAGCTGTTTCTTCTCGCCTGGTTGATCGTCATCGTCGTGCTGACTCTTGCGACGCTTCGTCTGCCGTCGGCGTTCACGCTGCTGTTCGCGCTCATCGACGTCGCGCTGCTGCTGGTGCTGCTCGGCACCGCCAACGCGAGCACCGCTCTGACGAAGACCGGCGGATGGGTGGTGCTGGCCTTCGCTCTGGTCGGTGTCTATCTGTTCTTCGATGTGATGTCACAGGCCACGGGCGGCAAAGCGCTGCCCGGAGGGCGCCCGCTCCTCGGAAGCCGACGTTCGTGATGCAGACGACCCGGATCAGTCCTCGACGTCGAGGGTGAGTCTCGAGAGGCGTCGTCGACAGCGGCGCCTCTTCGGTCACAGTCCGCGACAAAGGGCCGTCGGGATAGGGGCGATGACCGCATAGGCGGTCTCACTGCTCGAAGTCGGCGAGGATCCTCTCGGTGAGCGCGTCGGCGGACTGAGGATTCTGCCCCGAGTAGAGATTGCCGTCGACGACGACGAACGGCCGCAGTGGCAGCGTGGCCTTTCGGTACTCGACGCCCGCAGTCTTCACTGCATCCTCGAGGAACCATTTCGCCTTCCACGCGAATGGATTCAGGCGTTCCTCGATATTCGAGAGGCCGGTCATCCTTCGCCCGTTGAAGGCATTCGTACCGTCGGACTTCTTCGCCGCGAGAATAGCCGCGGGCGCGTGGCACAGAAGGGCGAGCGGCCTGCCCGAATCGAGGCGCCGCGTCAATAGGGCACCGGACGTCTCATCGACGGCGAGGTCTTCCATCGGCCCGTGGCCGCCCGGGTAGAACACGACGTCGTAGTCGTCTTCGTCGACGACGTCGAGTGCGATGGGCGAATCGAGCTGTGGCTGGATGGAGGCCAGGTACTGACGCATCACCTTGCGTTTGGACGGCATCCCGCCGGCGATCCCGAGGCTCAGTTCGTCGAGTGTCGGCGGAACGGCGCCCGGCGTGGCCACGGTGACATCCCACCCGGCGGCACGAAACAACCGGTGCGGCTCGGCCAGTTCTTCGGCCCAGTAGCCGGTGGGGTGCACCGTTCCGTCCTTCAGCGTCCATCCGTTCGCCGCCGTGACGACGAAGACGACTTTGGCCATCGCACGCGCCCCCTCTAAGGTTGACATTGTCAACTTCGACAGTAGGGAGACATCATGGCGACGTCAACCGGCCACGGTGGACATCATCACGGCAACCTGCGCGAGGCGCTCATCGAGGGTGGGATCGAGATGCTCGAGGCGGGGGAGACGTTCAGCCTTCGCGCCGTGGCCCGGCGAGCGGGCGTCTCACAGGCCGCTCCCTACCGGCACTTCGCCGACAAGGAGGATCTCGAGGCCGCGATGGCAGCCAGGGGATTCGAGAAGCTCCAGGAACATCTGGCAGTGGCCGCGGCGAATGAGGCGTCCGCCGAGGGCGGTGCGCGGCTCGCGCAACTGACGATCGCCTACGTCGCGTTCGCGACGCAGCACCCCAGCCTGTACCGCCTGATGCACTCCCGCGCCCACACGTCCGACGGCGCACGCATCCCCGAGTCTGCCTCGGTGTTCGCGCTCATCGAAGAGATGGCCGGGCGGGAGTTCCCCGACGTCGACGCCCATGGGCTCGCCACCGGAGGGTGGGCGCTGGCCCACGGGTTCGCTTCCCTGCACATCGACGGGCAGATCGCCGTACCGTCCGGGACGTCCGTCGACGACCGCATCCGAGCAGGACTGGCCGCATTGGCCGCCGCATCGTGACGCCGTCTAGTTGACAGTGTTAACTCGGCCTCGTACGTTGTTGTTAACATCGTAAACTTGAGGGCGCCGAGTGCTTCGACGGCCGCCGACAACCGCGATCAGAAGGGGCCTCCATCATGCAGACGATCCTCGGGGCCGGTGGGCCCATCGCCGACGGGCTGGTGCGCGAACTGCGCCGTACGTACGACGGCGATATCCGTATCGTCAGCCGACGACCCGCTGAGGTGACCGCGGGCGATCAATTGGTCGCGGCCGACCTCACGGACGCCGCCGCCACCTCTCGGGCCGTCGCGGGCAGCGATGTCGCCTACCTCACCGTCGGTCTGCCGATGGACTCGGATCTGTGGGAACGGCGGTTTCCCACGATGATGCGCAACGTCCTCGACGCGTGCATCGAGCACGGCGCGAAGCTCGTATTCTTCGACAACACGTACATGTACCCGCGAACCTCGACGCCGCAGACCGAATCGACGGCGTTCGAGCCGGTGGGCCGCAAGTCCCAGGTTCGTGCCCACATCGCGACGATGCTCCTGGCCGAACAGGCGGCCGGGCGCGTGGAGGCACTCATCGCGCGCGCCCCCGAGTTCTACGGTCCGGGAAAGACCACGAGCCTGACGAACACATTCGTCCTCGACCGCATCCGAGAAGGCAAGCGGCCGATGGTCCCGGTCAGCGCGAACACGAAGCGCAGCTTGATCTGGACGCCCGACGCCTCGCGCGCGATGGCACTGCTCGGCAACACGGCGGACGCATACGGTCAGACCTGGCACCTTCCGATCGACCCGGATCGGAAGACGTACGCGGAACTGATCGGCCTGGCGGCCGAGGTCGGGGGAGGGAAGATCGGCTACACCGTCCTGCCGCGGTTCGCCTTCGCCGTGGGCGCGCGGCTGCGCGCGGAACTGCGAGAAGTTCACGAACTCGTACCTCGCTACGAGGTGGACAACGTCTTCGACTCATCGAAGTTCGCCGACCGTTTCCCGGAGTTCGTCGCGACGACGTACCGAGACGGCATTCGCGAAATTCTGAACTGAGTACGCCGGGCGCCGTCGAACTGGGCGGTGCACCCGAACGATGTCGACGTGCGATCGCGGATTGGTCGACTCTATCGGAGGCAACCGGCAACGAGCTGTGTACGAGCGGGACGAGTCGTCACGGTCGGTACCATCGTGAGGTGTGAGTCAGTCGGTCGAGCAACGCTGGAACCACAACATCCACTATCACCGAATAGTGTTGGGGGCTGTACCTGCGGGAGCACGTTCCGCGCTCGATGTCGGGACGGGTGACGGTCTCCTCGCAGGGGAGCTGGCTCAACGAGTACCCGAAGTCACTGCGATTGACATCGACCGCGACGTCGTGAGTTCCGCTCGCGCGGAGTTCGACGCGGTCGACTTCGTCGTCGGCGACGTCATGTCTCCCGAGTTCGGCGGACAGTTCGACCTCGTAGCGTCCATGGCTGCCGTGCATCATCTGGGAGACCCGTCGGCCGCATTGCGTCGCCTCGCCGACCTGACCTCGCCCGGTGGAACCTTGGTCGTGGTCGGCCTCGCGCGGCCGACCGGATGGAGCGACTACGCCATGGACGCGGTCGGCGTCGTCCAGCACAAGTGGCTGTCGTGGCGCCGCGGCCTGTGGGAGCATTCCGCGCCCACTGTCTGGCCGCCCGCGCATTCGTACCAACAGGTACGTCGATCCGCACGGCTCGAGCTGCCGGGAGTCTCGTGGCGCAGGCTCCCGCTGTTCAGATACTCACTGGTCGGGCGGAAGCCGTGAGCGAGGCGCGCTCCTGACCCGACCTGGTCGGTGCTCAACGGGTTCGTGTGTTGCGACGTGTCCTCACGTATGTCGACGTGACCGTTCAGCGGGTGCCGACGATGACTGCGCGGAACGCGATCGTGCGCGGCGGGTCGCACGATCTTGAGCCGACCGGTCGCAGCGGTTCGATCGATGTCTCCCGTGAACGGCACCGCGGGAGATCACGAGTCTCCGCACGCCGGGTGGCTCGAGACGCTGTGATCTCCCGCAGTGCCGGTGGGAAGGATCCTCGGTGAATTACTCGTCGACGACGGCGCCCGCGCAGTTCACCAGGCCGCCGTCGATGACGAACTCGGAGCCGGTGGAGTACGAGGACTCGTCGGAAGCCAGGTACACGACCAGATTCGCGACCTCGTCGGCCTCGGCGATCCGTCGGATGGGGGCGGCCAGGGTCGACAGGTCCATTCCTTCGGTCAGGGGAGTCTTGACCGTGCCGGGGTGGACCGAGTTGACCCGCACGTTCTTCCCGCCCAATTCGGCGGCGACGGACTTGGTCAGACCGCGCACCCCGAACTTCGACGCGGCGTATCCGTGCTGACCGGCGCTGCCGGTGAGTCCCGCGGTCGACGAGATGTTGACGATCGACGCCGGGGCCGACCGGACCAGTTCGTCGCGGGCCGCCTTGATGCCGAGGAACGAGCCGGTGAGGTTGATCCCCAGAATGGTGTTCCACTGGTCCACCGAGTAGTTCTCCAGGAATCCGAAGTTGACGATTCCGGCGTTATTCACCAGTACGTTGAGCTTTCCGAATGTGCCGACCGCGGTGGCGACTCCATTGGCCCAGTCGTCCTCGCTGATGACGTCGAGGTGCACGAACGCCGCGCTCTCGCCGAGTTCCTTCGCGAGCGCTGCACCCTTCTCGTCGAGGATGTCGCCGATCACGACCTGCCCGCCTTCGCGGACGACTGCGCGGGCGTGTGCGGCACCCATGCCCTGAGCTGCTCCGCTGACGAGAGCGACCTTGCCTTCGAGTCGGTTGACCATGTGATTGTGCTCCTTACCTGGTGGCGGGGTAGCGGGGTGGGGCGGACCGCCCCGATGACGTGGTGATCGGGTGGGACGACCGGGGCCGTCCCACCCGAAGTCGTGTTACTGCTGAAACAGCGGTGGGATGAGGGCGAGCTCGTCGCCGGTACCCCTGACCGGATCGAGGTAGTTGTCGAGGCTGCGCACGGCATCGACGTTGTCCCTCAGATCCTCCGGCGTGTAATCCGGGTTGAAGTAGCCCTCGCCGACGATGAAGCCGACCCGTGAGACCTTGCCCGACGACGTGCTGAAGACGTCGCCGTTCACCTGCGTGTCGCGGTGGGCGAGCCAGAGCACGGTCGGCGACACAGCCGACGGTGGTCCCATCGGCACCCGGCCCGACTTGAGGTCGTCACGCCAGTCGTCGCTGGCGGACTCCTTGCCGCCGAAGAACGCATCGCGGTTCATCCGGGTGACCGCCATCGGTGCGATGGCGTTGACATGGATGCCGGTGCCTGCGACCTCCTGGGACAGGGCCTTGGTGAATCCGGCGATTCCGAGTTTGGCGGCTCCGTAGTGGACGAGGGTCTCGTTGCCTGCGAAGCCGGCATTCGACGTGGTGTTGACGACGCGGCCGTAATCGTTCGCGAGGAACGTCGGCCACGCTGCGCGAGTCACGAAGTACGTGCCGTTGAGGGTCACCGACACCATGTCGCTCCACAGCTGAGGGGTGATGTCCTCGAGCTTGTGATAGTTGATGATGCCGGCGTTGTTGACCACCACGGTCAGCGTGCCGAACTCGTCGAGCGCATGCTTGACGAGTTCGGCGGCCCCCTCTTCGGTCGCGATGTTGTTGTCGTCCGCGACCGCGGTGCCTCCTGCGGCGACGATCTCGGCGACCGCCTCCTTTGCCACGTCCAGATCGATGTCGTTGAGCACGACGCGCGCGCCGCGCGCCGCGAACTGCTGCGCATGGGACCGGCCCAGTCCTCGTCCGGCTCCGGTGACGATGACGACGTCGTCGTCGAATCTCAGTTGTCCACTCGGCATCGCGAGTCCTCTTCTCTGTGTACAGGTGGTGTCGTGGAGTGCCGGGCCGAAGACAGCGGGCAGGTCGGCGCGTCACGTCGGCGTCGTACCCGGGTCGGCCCGGCGTGGACTGCCGCAGCGGCAGTCCACGCCGGACTCCGGCTCCTCTTGTGCGGTCGGTCGCCTACTCGGCGGCGGCCGTGTCGAGCGTCTTGACGGGTGCGCGGCTGTAGAAGTCGTCGTCGGCGGAGGTCGGCATCTCGATGCCGTAGCGCTTCTGCAACTCGTCGGTCATGTCGATGAGCTTGCCCATGTCGTACTGATTGATGTTGCGGTGCGTCTCGATCAGGTTGTCGTTCTTCAGGACCGGGTCGTAGTTCATGATCTCGTCCCGGAACTCCTGCCCTTCGCCCGTCATCAAGCGCTTGGCGTCCCAGACGGCGAGCTGGATCAGGCGGTCCCAGGTGAGGTAGGTGAGTCCGGGGAAGTGCACGGCACCGGCCGCGTACAGCCCTTCGACCTTGCTCGACAGGGTGCCGAGGTGGAACTTGGGTGCGCCCTGACTCCAGTCCACGAGTTCGGGGTCGAGCCACGGAATGTCGAACCGGTACCCGGTCGCCAGGATGATGAGGTCGACCTCCGCGGAGGTACCGTCCACGAAGTGGACGGTCTTCCCGTCGACCGCCTGGATGTCCTGGTGCGCTTCGAGGTGTCCGTGCGCGATCTGGTACAGCACCTGATCATTCATGACCCAGTGCGTGGCGCCGGGTTCGTGGTCGGGCTTCGGCAGACCGAACGACGTGAGGTCGCCGACGCTCTCCAGGGTCAGCTGCATGGCCTCGGCCTCGGTCAACTCGCTGAGGGGAGTGACCGCCTGGGGAACTGTGCCGGTGCGGCTCAGCACCTGCAGGATCGGCTGACCGAAGATGAGCTTCGGGAAGAAGTGATACCCGCGGCGCACGGACAGGTGCGCCATCGAGCCCGCGATCGCGGCGTCGACCACGATGTCAACTCCGCTGTTGCCCGCACCGACGACCAGGACTCGCTTGCCGACGACCTGATCGATGCGCTTGTACTTGCTGCTGTGGATGATCTCGCCCGTGAAACCGTCGAGTCCCTTGATCTCGGGCTGGTGCGGGGTGCTCTGGAGACCGCAAGCCCACACGACGCCGCGGTAGAGGGTCTCGGCGCCGTCCGCGGTCTTGACGACCCAGCGCTGGCCGTCCGCGGTGTCGATCGGATGGGCCTCGGTCACCTCCTTGCCGGTGACGACGTATTCGTCCAGACCGTTGTCGCGAGCGAACGCGTGCATGAAGTCGCGGACCTCGTGCCAGGTGGGAAAGACCGGGATACCGTCCGGCATGGGGTATCCGACCATGGCGCTGCTGACGCGATCGGAGATGAAGTTGCACGACTCGTACACCGGGCTGTGCGGGTTGTCGATGTTCCAGATTCCACCGACGGCGTCGTGCCGCTCCAAGATGTCGATGTCGAGTCCGGCCCGCCGGAAGGCGCGGGCGGCGATCAGGCCGTTCGGGCCTGCGCCGACGATCGCGAAGCGATTCTCTCGATTTTCCATGGATCTTTCCTCTGTAGCTCTCGTTCTAGATGTCGATGGGTCGGGGAGTGGTCGCCGACGGGATCAGCCGAAGTCGTAGTAGTCGACCAGACGGCCGTCGGCGAACGTCATGAAGGTGACCAGCTCAAGGGCGATGAGCTCCCCCTTGGTGCCGAAACCGGGGACGTCGGCCAATGGAGTGCCTCCCCAGGTGTGTCGCAGAACGACGGTGTCGTCGCTGACCTGCTTGATGAGCGTGCGCTGGGTGAATCCCTTGTCCGGCAGGATGGCGGTGAAATCCCGCATCATCTGGATGGCCGGGGCGGCTCCGGTGTTGTCCACACCGCGAGGGGTGTGCCGCATTCGGATGTTCTCGTCGAGCAGCCCGCCGAGGTAGTCGTAATCCTCGGTGTTGTACGCGGTTATGTACGCGTCTGCGAGCTTCTCGAGGTCGGTCATGGGTTGGACGTCCATCTGGCTTCTCCTGTCTGGTCGGTATTCATTCAACCTACCGACCGTTTGAATAACTGTAGCGCCGATCACAAGCGATGCAAAGTCCCGTGGTGATGCACGTGCGCCGGTGCGCAGATCGTCGCTACTGTCACCTGGCGTTTCATCAGTCCACGGGCCGAGTTCCTGTGTGAAATCGGGTCGAACACGCGCATGGCAGGCGGGCTGCGCTCGACTGTCGACCGCGGCTGTCCGCTGCGTGTCGTCGCTGATGCTGGTGCGCGCAGAGGCGGACCCTACCGCGTGTCGGAGCGCCGAAAGAGGCCGGCCTGTTCAAACTAACGTTTGGCTTAACCCTTGCCGAGTTGAGAGTATGTGCAGTCAGAGACGATCCCGCGTCGACGCGGCACTGAAAGAGACTGGAGAAGACGGTGACATCAGAAGCGGCAGCCCAACCGGCGCGTCGGAAGAGGGGGCGTCCGCCCGCGGCGGGCAAGTCGAAGAAGGATCTCGACGGGGGCAAGTCTCGCGACCGCGAAGTCGTCGCCGCCGCGGTCCGACTCTTCTACAGCAAGGGCTACGCGGCGACCTCCATTCAGGACATCGCCGACGAGCTCGGTCTGCTCAAGGGGAGTGTCTACTACTACATCGACACCAAGGAGACCCTGCTGCGCAGGATCTTCGAGACCTCGCACGAACAAGTTCGGGAGATCGCCGAGAAGTACCAGGCGCCGGAAGACGGATCCGCGTTGGAGCGATTCCGCGGATTCCTTCGCGAATACGCGCTGTGGTACCTGAGGAACATTCCGCGCGCGAGCCTGTTCGCGCGGGAATGGCGGCACGCCAGCGATGAACTCCGAGCGGTGATGCTCGAGCAGCGCAAATACTACGACCACGCGCTCCGTGCGCTGATCCTCGCCGTGGGCGACGAGCGGAGGCTCGAGGTGGCCGACGACGCATCGATGATCAGTAACTTCATCATGTCGGCGGTGTCGTCGCTCCCTGACTGGTTCCACCCCGACGGGAGCCGCAGTGCCGAAGACGTTGCGACGCACTACGTCGACTACGCCACCCGAGTGTTGACGGGCGGCGACGTTCAACCGGGCTGACGCCGCACCCGCGTCCGATCCGATGAGGTGGCCCAGGGCACTTCGCCGACGGGGGAGCGGGGGTGCTCACTGGTGTGATATTCTACCGACCGGTTGATGGAAATTAGGAGGGCGCTTTCGTGAGCATTGACAAGGTCGTCGCGTCGGTCGGAGAGGCGATCGCCGGGATCGGCGACGGTGCAACACTGATGGTGAGTGGTTTCGGGCCGCCCGGTCAACCGACGGAGTTGATCGACGGCGTCCTGGAGAGCGGGGTCGGTGATCTGACGATCATCAACAACAATGCCGGTGCCGGCGGGCGAGCGATCTCGGATCTGTTCGCCGCCAAACGAGTTCGAAAGGTCATCTGTTCCTTCCCGAAGGCCATCGGATCGACTGTGTTCGACGACCTCTATCGAGCCGGTGAGATCGAACTGGAACTCGTGCCGCAGGGCACCCTCGCCGAGCGCATCCGCGCGGGCGGAGCGGGTATAAAGGGCTTCTTCACGCCGACCGCGTACGAGACCGAACTCGCCGAGGGCAAGGAGACCCGAGTCATCGACGGGACCCCGTGCGTGCTCGAGATGCCACTGCACGCCGATTTCGCACTCGTGCGCGCCGACACCGGTGACCGCTACGGCAACCTGACCTACCGGAAGACCGGCCGCAACTACGGGCCGCTGATGGCGGCGGCCGCGGACGTGACGATCGCGGAGATCGCGCATCTGGCCGATCCCGACGACATGGACGCCGAGACGATCGTGACCCCGGGCATCTACACCGACCGACTCTTCGTCGTCGACGGAGGCACCACCGAACAGGAGAAGTCATGAGTCGTTGGACGCGCGACGAACTCGCCGCCCGCATCGCTCTCGACATTCCCGACGGCGCGTACGTCAACCTCGGGATCGGCATGCCGACGATGGTGGCCGACCATGTGCCGGAGGGGCGCGAACTCGTGTTCCACACCGAGAACGGCATGCTGGGGATGGGGCCTGCCGCGGTGGGCGACCAGGTCGACGAGGACCTCATCAACGCGGGGAAGCTCTATGTCACGGAGTCGGTCGGCTGTTCGTACTTCCACCACGGCGACTCGTTCTCGATGATTCGCGGCGGCCACATCGAATACTGCGTCATCGGCGCGTACCAGGTCGGAGCCCGCGGCGACCTGGCCAACTGGCGCACCACGTCCGCCGACGTCATTCCGGGTGTCGGCGGGGCGATGGACCTCGCGGTCGGGGCCCGCAACGTCTACGTGAGCATGGACCTCTTCACCAAGACCGGAGAGTGCAAGCTCGTCGCGGACTGCTCCTACCCGCTGACGGCGCGGCGATGCGTCGACCGCGTGTACACCGATCATGGAGTGTTCGAACCGAACGGCACCGGATTCACCGTGATCGAGCTCAACGGCGCCGCGACCCTGGACGAGATCCAGGCGCGCTGCGTCGTTCCGCTCGTCTCGGCCGGCTGATCGTCGCCGACTGCGCCGACACCGCACCGTCGGCCTCACATCTTCTGGAAGGTTTCACCTATGAGTCTTGTGACGATCGAGCGGCTCGACGACGTCGCGGTGGTCCGGATCGACCATCCTCCGATCAATGCAGGCGACGCCGAGCAGCGGGCGGCTCTGCTCGCGGCGATCACCACGGTCAAGGGCTGGTCGGGACTCCGCGGCGTCGTGGTGACCACTGCGGGACGACACTTCTACGCGGGCTCGGAACTGCGGGAGTTCGACGCCCCGCTCACCGACCCTCAGCTGCCCGCGGTGATCGCCGCGGTCGAAGGGTTGGACGTCCCCGTGGTCGCGGCACTGCGCGGTCTCGCGCTGGGCGGCGGACTCGAGTTCGCGCTCGGCTGCGACGGGCGGATCGCCACCCCGAATGTCGAGCTTGCGTTCCCCGAAGTCGGCTTCGGCATCGTCCCGGGCGCGGGTGGGACAGTGCGCTGCGCGCGCCTGATCGGTGTCGAGGCCGCATTCGACCTGGTGACGACGGGCCGACGCGTCGCAGCGACGGAGGCGTGCGATCTGGGACTCGTAGACGAGATCGTCGACGACGGCGAGTTGCTCACGCGAGCACTCGCGGTGGCGGGTTCACTCGGTGCCAAGCGAAGACTCGTCGACGTCGACCCCGAGTCTGGCTTCGCCGACCGAGACGATCTCCTCGATCGGCTGCCGCGGCGGCATCGGCCGAACGTCCGCATCGCCGGTGAACTCGTCGTCGACGGCGTGTCGCTGCCCGCGGCGGAGGCGCTCGCCGCCGAGCGCGCACGATTCGACGAGCTCCGGGTGTCCGACGAGTCGAACAGCCTGCGCTACCTTTTCTTCGCCCGCCAGGCCGCAGCCAGGGCCCTGCGGTCGCGGTCTGCGGCCGTGCCGGTTCGGCGCGTCGCTGTGGTCGGAGCCGGAACCATGGGGGCGGGTCTGGCGCAGCTGTTCGCGGACAACGGCTACGGGACAGTCGTCGTCGACGGATCTGCGGACGCGCTGTCCCGGATCGCCGGCGACACCATCCAGACCTCGACGTCGCTGGCCGTGTGCGCCGACTGTGATGTCGTGATCGAGGCGGTCTTCGAGGACATGCAGGTGAAACACGATCTCCTCCGACAGTTGGACGGCATCGTCCGCACCGACGCGATCATCGCCACCAACACGTCATATCTGGACATCGACGAGATGAGCGCCGCGCTGTCGGATCCCGGTCGCTTCGCCGGACTCCACTTCTTCAACCCTCCGCAGCGCAATCGACTCGTGGAGGTCATTCCGGGGTCGTCGACCAGCGGACAGACTCGTTCTACACTCGGAGCCCTGGCGACGGCGCTCGGCAAGGCCGCGGTACCCAGCGGCGTCGGCGACGGATTCATCGGCAACCGGGTCTACTCCGACTACCGCACCCAGGCCGAGTTCCTCGTCGAGGACGGGGCGAGCCCCGCCGATGTCGATCGAGCCATGGAACGATTCGGCATGGCGATGGGGCCCTTCGCCGTCGCGGACATGTCGGGCCTCGACATCGCGTGGTCGCGGCGTAAGCGACTCGCGCCGACGCGCGACCCCCGACTCCGGTACGTCCCCGTCGCAGACCGACTGTGCGAGACGGGCCGGTTGGGTAAGAAGACGGGCGCCGGGTGGTACGCCTACCCGGACGGCGCGCGGCGCGGAGCGGAGGACCCGGTCGTCGCCGAACTGATCGAGCGGTGCCGGGCGGAGGCCGGAGTGACCCCGCGGACGGTCGACTCCGCAGAGATCCAGCGGCGCGTTCTCGGCGCGATGGTGGCGGGTGCGACGGCCGTGTTCGACAGCGGTGTCGCGGAACGCGCCGGTGACATCGACGTCGCTCTGACCGAGGGCTTCGCCTTCCCGAAGCACCTGGGCGGTCCGGTCAGGGCGTTCTCTCGGCTGACCCGAGACGACCAGCTGTCGGCGCTGGCCGGAGTCCACTCGTCGGACCCGGTCGCCTATGCGTCGCTGGCCGATGCGTCGGTCGGCGCGATGCCGGCACCCGTCGAACGTCTACTGAAAGGACTTGTGAAATGACCACCAACGACGGCGAGACCACCGTACCGACCCCGGCCGGTGCCAACTGGGGCGGCGGCGTCTGGGAGGGAGCGGTCTCCTGGCCCACGGCCTCGGACCGCGTCTACGACCTCGCGGTGCGGTTCGAGCACGGAATGACGCATCACGTTGCGCACCCTCCGTACTCGTACACGCTGGTCAAGAAGCACGGTCAGCACAACTATCCGGGCGGGATCTCGTCGGCGATGGAACTGCTGACGATTCCCGGCCACGGCGGCACGCACGTCGACGCGCCCGCACACATATCCAAGGACGGCCGCCTGTTCGGGGGCGCGCACGCGGACGATCACCAGACGTGGACCGACGGGATCGACGCCGGTTCCGTCGAGGAGCTCCCACCGCTGGTGGGCCCCGGCTTTCTGGTCGACGGCACCGAGCTGTTCGGCCGGGAGATGACGCACGAGGACGGTTTCGGAGCGGAGGAGCTCGACCGTTGGTTCGCCGAACGTCCGGCCCCCGGCCCGGGTTCGATCGTCCTGTTCCGCACCGGACTGATGCAGTACTGGACCGACCCTGAACGGTACCTCGGCACCGGAGTCGGGGTACCGGGAGTGAAGCAGTCCGGCGCACAATGGCTGACCGACCGCGGAGTGCGCGCCGTCGGAGCCGATACGGCGAGCTTCGAGCACAAGCCCGAATGGACCGTTCCGGCCCTCGACGTCCACGTGCATCTCCTCGTCGAGCACGGGGTGCCGATCATGGAATCGGTCCAGCTGGAGACGCTGGCCCGGGACGAGGTGTACGACGGATTCCACTTCGTCGCCGCCGCGCTGCGCATCAAGGGCGGCACCGGCTCGCCGATCCGGCCCCTGGCCTTCGTTCACACGTAAGCATTTGCGTGTGATCGCCTACACATCTAAACTTATTTCCACCAAACGAACGTTTGAAAGTGAGTTGTAATGGACGTCTCGCCCGCCGACATCAAACTGATCCTCTCGACGCTGCAGGATTCGGAGTTCGACCAGGCTGAAGTGGTGATCGGCGATGTGCGCATTGCGGTCGCCCGCAACGGAATCGCGCTCAATGCGGCCACCGCGGGCGCGCCGGCGACCCCCGCAGCCGTCGACCCCGTCGTGAACACGACCCCCGCGGCCCCGGTGGCTCCGGCGACGCCGGAACCGGTCGCTGCGGCGCAGGCACCCTCACCCGCACCCACGGTCTCCGAGTCGGCGCACACCGTCACGTCACCGAGCGTTGGCGTCTTCTGGCATGCGTCGTCCCCGGGGGCGGCGCCGTTCGTCGAAGTCGGTCAGGAGGTCTCCGCGGGCGACACCATCGGCATCGTCGAGGTGATGAAGTTGATGAACAACGTGGCCGCGGACGTCGACGGTGTGGTGACCTCGATCCACGTCGAGAACGCCGGATCCGTCGAATTCGGCACCCCGCTGGTCACCATCGAGCCGAGGGCCTGACCGGTGACCGAGAAGACCATCCGCCGTGTCCTCGTCGCCAACCGCGGCGAGATCGCGGTTCGCATCATTCGGGCGTGCTTCGACGAAGGCATCGAGAGCGTCCTCGCATGCTCGGCGGCCGACACCGAGACGCTGGCCGCGCGGCTGGCCGACCAGGTGATCGTCATCGGCCCCGCCGCCGCCACCGAGAGCTACCTCGACATCCCCCGCGTCGTGCAGGCGGCGATCTCGGCCGAATGCGACGCACTGCATCCCGGCTACGGATTCCTGTCGGAGCGCCCCGAACTGGTCGACGCGTGCGAAGCGAACGACATCGTCTACATCGGGCCGCCCGCCGAGATCATGCGGCAGTCCGGATCCAAACTCGGTGCGCGAGCAGTGGCCGACGAAGTCGGGATCCCCACCGGCGCGGGCTCCGGCGGACTGTCGAGCGCCGAGGACGCGGTCGCCGCGGCGCGCACACTCGGATTCCCCCTCTTGCTGAAGGCGTCCGCGGGCGGCGGTGGTCGAGGCATGACGATCCTGCGTTCCGAGGATCAGGTGACGGCGGGCTACCTCCGCTCGAGCGTCGAAGCGGAGCGCGCGTTCGGCGACGGCACCGTGTATCTCGAGCCCTACGTCGAGCGCGCCCGCCACGTCGAGGTGCAGATCCTCGCCGACTCGCACGGAAACATCTGCCACCTCGGCGAGCGTGACTGCTCGACGCAGCGCCGCTATCAGAAGATCATCGAGGAGGCTCCGGCGGTTGGCCTGCCCGCACGACTCGTCGACGAGATCCGGACGGCGGCGGTCGACCTCTGCAAAGGTCTCGGCTACGTGGGCGCAGGCACTGTCGAGTTCCTCGTCGACGCGGACAGGAACCGGTTCGTATTCCTTGAGGTCAACGCCCGCGTACAGGTGGAGCACCCGATCTCCGAGGCGGTCACCGGCATCGACATCGTCCGCGAGCAGCTGCGGATCGCCCGCGGGCTGCCGCTGTCCTTCACCCAGGCCGACGTCGCCATCGACGGACATGCCATCGAGTGCCGGCTCAATGCCGAAGACAGCAGGCGAGACTTCGCTCCGACACCGGGCACGATCACTCAGTGGACGGTGCCGAGCGGTGAGGGCGTACGCATCGACACCTTCGCCCACGCCGGCGCCGTGATCTCCCCGTGGTACGACTCGCTGATCGCCAAGGTGATCGTGCACGCGCCCACCCGGGAAGCGGCGATCGACCGGATGCGCAAGGTGCTGAGCAAGATTCACGCCGAGGGCGTCTCGACCACCGCCGACATCCACCAGGCGATCCTGGCGCATCCGGACTTCGCGGAGGCGCCGGTGACGACGAAGTGGCTCGAAGACGTGTTCCTCCCGGCATGGGAGACCGATTCCGAGTCACATCCCACCGGGACGTCGCGTAGACCTCATCGAGGAGGAGAGAACCAATGAACATCGATTTCGTCGAACAGAGTCTGCGGGACGGTCAGCAGAGTCTGTGGGGAATGCGACTGCGTGCCTACGAGGCCGCCGGCGCACTGCCATATCTCACGAACGCGGGTTACCGCACCATCGACCTCACCGGCGCGGGCATGTTCACCGTTCTCCTGCGTGAGTACGGCGACGACCCGTGGGCCACGCTCGACTTCCTCGTCGCCGGTCTGCGGGGGAACGAGCTCCGTTCCGGGCTGCGGACCCTGAGTTGCGTCGGCTTCGCGCCCACCCCCCAGGTGATCATGGACCTGTGGGTTCAGACCCTGGTCAAGCACGGCGCGACCAGCTTCTGGCTGTACGACTGCCTCTACGACATGGACCTGATGAAGCACATGGTGCAGGTCGTCAATGATGCAGGCGGACAGCCGGTTCCGGCGATCATGTACGGGCTCACCGACGTTCACGACGATGCGTACTTCGCCGACCGGGCAGCACAGATGGCGTCGTGGAACGGCGTCGAGTCGGTCTACCTCGAGGACGCCGCCGGTGTGCTCAAGCCCGAGCGCGCGCGCACCCTGCTACCCGCGGTCCGTGAGGCCACGGGGACCACTCCGCTCGAACTGCACTGCCACAACACGACGAACCTCGCCCAGCACAACTACATCGTCGGTGTCGAGAGCGGGTTCTCCCGACTGCACACCGCGTCGCGACCCATGGCCAACGGTCCGTCGCTGCCCTCGACCGAGGCGATGGTCGCGATCATCGAACACATGGGTCACACCCACGGGCTCGACACGTCGACCTTCGGTCCCGTCGCGGAGCACTTCGAGCAGGTGGCCCGTGACGCTGGGCGCGCGACCGGTGTGCCCGCCGAGTACGACCCGCGCATGTACGACCACCAGCTGCCGGGCGGGATGACCGGCACCCTGATCAATCAGCTGGAGCGACACGGGATGGGGCACCGTTTCCCGGAGGTCCTCGAAGCGATCCCGCAGGTCCGCGTCGACCTCGGGTCGCCGATCATGGCCACCCCGTTCTCGCAGTTCGTCGGCGTGCAGACCGTCCTCAACATCGTCACCGGCGATCCGTACTCGATGGTGTCGGACGAGGTGATCCACTACGTCCTCGGGCATTACGGCCCGGTGCCCGCTCCGGTGGCGCCGAACGTCCTCGACAAGATCCTGTCCAGTCCCCGCGCGGAGCAGTTGAAGAACTGGGAACGACCGGATCCCACCCTCGCGGAGATCCGCTCCAAGTTCGCGCCCGGCATCTCGGACGAGGAACTGCTGATCCGTTTCATGATGTCCGACGAGGAGGTGGACGCGATGCTGGCGAAGGGCCCGCTGCGGGTCGATCGGCGTCGCAGCACCAACAACATCGTCGAATCGGTGATCGACCTGCTCGACGATCCCGGAACGAGCAAGTCGTTCTCCGTCTCCACGCCGCATTTCAGCGTCAGTACCTCGAGGAGTGCACGATGAGCGACGAGCTGATCCAGGTCGAGATCGACGGTCACGTCACCTGGCTGACCCTCAACCGTCCCGACCGACTGAACGCCCTCAGTGACGACCTGCTCGAGCAACTCGGTGACGTCCTCGACGCCACCGTGAACACCGACGCTCGCGTCGTCGTGATCCGCGGCGCCGGTCGTGCCTTCTGCGCGGGCTACGACGTCGCTCCCGATTCGGCTGAAGTCGGTTACGCCGCCGAACGCACACCCGTCGAGGACCGCGACCGGCTTCTCGGCAACATCGAGCTGTTCACCCGCATCTGGCGACACCCGCAGCCCGTCATCGCCGCGGTGCACGGTCACTGCGTCGCCGGAGGTGCGCAGTTGGCGTCGATGTGCGACGTCACGATCGTCGCCGACGACGCGAACATCATGACCTCGCCCGCCCTGCCGCTGGGCGGCGGCTACCTGTCGCCGCTGTGGGTACATCGCGTCGGCGGTCAACGCGCGAAGCTGATGTCGATGGATGCGGGGCGACGCATCACCGGCGCGAAGGCCGCCGAGTGGGGCTGGGCCGCGGAAGCCGTGCCCGCGGACGAACTACACGACTTCGTCCGTCGTACCGCGCATTCGATCGCACGTACTCCCGGTCCGCTGCTGCGCTTGAAGAAGGAGGCGGTCAATCGCGCCGTCGAACTGGAGGGGCTGCTGACCTACGCCCGCACGGGTGCCGAGACCGACGCCCTCCTGCATCTGACACCGGAGGTCCGACACGTTCAGTCGCGGATCAAGGAGGTCGGCCTCAAGGCGGCGATCGTCGAGTTCAACGCCGATTTCGACGCCGAGTTCGGCAGCGTCCGGGGTGCGCGATGACCGCGGGGACCATGCCGTCCTACGACGAGCTGCCAGAACTGGCCGAACTCGGGGTGCGGCATTCGTGGGGTCTGCTTCCGCACGAGGCCGGCACCCTGGCGTTCATCGACGCCGACCAGGTCCGACGTGCCGCCGCGACCGTCACCGAAGGCCGCGCGATCGCGCTGAGCGAGCCGATCGCGACCTTCGATCAGCCGCTCTTCGAGCGCGACGCACTGACGCACTCCGTCGTCGAAGTCGGCCGCAACGAGCTCGAAGACGTCTTCGATCGGTTCAATCCCCAGGCGTACTCGCAGATCGACGGACTCGCGCACGTCCGCGCACGCGAGTTCGGCTTCTATGGCGGCCTCGTCGACGTCGACGAGGCCCGCGAACGTCTCGGCATGCACCACTGGGCGCAGCGCTCCATCTGCGGACGAGGAGTGCTCCTCGACGTGCACCGGTCCCGACAGGCCCGCGGCGAGGTCGACGATCCGACGTCCGGATCCGCGATTCTTCCCGACGAGCTCGACGCCGTCGCCCGGGAACAGGGCGTGGCGCTCGAGCGCGGCGACATCGTCCTCGTGCGCACCGGGTGGCTCGAAGCCTTCCGGGACCTGCCCGCCGGCTGTTCGGTCACCACATGGAACGGTCTGCACGCGGGCGAGGCGACCGCGGAGTTCCTGTGGAACTCCGGCGTCGCACTGCTCGGTGCGGACAACCCCGCCGTCGAAGACGCCCCCGGTTCTCGAGACGCGGGGTCGCTGCACAGAAGGCTCCTTCCGGGGCTCGGTCTGTCCTTGCTGGAACTCCTGCGCCTCGACGAGCTCGCGCAGGCGTGTGCCGATGCGCGGCGATGGGAATTCCTGTTCACCGCTGCACCGCTGCCGGTCCACGGTGCGGTCAGCTCGCCCGCCAACGCGGTCGCGATCCTCTGACCGCACGTGCCGGACGCCGTCCAGACCTTGCTATTTATATCAAACGATTATTTGGTGGAAATTCATGACTGTTCAGCCGCTTGACACTGAGCGTGACATCGAGAAGTTCGCCGCGGAAGCCCAAGAATGGCTCGAGACCGCGGTACCGGAACGATGGAAGAACGAACGTGGCTCGATGACGAGTCACGAGATGGACGAGCTCCGTCGGGAATGGGACTTCATCCTCTGGGAGGGCGGCTATTCGGGCCTGTCCATCCCGAAGGAGTACGGCGGCCAAGGACTCAGCCTGTCCGAGGAGATCATCTTCCACGTCCTCGCGGGCAGCGCGCAGGCGCCGGACGGCCTCGCCCGAGTCGGCAAGTCGCTCGTCACGCCGATGCTGATCAAGGGCGGGAGCGAGCGCCAGCGAGCCACCTACATTCCGTCGATCATGAACGGCACCGACGTGTGGTGCCAGGGCTTCTCCGAGCCCGAAGCCGGCTCCGACATGGCGAACATTCAGACTCGTGCCCGGCGGGTCGACGGCGGCTACCTGCTGACCGGAACCAAGACATGGACGTCGTTCGCGCAGCACGCCCGACGCTGCTTCGTCCTCGCACAGACTCAGCCCGAAGCGGGGCGGTATCGCAACCTGTCGATGCTGCTGGTCGACATGCGGGATCCGGGCGTATCCATCAGCGACATCCGCCAGATCTCCGGTGCCGTGCACTTCGCGGAAACGCGCTTCGACAACGTGTTCGTCGCCGACAGCGACCGGGTGGGCGACGACGGCGACGGCTGGGGCGTCGCGATGCGTGTGCTCGGCGACGAGCGCGGCGGAATCGAGACCGCGGCTCGCTACGTGGAGATTCGTTCCGACGTCGACGCACTCCTCGCCGTCCTGGGCGGCAACCCTCGCTATGCCGATCGGTTGCGGGACCTGGACATCCGCACTGAGCTGGTGCGCTGGCAGCTCGCGAAGATCGCCGACCTCGAGGCAGCGGGCGACGAGGCCCGCCTGGCCCGAGCGGGGGCGGTTCTGAAGCTCATGTGGAGCGAGCTGTGGCAGGACGTCACCCGTCTGGGTGTCGACCACGCCCCTGCGGCGGATCACCGGCACTGGACGTACCAGTACCTCGAGTCGCGCGCCGTCACCATCTACGGCGGTTCCAGCGAGATCCAACGCAACATTCTGTCCGAACGAGCGTTGGGTCTTCCCCGATGAGCACCGAACAGCAGGAGACGACTGTGCGATACGCGATGACCACGATGCCGACTGACTTCGGTCAGACCGGAGCCGAGGGAATCCGAGACCTGGTGAGGAGGGCGACCGCACAGGCGCCCATCGCGACCTACGCCGAGGATGCCGACTCGCTCATCTCCTGGGCCGCGATCGCCGGCGCGGGATGGGACTGCGCGGGCATCGTCGAAGACGGCGAGGGAGCGACGACGAGAGACCTGATCGAGATCGCGCGGGAGTGGGGCTACGGATGCATTCCGCAACCGCTGCTGCCGACGATGCTCGCCAAGCGGCTGTCTCCCGCCGCACGCGCGTCGAACGGGCCGGTGACCTTCGCCCTGGCCATGGACGGCGACAGCCTCATCCCGTTCGGTCAACTCGCCGATATCGCGCTGGTGACCGCGCTGGGCGGGGACGGCGGAGCACTGGTCCCGGTCGGGGAGGGCGACGACGACGGCCTCGATCTCATCGGTCGTGGCACGCGGACCACACAACCGGTGACCACGGCGATGACCGTCGACGCCGCGCGCGAGGTCGCGCTGGTTCTGGCCGCGGAGTCGCTCGGCGGTGCGGAACGCCTGCTGGCGGACTCGATCGAGTTCACCAAGCAGCGGACCCAGTTCAATCGGCCCGTCGGATCCTTCCAGTCGGTCAAGCACAAACTCGCGAATGCCGCGGTCGCTGTCGAATCCGCCGAGACGGCGCTGATCTGGGGATCGCAACGCCGCGAACACGCCTTCCGGTCGGCGGTGTTCGCGGTGGACCGCTGCATCGATGCGGCGGAGATCGCCGTGCAGATGCACGGCGGGCTGGGCTTCACCTGGGAGGCCGGTCTGCACTACCCGTTCCGCAAGTTCCTCAGCACGCACCGTGTGACCGACGAACTCCAACGGCGGTACGACGGAGGCGGGGACGACGCCTGACGTCGCCGAAGGCCGCGCTCACACGTAGGAGTCGGCGGCGGGCCCTGCCGGAATCCCTGGTACTCCGCGGTCGATAGAGGCCCATCGGGATGGTGCACGGCGGGCTGGCCTGCACCGTGGGTGGCCACACCTCGGTGAAGGGAGGTCACACTCGGTCAGCGTGAAGAACCGCGCTGGCCCTGGGCGACCGGGAACGCACAGAGAGAATGCGATCAGGGTTGGCACGCAAGATCGATCAGGAGACTCGTGAGGGTGGACCTGTCATGACCGGTCGACGCAGATCGACGCCGATGAACCAGCCGGCTCGTCGAACAGTGCACGGCGGGTCTGTACCAGAAAGCCCGGTGCTAGCCCGCCGTTCTGGGGCGATCAACGAGCCCGAGACGTAAGTGCTCGGAGTGATAGATCGCTTCGTCGAGGAGTTGCGCGACATGGTCGTCGTAGAGGCTGTAGGTGATCGACCGGCCGGCGCGAGTGCCCACGACGAGTCCGAGGTTGCGCAGCAGGCGAAGTTGATGGGACACCGCGGACTGTTCCAATCCAATCGCATCAGCGAGGTCGTTGACCGCCCGGGGACCCTGGCGCAGCTCGGTGAGGATCAGTAGTCGACTAGGCGTGGCCAGGGCCTGCAAGGTGGTGGCGACGTGCTCGGCTGCGTCCGAATCCAGCCGCCCCGAAGGCCGGTCGCGTCCCTCGACCCCATGTCCCATGCGCACGAGGATACCCCCACCATTACACATGAAGAGCTCTTCATATGTTCTGCTATTGTCGGCGTCGTACGGATGAGCGCGAGATGGAGGTGACCGATGTCGGCGTCGACCGTGCTCGACCACGGCGGAATAGCGAGCGCGCAGGGATCTGGGCGAGCACTGCGGATATGGTCGTTGTCCGAGATGCGTTGGGCAACTGCGGCGTTGGGCTTGTTCGTGCTCGGGCTAGCGACCCAACTGGCCGGCGGTCCTGCCTGGTCGTGGTGGACCTTCTATGTGGCCTGCTATGTGTGCGGCGGTTGGGAGCCGGGATTGGCAGGGCTGGTCGCACTGCGGGAGAAGACCCTTGACGTTGATCTGCTCATGGTCGCTGCGGCGATCGGGGCGGCGGCAATCGGACAGGTCACCGACGGCGCATTGCTGATCGTCATCTTCGCGACGTCCGGAGCACTGGAGGCATTCGCCACCGCCCGCACCGAGGACTCGGTGCGCAGCCTGTTGGACCTGGCGCCGGAGACTGCCACCCGTATCTGCGCCGACGGTGAGAGCCGAGTGCCCGCCGCGGAACTCGTGGTCGGCGACGTGGTGGTTGTGCGGCCGGGGGAGAGAGTTCCCGCTGATGCGACTGTCATCGGCGGAGCCGGCGAGGTCGATCAAGCCACAATCACCGGGGAACCTTTGCCGGTCGACAAGGCCGTTGGTGATGAAGTGTTCGCCGGCACACTCAACGGCACGGGAATGCTGCGTCTGCGTGTCGATCGCCGTGCCGAGGATTCAGTGGTGGCGCGGATCGCGGCGCTCGTCGACGAGGCCGGCCAGACCAAGGCAAGAACCCAGTTGTTCATCGAGAAGGTCGAACAGTGGTACTCGATCGGCATGGTGGTGGTGACCCTCGCTGTCTTCACGATTCCACTGCTGGTCGGAGAATCGCTGCAGCGAGCGCTGTTGCGAGCCATGACGTTCATGATCGTGGCCTCGCCCTGTGCGGTCGTCCTGGCGACGATGCCGCCGCTGCTGGCGGCGATCGCCAACGCCGGGCGGCACGGTGTGCTCGTCAAATCCGCCGTGGTGATGGAACGTCTCGGCACCATCACCCGAGTGGCGTTCGACAAGACCGGAACACTGACCCGAGGGACTCCTGAGCTCGCCGAGATCCGCAGCGTCAGCGACGACTACGACACAGACGAGACGTTGCGGCTCGCCGCAACTGCCGAGCACCCCAGCGAGCACCCACTCGCTCGGGCCATCGTGCGCGCTGCTCGTGATCGCGGGCTTCAGCTGCCGCTCGTCGACGACTTCACGGCCCGGCCCGGCCGTGGGGTGACAGCGTGCGCCGAGGGACGATCGATCGAGGTCTGCTCACCAAGCGCCCTGGCCGAGCCGTGTGCGGCCGACACCGCCGCAGCCAACGCGATAGTCGAATTTCATGCACGAGGACAGACCGTCGTCGTGATTCTCATCGACGCCCGACCGGCCGGAGTCGCGGCGATCCGGGACCAACCGCGCCGTGACGCTGCCGTCGCGGTCAGCGCCTGTGAGGCCGTTACCGGCACGGCACCGGTCGTGCTCACGGGAGACAGTGCGGTGACGGCCCGCCAGTTGGCCGCACAGGTGGGGATCACCGATGTCCGCGCCGGGCTGCTGCCTGACGATAAAGTCGGTGCCGTCCATGAGCTGCAGACCGCGGGTGCCGACGTGGCCGTCGTTGGCGACGGTATCAACGACGCACCGGCCCTCGCGGTCGCCGATGTTGGCATTGCGATGGGTGGCGCCGGATCCGACCTGACACTGCAGACCGCCGACGCGGTCGTGATCGGGGATGAGCTGACTTCCGTCCCCACGATCCTCGACCTGGCCCGGCGTGCGCGCCGGATCGTCATCGCGAACCTGATCATCGCGTCCGCCTTCATCGCCGTACTGGCCGTCTGGGACCTGGCGGGCGACTTGCCGCTGCCACTGGGCGTCGCCGGTCACGAAGGGTCCACCATCATCGTTGGACTCAACGGATTGCGACTCCTGCGACGCGCAGCCTGGCGCAAAGCGTCACCTGTTCGCTGTTCGTAACCGATCGTCCGATCCCCTCCTCACCGCCTGCGACACCGACTGGACGCTGATTGCCATGTCTCCGTACGAGACCGATGTGCGGTCCGACCGGTTGCCGATGTCGACGACTTCCGGCACGGTGGAGTCATGAGCGATTCGACGAGTGTCACAGTGGAACGAGTCATCGACGTACCTGTGAATCAGGTCTTCGACGTGCTCAGCAACCCGATGCGCCATCCGGCGCTCGACGGATCGGGGTTCGTCCGATCCGTAGATCACGCCGACCGAATCCACAATGTCGGCGAGGTCTTCACCATGAACATGGCGGGTCCGCACATGGGCGGGGAGTACAAAACCGACAACCATGTCACCGGGTACGCCAAGGACAAGCTCCTCGCGTGGCAGACGGCGCCCGCGGGCACCGAGCCTCCCGGTTGGGAGTGGGTATGGGAGCTCGAGTCGCAGGGCCCTGACAGCACGCTGGTGCGGCACACCTACGAGTGGTCCCGCGTCACAGACAAGGACCTCCTGGACAAGATCAAGTTCCCGCTGGTGAGCGAGGAACAGTTGGAGGACACACTGTCCCGGCTGGCCGCCGAGGCGGCGACGAACTGAGCCAGGCTGTCTCCGGCGGCGACACGATCCGCGCACCGGCAGTGCCGGTGTCTTCATCGACAGCCGTTCTCAGCTCGATGCTGATGCGGGCCGTTACGTGCATCCGGAAAGTGCCTGTCACCGCAGTTCGGCCATTCTTACAGACGGCAGAGTGTCAACTGGAAGTCGCCGGCCGGATCTGTCCACACATCGACCGGCGTGAATCCCGCGGCGGTCACCTCGGCGTCGACCATTGACGGGGTGAACTTCACACTGATCTCGGTGAGCAGGTCGCCGCCTGCGGGCAGCCGCCATCGCCGACGTACCGACGGGAATTGCGCGTCGACGGTGCGGCGTGCGCGGAGCTTCATCTCCACGCGGTGTGCGGCCGGGTTCCAGCAGGCGACGTGGTCGAAGTCGTCGGCGTACAAGCCGACCGCACCGTACCGGGAACGCAGTACTTCGACGACGTTGCGGTTGAAGTCCGCGGTGACCCCGGCCTGGTCGTTGTAAGCGGCGGTGAGACGACCGGTGTCCTTGACCAGGTCGGTGCCGAGCAGGAGGGTGTCGCCGGGGGACAGGGTGTCGGCGAGTCGAGAGAGGAACGCGGCGCGAGCGTGGTCGTCGAAATTGCCGATGGTGCTGCCGAGGAACGCCACCAAGCGTCGCCCGGTCGCGGCCGGCAGTGACACGCGTGCGTCGGTGAAGTCGGCTTCCACCGCGGTGATCGTGAGATCCGGGTAGGCAATGGCGAGGTTCTCCGCCGTCGCCGCCAGCATTTCCGCGCTGACGTCGACGGGCACGTATGTGCTGCCGACGGGCAGGGCGTCCAGCAGTAGCCGGGTCTTAGCGGAAGTTCCCGAACCGAGTTCGACGAGCGTCGTCGCCGCCGATGCGGCGACGATCCGCCGCCCCGCCGCCTGCAGGATCTCCGTCTCACGGCGCGCCGGATAGTACTCGGGAAGTCGGGTTATCTCGTCGAAGAGCAGGCTGCCGCGCCTGTCGTACAGGCAGCTGGCCGGCAGAGCCGGCTGGGCGTTCCACAAGCCCCGCAAGACGGCGTTGCCACTGCCGGTCATCATCGGGCCAGCCTCAGGCCGGAGAACGCCCACCGTGCACGGGCCGGGAAGAAATTGCGGTAGGTGACACGCTCGTGACCCGGCGGGGTGACGGCGGACGCGCCGCGCAGCACATGCTGATCGCACATGAACTTGCCGTTGTACTCGCCGACCGCCCCGTTCGCGGGAACGAACCGGGGGTACGGCAGGTAGGCGCTGGCCGTCCATTCCCACACGTCGCCGATCATCGCCGCGCCTACGCGCCGGGGATGACAACGCTTCGGATCGAGCAATTCCCCGCGGTCGTCGGCGACGGCGCGCGCGGCCGCCTCCCATTCGAACTCGGTGGGGAGACGCGCACCGGCCCAGCGGGCATAGGCGTCGGCTTCGTAGAAGGACACGTGGAGTACCGGCTCGTCTGCGACGATCGGTCGACGACCCGACAGGGTGAAGGTGCTCCACCGTCCGGCATCGTCCTGTTGCCAGTACTCGGGCGCCTCCCAACCGACGTCGACGCGGTGCGCCCACCCGTCCGACAGCCACAATTCGGGCCGCCTGTAGCCGCCGTCGACCACGAACTCCAGCCAGTCCGCATTGGTGACCAGTCGGGACGCGACCTCGACGTCGTCGATGAGCACCTGGTGCACCGGGCCTTCGTTGTCGTATGCGAAACCGTCGCCGGGCGCACCGACCTGGACGATCCCGCCGGGCACCTCACGCCAGGTCGGTGGCGGCGGGGCCGACGTCGGCGGATCGGGCAGGCGATCGATGTACACCGGTCCCGGGGTGAACGGCATCGTCGAGAACAGGTGTTTGAGGTCCATCAGGATCAGTTCCTGATGCTGTTGCTCGTGGTGACAGCCTAGCTCCAGGAGACGCAGACCCTCCTCGTCGAGGGCGCCTGCCTCGAGCGCGGAGTCGATTGCCGCGTCGACGTGGCGGCGATAGTGCGTCACGTCAGTGACGCCGGGGCGGGTGACGAGCCCCCGGCTTGGCCGCGGATGCCGGTCGCCGACAGCCTCGTAGTAGCTATTGAACAGGTATCGGAAGGTGTCGTCATACACGGCGTACGATGGATCCCTTCGCAGCACGAACTCTTCGAAGAACCAGGACACGTGGGCGCGGTGCCATTTGGTCGGGCTTGCGTCGGTCATCGACTGCGGGATCTGGTCTTCCGCCGACAGCGTGTCGGTGAGCCGGTCGGTGAGTGCACGGACGTGCGCGAATCGTTCGCGGAGTCCGGCGGTGCCGCCCGGCGCTGGGCGCGGGCTCTCGGTGGTCGACGCGGTCACCGGGGAACTCCGGGCTCGCTGCTGTCGGTCCGGGCGGACATCACCCACCGCCCGTCCTGGTCGACCTTCATCTGATAGTCCAGTTCGTGGGAGGGCACCTCGATGCTGCTGTGCCAGTCGTAGGCATCCCGCGCGTTGTCGAAGTCCTTCGTATCGATGAACTCGGAGTCGGGCTTGATTGCTAGGTACGTTGCCATCGTCGGCCTCCTGTGATCGTGTCGGCTATCGATATCGGTGTGTCCGGCGCGTGGCTGGTCAGTAGGGCGGATAGGTCCGGTCGGCGAGCTGCGCGGCCAGATGGGTGGCGTTGCGGGCCGCCGTCGCGGTGGTCGCCGCAGTCGGTTCCGGGGTGGTATCGAGGTCGTTGTAGTCCACGCCCTGCATGGACTCGCCGTTCCAGTACGTCCCTCCCTGCGCCGGGATCGTGTACCCGATGTCGTTGAGACCCTGGAAGACATCGGCGATGATCTTGTGTGCGCCGTCCTCGTTACCGACGACGGCGGCGACCGCCACCTTGCCGACCATCCCCGGTCGGTTGCGGTCATCGGTCGCCGACAGTTCGGCGTCGAGACGCTCGAGGGCTCGCTGCGCGACACTCGACATGTGGCCCAGCCACGTGGGCGTGGCGAACACGAGGATGTCGGCGTGGACGAGAGCCCGGCGGATCTCCGGCCATTGGTCGCCGTCGCCCATGTCTGCTTCGACGCCTGGCGCGATGTCGTAGTCGACCACCCGGATCGGTGCGGAGACGGTGACGCCGTTCTGGGACAACTGGTCGAGGACCTGACCGGCGAGGAGTTCGGTGCTCGACTGTGCGGGCGTCGGTTTCAGGCTGCAGGTGAGTGCTACTGCGTGTAGTTCAGTCATGCCCGGCGAGTACCCGCCTGCAGTTGTCCGCAAACGTGACGTTCCGACGTCGAGCGCACCGTCTGCAGCGGCGGAAGACCACCGGCCGCTGGGCGGTGACCGACATTCAGGACAGGTCGTGGAAGGCCTCGACGAACAGGACGATAAGCTCAAGCGCCCGCGTCACTGTCTGCGCGATGATCTCGTCGGTAGTGCCCTCGAAGTCGCGGTACTCGGTGTGAATGGCGTCGCCCGCGACGATCCCGAGCCAGACGGTGCCGGGGTTGTGCCCCTCCTGGCGTCCGGGTCCGGCTGCGCCGGTGACAGCTACGACCACGTCGGCGCCGAGAAGTTCCGCGGTCGTGACGGCCATAGTTCGGGCACTGATCTCGGAGATCACCGGGACGTCGGGCACACGGAGGAGCCGGTGCTTCACCGCGGAGACATAGGCGACGATGCTGCCGAAGTACCACTCCGACGAGCCCGGCGCCGCACCGAGCGTGCAGGCGATCTGCCCTCCGGTGAGCGATTCGGCAGTGGCGACCGACCGGCCCGTCGACCGGGCCGCGTCACCGACACGAGCAGCGAGGCGGGCGTGTTCGTCGGTCGAGGGATCTGCCATCCCTCGCGTATACCCGGCGCACCGGAAGCCGAAACATGTAAGGCTTACGAACGACGACTTCTCGTGGGAGTACATCGCATAGCGCCTTGTCTCCTCGATGACGACATATTTCGTCGCGTGACGAAAGTGGACGGGGACCACCTTTCGTCGAGGTGAGACAGGCTCACACTGCTGGGATCTCTGATCCGTCCCGGGATTTCCGGAGGGTTCGTCTCAAGGGAAGATGGATCTCATGGCAGCAGGAACGAAGCACTACTCGGCGGAGTTGAAGCGTGACGCGGTGACGATGGTGGTGGAGTTGGTGGGTCAGGGTTCGACGGAGTGGGCGGCGATGAAGAAGACCGCGGACCTGCTCGGTGTGGGCGCAGCCGAAACGGTGCGCCAGTGGGTGCGTAAGGCCCCCGGCGTCGGGGCCGCCTCGGTCTCCTCGGGCGGCGCTTCGGCCGATACGGCTGAGGAGGTGCGTCGGCTCCGCAAGGAAGTCGCCGAACTCAAACGTGCCAACGGCATCCTGAAGGCGGCATCAGCTTTCTTCGCGGCCGAGATCGACCGGCCACATCGCTGATCGTGGGGTTCATCGGCGCTCACCAGGGAAACCGGGTGGGCGCCGATGGTCTTGTCTGGGGAGTCGATTCGATGTGCCAGGTGCTCACCGAGCACGGTATGGCCATCGCCCCGTCCACGTACTACGAGTACCGTCGGCGGAGTCCGTCGGCGCGCATGCGGGCGGATGCTCGCGTCATCGACGCGATTTTCACCATGCGCCGGCAGCACCCGCTGACCCGCGTCCTGGGCTCACGCAAGACATGGATCATATTGCGCAGCAATGGAATTGATGTGGCGCGCTGCACCGTCGAGCGTCTCATGAGTGAGATGGGCTGGCGCGGGGCGTCGAAGAAAAAGTCCCCGCGCACCACGACCCCCAACCCCGAGCATCACCGGCCGGCCGACCTGGTCGACCGCCACTTCTACGCGGCCGCACCCAACCGGCTGTGGGTGGCCGACTTCACCTACTGCCGCACCGTCGGCGGCTGGGCCTACACCGCGTTCGTCACCGACGTCTTCGCCCGCAAGATCGTCGGCTGGAAAGTCGCCGCGGAGATGACCTCCGACCTGGTCACCACCGCTATCGACAACGCGATTGACAACCGGAAACGTTGTGGCACAACGGCTTTCGATCATCTGATTCATCACAGCGATGCGGGGTCGCAGTACACGGCTCTCGCGTTCGGGCAACGGCTGGCCGCAGCGGGGATCGCCGCCTCGATCGGCAGCATCGGTGACAGCTACGACAACGCGTTAGCCGAATCGGTCAACGCCGACTACAAGAACGAACTCGTCGACAACCAGCCCCGATTCCACGGCGTCGCGGAACTGTCACTGGCCACCGCCGAATGGGTCGCGTTCTACAACCGGCAGCGGCCTCACAGCTACTGCCACGACCTCACCCCCGACCACGCCGAGCGACTCCACTACGATCGGATCGCCACCCTCAATCCGGAGGAGGCACTCACGACCTGAGCTCTCCGGAAACACCGGGATGGATCACTCACAGGACGGACGCATGCTGGTCTCGCAGGCGCAGGCAATGCAGTGGAGCAGTGGGGCGGTTCAACTTCTGGACAGCCCTCGAGTAGTGCCCCATAAGGTGGTGTAACTCGGTGGCCGGGGCGTGTCAGATGGTGTGTGTAAGCGGTGATGTTCAGTCCTGAAAGGAACTCACCTCGTGACCATCGAAGAGAATGTAGTTGTGGATCAACCTGTTTCGCGTGAAGAACGCCGAGGACGCCAGGCAGCGACCGTCGATCAACTCGTCGCTTCCGGGGCGTTGGACGGCGTGTTCGCCCAGATCGACGCCGGCCAGCCGATCGCCGGCGAAGACGGCCTCCTCAACGCCTTGTTGAAGGCCACCCTCGAGCGAGGGCTCAACGTCGAGCTGACCGAGCACCTCGGCTACGAGACTGGTGACGCCGACGCCTCGTCGTTTCCGAACTCGCGCAACGGCTACAGCGCGAAGACGCTGGCGACCGAGGTCGGCGATGTGGAGATCAGCGTCCCGCGTGATCGGGACGGCACCTTCACGCCGATGCTCGTGCGTAAGGGGCAGCGCCGCCTCGACGGGCTCGACGGGATGATCGTGTCCCTGTATGCGGGTGGGATGGCGATCCGAGACATTCAGCATCACCTGATCTCGACGATCGGCACCGACTTGTCGCACGAGACGATTTCGAAGATCACCGACGAGGTCTCCGACGAAGTGACCCGGTGGCAGACCCGCGACCTCGACGCCCTGTACCCGGTCATCTACCTGGACGCGATCGTGGTCAAGATCCGTGACGGCGGGCACGTGATCAACAAGGCCGCGCACATTGCCGTCGGCGTCGACATGGACGGGGTCAAACACGTCCTGGGCATCTGGATCCAGGAGCATGAGGGTGCCAAGTTCTGGGCTGGGGTCTGCGCCGAGCTCCGCAACCGCGGAGTCGCGGACGTGCTCATCGTGTGCTGTGACGGGCTGACCGGGTTCGCTGAGGCCGTTGAGGCCACGTGGCCGCAAGCGACGGTCCAAACATGTGTGGTGCACCTGATCCGGGCGTCGATGCGGTTCGTCTCCTACACCGACCGCAAAGCCGTCGTGCGCCTGTTGAAGCCGATCTATCAGGCCTCGACCGAGCAGGCCGCCGCCGACGCATTAGACGCGTTCGAAGACTCCGACATGGGGCGGAAGTATCCATCGGCAGTGAAGTCGTTCCGGGCAGCGTGGGACCGGTTCATCCCGTTCCTGACGTTCCCTCCCGAGTTACGGAAGGTCATCTACACGACCAACGCGATCGAGTCGTTGAACTTCCAGCTGCGCAAGGTCACGAAGAACCGCGGGCAGTTCCCCAACGACGCCGCAGCAGTGAAGCTGTTGTGGCTGGCCATCTGCAACATCGAGGACAAACGCGCCCGCGAACGCGCCAAGGAGCGCGGGAAGAACGCCGCTGATCGACGAGCCTCCGGACGCCTCGTCGAGGGTGCGGTCACCACGAACTGGAAACGCGCTCTCGAACAGTTATCGATGGTCTATCCCGAACGAATCGACCGTCACCTCTAACTCGAACACTAGACCGACTTACACAGAAAACTTGACAGGCTCCGGTGGAGAACTTGAATGTTCCCGATCGCCACGGCTGAACGCCGTACTCACGCCAGGCGCGGGCGACCGTGGCGTTCCCGATTCCGAGGTGCCCGGCCAGCAGCCGCGAGGACCAATGCGTGACTCCGTACTTTCTCGGTGGCGGCATCAACGTCGCCGACACGACATCGGCGTGATTGAGATACCTTGGGCGACCGGTCCTTTCAGCGTCGAGCAGACCATCGAGTCCGTCCTGGAGATACCGTGAACGCCACTTGAGGACCGTCGGTACCGACGTCCCGACGGCCTCACTGATTCGCGTATTAGCCATCCCATCGGCAGCAAGCACGACGATCCGCGCCCGACGCGCCAGACCAGCCGACGTCGTGGTCGACCTCAACAACTGATCGAGCTCGTCCGCATCACCATCACGCAGTTCCAGGGCCGGGGCTGGAGTATTAGCCATAACCAATTCTCTCAACCCAACAACCCTAAACTAATTAACGACACGCGACACTAGGCTGGCAAACAACAATCGGCGAGGACGAGTTCTCTCATCTGTTTGAACTCGTCCTAGTTTCAAGCCGATAATATACATTATGTCAACTAAACCTCTGCGTATTACAGCAGATGAATCAATCGCCTGCCCCGGCATGTGCCCCCTTTGTGCATTGCCCTGACCTACGAAAAGTTCCTCTATGTGGAGCCGCTGGCGTCGCCTAGGCAGTAAGTCGCGGCCCAGGAGCACCGCAACATCCTCTTCGGACGACGTTTCTGACCTGCGCCTATTGCCTTCAGGTCTCATCTGATGCAACATTGATTCATCGGGTGAAACCGGATTTGGAGGTTTCGATGCAGATCGACGAGGTTGGCCGCGTCCACTTAGTGAAGTCTGTCCCACTGCTACATCCCGAGGAACGGGTCGTCGAGCTGATGCTCGGTGGCTGGCGAAACCAACAGCTGTCGCGGAATCTGCAGTTCGAGACGATCGATCAACGCGCACGATGTGTCCACCGGTTCATCGCGCACTGCAACGAGGAACCCTGGAAGTGGACGCCCGCGATGGTCGAGGAGTTCTCCGCTGATCTTCGCTCGATCCACCACGTTGCGCACTCAACCCTGCGCGGATATCACAACGCGTTGCGGGCGTTCTGCTCCTACGTCAGCAATCCCGACTACGGGTGGGATCGCGTCTGCGAAGCCTGTTCGGCACCCACCCGGCGCAGGTGTTCTCCGAGTGGAACACCGCACGTCACATCCAGGAGTATGACGGACAGCCGACCAAACGCCCGTACACGCGCGAAGAACTCGACGCGCTGTTCGAGTACGCGGACGAGGAAGTCGCCCGGGTCGGTGCGACCGGCCGCAAAGGCTGGCAGGCCGCATACCGTGATGCGACGATGATGAAACTCGCGTACGCCTACGGGCTCCGGTTCGTCGAGGTCAGCCACCTACAGACGGTCGACTTCGCCCGCAATCCTCACGCGCGCGAGTTCGGCAAGTTCGGCGTCTGCAGAGTCCGGTACGGAAAATCGCACAACGGGTCGCCGCCGAAGCCACGGTCGGTGCTGACGGTGTGGCGCTGGACGCCACCGATCATCGACGACTGGCTCGAGAACGGCCGAGGCCATCCCGACAGTCTGGATGTCTTCCCGAGCGAGCGCGGTGGGCTCGTCGGTGAGTCGACGCTGATCCGGCGGCTCCACCGGTACCGGACCGCACTGGGGATCCCCAAAGCGGTAGATCTGCACTCGTTAGTAGTGCCCCATAGAGTGGTGTAACTCGGTGACCAGGACCGTGGCTGGCCAGCGTGTGGCTGTCGGCATGAGAGCGGTCACCGTGTGATCCTTCGAGTCAACCTTCCACAGAATCCTCGAATGGAGTCATCACGATGACCGCACCCCACATTGTCGATCCTGCCGGCCTGTTAAGCCAAGCCCTCGCCGATGCATCACCTGATCTGATGCGCGAGTTGCTGCAGACGATGATCAACGCTCTGCTATCGGCCGACGCCGACGCCGTCTGCGGCGCAGAATGGAACGCCCGCTCGGCCGAGCGCACCAACTACCGCAACGGCTACCGGCACCGATCCCTCGATACCCGCGTGGGCACCGTCGAGGTCGCCGTGCCGAAACTGCGCTCAGGATCCTACTTCCCCGAATGGCTGCTCGAGCGCCGCAAACGCGCCGAATCCGCGCTGATCACCGTGGTCGCGGACTGTTATCTGGCCGGAGTCTCGACCCGCCGGATGGACAAGTTGGTCAAGACCTTGGGTATCGATTCGTTGTCGAAGTCGCAGGTCTCACGGATGGCCGAAGACCTCGATGAGCAGGTTGCCGCGTTCCGGCATCGCCGTCTCGAGGAGGCCGGCCCGTTCACGTTCGTCACCGCCGACGCGTTGACGATCAAGGTCCGCGAGAACAAGCAGGTCGTCAAAGCCGTCGTCCTGCTCGCTACCGGCGTCAACGGTGACGGCCACCGCGAAGTCCTCGGTATGCAGGTCGCCACCAGCGAGAGCACAGCCTCCTGGAACACGTTCTTCGCCGACCTGGTCGCCCGCGGCCTGGGCGGAGTCCGCCTGGTGACCTCCGACGCCCACGCCGGCCTCATCGAAGCGATCGCAGCGAACCTGCCGGGAGCGGCGTGGCAGCGCTGCCGCACCCACTACGCCGCGAACCTGATGGCCGTGTGCCCCAAGTCCATGTGGCCAGCCGTGAAGGCGATGCTGCACAGCGTGTATGACCAGCCCACCGCCGACTCGGTGAACGCCCAGTTCGACCGGCTCCTGGAGTACACCCAAGGGCGGCTCCCTGATGTGGCCGAGCACCTCGGCGATGCTCGCGAGGACCTGTTGGCGTTCACCGCATTCCCCGACGACGTGTGGCGGCAGATCTGGTCCAACAACCCCACCGAACGCCTCAACCGCGAGATCCGACGGCGTACCGACGTCGTCGGGATCTTCCCCAACAGAGACGCCATCGCCCGCCTCATCGGCGCCGTCCTGGCCGAACAGACCGACGAATGGGCCGAAGGACGCCGATACCTCGGCCTGGAAGTCCTCAGCAGATGCCGACTCACCCTGACCACCGACACCGACACCGACTCGCAGACGGAGGTGAGTACCGACCCGTTGATGGAACTACCCGCCTGATCACCAACGAAGGATCACAAACCAGTTACACCACTACCCGGGACTTGACCCACTCGTTTCGACGCTCGTACGCCACACACTTACTGGAAGCCGGTTGGGACCCACGATTCGTTCAGGACCAGATGGGCCACGAACACGCATCGACCACCGGGATCTACCAATTCACCTCTGACCAGTTCCGTCAATCGACTCTGCGTTCGGCGTTGGATCGGACCATGAAACAGGCACTGCGCAGCGCAGAGAACGGCAAGGAGAAGCAATGAAGCGGAAAGTCGACTACACCTGGCGCCTGGCCGAGCTGATGGCCACACGCGGGATGAACAACACGACCGACCTGATCCCCCTGCTAGCCGAACGCAACATCTCCCTCTCGCGGCCGCAGGTCTACCGCCTGGTCAACCAGCGTCCCGAACGCGTCTCGCTGCAACTAGTTTCCGCTCTCTGCGACGTCTTCAGCTGCGGCCCGGATGATCTCCTCACGGTCACGGCAGTCAATGCGCGCGAACACAAGAAGGCCAGCAACGCTGGCCCGAATGTCGTCTCACTCGACCGGACGGCGCGCCCACGCCGCGCCAACATCCTCGACGAGTAGCCACCCGCGATGAGGTGAACGTTATGGACCCAGACGGGCTGATCCCACACTACTCGGTTCGCGGTCGACCGCGATTGACCGACGGCTACTGGGTGTGCGACCGATGCGGACGATCTACGACCCGTATCCAGGCGCACTGGCCCGAGGGGCGAATCTGCTTCACCTGCTGGTTCACCGCGATCCACACTCACGGCATCTGCCCATGCTGCGGAGCCGCCCGACTCCTACCCGGCCCACCGACACAGGACCGAACACCGCTCTGCGCCGAGTGCGCCGGTATCGGCGACGATCTCCGCTGTGCCCGCTGCGGTGAGGAGAACGGACACCATCGCGGGCGGATCTGTGCTCGCTGCGCCGTTCGCGAGGACCTCTACCAGATCATGGGCGGTACGCCGACCGACCCGATTCTCCTCGGGCTCGTCGACGGGCTGTGCCAAGCGAAACGTCCTGAGTCGACGATGGTCTGGAAACGCTCGCCGAAGGTCATCGCGCTGCTGAGCGGGCTGGGCGACGGGACGATCGCGGCTACGCACGAAGGCCTCGACACACTGCCCGGGCGTGCGACCGAACATCTGCGGGCGCTGATGCAACACCATCAACTCCTCCCGCCTCGCGATCGGTGGCTCCCGCGATTCGAACAGTGGATCGAGATGAAGCTCGACGGCCTACCTGCTGAAGTTGCGCGGCCTGCCCGCCACTTCGCGACCTGGCACCAACTGCGCCGCATCCGCGAGATCGCCGATGACGGCCACGACACCCAACCGTCGGCCCGCTCAGCCAAACAGGAAATTACCGAGACCATCAAGTTCCTGACCTGGCTGCACCAAACCCACGCTCGCACTATCGCATCGTGCACCCAATACGACGTCGATCAATGGATCGCGACGGGACCGACCACCCGACACGCGATCCGCACCTTCCTCGTCGTCTGCAAGCGAGACAAACTCAACACCACCGTGGCCCTCGGTCACCGCGCCGCTCGCACGAGCCCAGAACTCACCCAAGACCAGCGGATCGCGTGGATCGGGGAACTGGTCACCGGTACCAGCGAAACACTCTCCTACCGTGTGGCCGGCATCCTCATCCTGCTCTACGCCCAACCATTGAAAGCAGTAGTGCGACTACGACGAGAAGCCGTCCTCGACGGCGTTCCCATGACCATCGCCTTCGGAACGCACCCAGTCGACGTTCCCGAACCGTTCGCCGACCTCGTCAGGCAACTCCTGCGTCATCGCACGAACCTGCGCATCACTGGCGAAGACACACCCTGGTTGTTCCCCGGCCGGCACGCCGACACCCACATGTTCCCCGACACCGTCATGCATCGACTCCGCAAGATCGGAATGAGCAATCTCGGCGCCCGCAACAGCGCCCTCAACGACCTCGTCATCGAATGTCCACCACCGATCGTCGCCGACGCCCTCGGCTACAGCCACCAAGTCGCGTTCCACCATGCCGAACTCGCTGGGGAGACCTGGGCACGCTACGCCGGCCGAACCATCCGACAGCCCTAACTCCTCTATCAAGTATTGCGGTAAACCCGTAACCGTCGATTCGACATTCATCAAAATGTGGAGGTTGCCATGTCCAGAGTCCAGCTCGCCCTCAACGTTGAAGATCTCGAGCAGTCGATCGCGTTCTACAGCACGCTGTTCAAGACCGTTCCAGGCAAGACGAAGCCGGGACAAGCGAATTTCGTCGTCGAGAATCCGCCCCTCAAGCTCGTCCTGCTGGAAAATCCAGGCAACGGAGGCAGCATCAATCACCTCGGCGTCGAGGTCGACACCAGCGAAGCCGTGCACGAGGAGATCGCACGGCTCAGCGAAGCCGGCCTGTTCACCGACGAACAGATCAACACCACGTGTTGCTTCGCGACACAGGACAAAGTCTGGGTCGAGGCGCCTGATACCGAGCGCTGGGAAGTCTACACCGTATTAGCCGACTCGGAATCCTTCGGGACTCCCCCGACGTTTTCTGACGACACCTCCACCACCTGCTGTGCAGCATCGAACTCATAAACAGGACCAGGCGCCCATTCGCCAGCAGCCCGTTGGCGAATGGGCCGCCACCGCCCCCTAGTGTCGCGTGTCGTTAATTAGTTTCTGGTTTCGGGCTTGAGAGAATGAGTTATGGCGAATTCTCCGGCTCCGGCTTTGGATCTGCGTGAGGGCGATGCTGTCGAACTCGATCGATTGTTGCGGTCGACGTCGACGCCGGCGGGTGTGGTGCGGCGGGCTCGGATCGTGACGTTGGCGGCCGAGGGTATGGCGAACTCGCACATCAGCGTGGTCGTTGGAGTGTCGGTCCCGACGGTACGCAAGTGGCGTGAACGGTACCTGCACGACGGGATGGTCGGTCTGCTCGATGATGATCGACCCGGCCGGCCGCGGCATATCGATCACTCCGACATCGTGTCGGCGACGTTGATGCCGCCACCGAAGAAGTACGGAGTCACGCACTGGTCTTCCCGGCTGCTGGCTGGGCATCTCGGGGTCGGGAACGCGACGATCGCCCGGGCGTGGCGCGAGTACGGAGTGCAGCCGTGGCGGTCGGGAACGTTCAGGTTCTCCACCGACCCAGAACTGGTCGCCAAGGTCACCGACGTCGTCGGCTTGTACCTGGAACCGCCGACGAACGCGATCGTGCTGTGCATCGATGAGAAGTCGCAGATCCAAGCACTCGATCGGACTGCGCCGATGTTGCCGATGCAGCCCGGTCAGATCGAACGCCGAACCCATGACTACAAGCGCCACGGAACGACCACGCTGTTCGCCGCGCTGGATATCGCGACGGGCCAGGTCACGGCCGCGGTCAAGCCGCGACACCGCCACCAGGAGTTCCTGGCGTTTCTGAGGCAGATCGACCGCGCCTACGGCGGCCAGGAACTGCATCTGGTGATGGACAACTACGCCACTCACAAGAAGGCTGAGGTCCGCGACTGGCTGGCCGAGCACCCGAACATGCACGTGCACTTCACTCCGACGTCAGGGTCATGGCTCAACCTCGTCGAGGTGTGGTTCGGGATCATCGACCGGCAAGCGATCCGCCGAGGAGTGTTCACCTCAGTCAACGACCTGAACGCGAAGATCCGAGCATTCATCAACGGATGGAATGGGCGGAAGCACCCGTTCGTGTGGACCAAGACTGCCGACGAAATCCTGAAGAAAGCCCAACCGAAAACTAATTAACGACACGCGACACTAGCTCGTTGAACCGTTCACTCGAGCCTCGTTGCGCAGTACATCGACACCTGTCAATATCGATATATGTCGAAACCGATGGCTCCGGCCGACGACATAGTCCGCTGCTCACCGCTCGTGCGCGAGCCACTCAACGAGGGCCAGGCAGCCGACCTCGCGGCAGCCTTCAAGGCGCTGAGTGATCCCGTCCGACTTCGACTACTCAGTTTGATCGCCAGCCATGAAGGCGGTGAGGCATGCGTGTGCGACATCTCTACCGCAGTCGATGTGTCACAGCCGACGATTTCGCATCATTTGAAGATTCTTAGGGTCTGCTGCACGGATAGGTGACAGTTTCGGTGTCATGCCGCGGTGAGCGCGGCGGTGTTGAGAATGGCCTCGAATTCGATAGGTGTCAACCGGCCCAGGCGGGCTTGCCGACGTCGGCGGTGGTAGGTCCGTTCGATCCAGGTGACGATCGCGATCCGCAGCTGTTCACGGGTGGCCCAGCGTTGGCGGTCGAGAACGTTGCGTTGCAGCAGCGCAAAGAACGATTCCATCGCGGCGTTGTCCCCAGCAGCACCGACCCGCCCCATCGATCCGACCAGACCGTGCCGATTCAATGCGAACACAAACTTCCGTGCACGGAATTGAGATCCCCTGTCCGAGTGGACAACACAACCGGCAACGCTGCCTTCTCGGCGGGCGATGGCGTTGTTGAGCGCATTCACGGCCAGGCCGGACTGCATGCGGGAGTCGATGCTGTATCCGACGATACGACCGGAGCAGGCGTCTTTGATCGCGCAGAGATACAGTTTGCCCTCGTCGGTCCAGTGCTCGGTGATGTCGGTGAACCACAGTTGATCGGGTGCGTCGGCGGTGAAGTTGCGTTCGACCAGGTCGTCATGCACCGGCGGGCCCGGTGTTTTGCCGGCCCGGCCAGGCTTCTTCCCGAAGCTCGACCACCACCGATTGGCCGAGCAGATCCGCCAGGCCGTTCGTGAGCTCATCGGCTGACCAGCATGTTCTGCTTCATCGGCGAGGAACCGGTACCCGAACTCCGGGTCATCACGATGGGCGTCGAACAGGGCATCCGCCCGTTGCGCTTCGACACGATCAGAGGTGGTGACCGGGTCTTTGAGCCACCGGTAGTAAGGCTGGCGGGAGAGCTTAAGCACCCGGCACGTCACCGTCACAGGAATCCCAGCTTCGGCGAGCTCTGTCACGAGCGGGTAGAGCCTTTTCCCGGCAGGTTCGCCTGCGACAGATACGCCGCGGCTCTGCGCAGGACCTCATTCTCCTGCTCCAGCAACCGGATTCGCTTGTTCGCTTCCCGTAGCTCCGCCCACTGCCCGCTCGTCACCCCGGGCTTGTTGCCGTCGTCGATATCGGCGCGGCGCATCCACTTCTGCAAGGTCATCGGGTGCACCCCGAAGTCCTTCGCAATCTGCTCGATCGTCACACCGATTTCACGGTCCCGGGCAACCCGAACCACGTCATCACGGAACTCTTTCGGATAAGGCTTGGGCACGATGGTCATCCTTCCAGGCCGGCCTTCCCAGGCAAGCCAGATCAGATGTCACCTATCCGTGCAGCAGTCCCCCCGGAGTTCGGGTACCGGTTCCTCGAGCTTGTCAACTTTTCTGTGTAAGTCGATTAGGTATTCGATCTACAAGTGATCCATCCCGGTGTTTCCGGAGAGCTCAGGTCGTGAGTGCCTCCTCCGGATTGAGGGTGGCGATCCGATCGTAGTGGAGTCGCTCGGCGTGGTCGGGGGTGAGGTCGTGGCAGTAGCTGTGAGGCCGCTGCCGGTTGTAGAACGCGACCCATTCGGCGGTGGCCAGTGACAGTTCCGCGACGCCGTGGAATCGGGGCTGGTTGTCGACGAGTTCGTTCTTGTAGTCGGCGTTGACCGATTCGGCTAACGCGTTGTCGTAGCTGTCACCGATGCTGCCGATCGAGGCGGCGATCCCCGCTGCGGCCAGCCGTTGCCCGAACGCGAGAGCCGTGTACTGCGACCCCGCATCGCTGTGATGAATCAGATGATCGAAAGCCGTTGTGCCACAACGTTTCCGGTTGTCAATCGCGTTGTCGATAGCGGTGGTGACCAGGTCGGAGGTCATCTCCGCGGCGACTTTCCAGCCGACGATCTTGCGGGCGAAGACGTCGGTGACGAACGCGGTGTAGGCCCAGCCGCCGACGGTGCGGCAGTAGGTGAAGTCGGCCACCCACAGCCGGTTGGGTGCGGCCGCGTAGAAGTGGCGGTCGACCAGGTCGGCCGGCCGGTGATGCTCGGGGTTGGGGGTCGTGGTGCGCGGGGACTTTTTCTTCGACGCCCCGCGCCAGCCCATCTCACTCATGAGACGCTCGACGGTGCAGCGCGCCACATCAATTCCATTGCTGCGCAATATGATCCATGTCTTGCGTGAGCCCAGGACGCGGGTCAGCGGGTGCTGCCGGCGCATGGTGAAAATCGCGTCGATGACGCGAGCATCCGCCCGCATGCGCGCCGACGGACTCCGCCGACGGTACTCGTAGTACGTGGACGGGGCGATGGCCATACCGTGCTCGGTGAGCACCTGGCACATCGAATCGACTCCCCAGACAAGACCATCGGCGCCCACCCGGTTTCCCTGGTGAGCGCCGATGAACCCCACGATCAGCGATGTGGCCGGTCGATCTCGGCCGCGAAGAAAGCTGATGCCGCCTTCAGGATGCCGTTGGCACGTTTGAGTTCGGCGACTTCCTTGCGGAGCCGACGCACCTCCTCAGCCGTATCGGCCGAAGCGCCGCCCGAGGAGACCGAGGCGGCCCCGACGCCGGGGGCCTTACGCACCCACTGGCGCACCGTTTCGGCTGCGCCCACACCGAGCAGGTCCGCGGTCTTCTTCATCGCCGCCCACTCCGTCGAACCCTGACCCACCAACTCCACCACCATCGTCACCGCGTCACGCTTCAACTCCGCCGAGTAGTGCTTCGTTCCTGCTGCCATGAGATCCATCTTCCCTTGAGACGAACCCTCCGGAAATCCCGGGACGGATCATTCAACGATTCGATGCTGTTGGTGGTGTAGATGACCCGCCGCAGCTCTGGCGGGAACGCCAGGAACGGAATGAACCGCTCCCACGCGTCCCGGAAGGTCTTGACCGCCGAGGGGTACTTGCGACCGAGGTCGGAGTCGGCGAACGCATCCAACGCATCGGCAGCGGCCTGTTCGGTCGAGGCCTGGTAGATCGGCTTGAGTAATGCGGCGACGGCTTTGCGGTCGCCGTAGCCGACGAACCGCATCGATGCCCGGATCAGGTGCACCACACACGTCTGAACGGTCGCCTGCGGCCAGGTCGCCTCTACGGCCTCGGCGAACCCGGTCAGGCCGTCGCAGCACACGATCAACACGTCCTCGACCCCGCGATTGCGTAGTTCGGCGCATACGGCGGCCCAGAATTTGGCGCCCTCGGTCTGCTGAATCCAGATCCCCAGGACGTGCTTAACGCCCTCCATATCGACGCCGACGGCGAGGTGGGCGGCCTTGTTGCGCACGTGTCCGCCATCGCGGATCTTGACGATGATCGCATCGAGGTAGATCACCGGATACAGCGCTTCGAGGTCGCGGGTCTGCCATTTGGCGACCTCGTCGGCGACTTCCTCGGTGATCTTCGAGATCGTCTCGTGCGACAGGTCGGTGCCGATCGTCGACGCGAGATGATGTTGGATGTCGCGGATCGTCATGCCGCCGGCGTAGAGCGAGACGATCATCGCATCGAGGCCGTCGAGGCGGCGTTGGCCCTTGCGGACCAGCATCGGGGTGAAGCTGCCGTCGCGGTCCCGCGGGACCGACAACGCCACATCGCCGATCTCGGTCGCCACGGTTTTGGCGGCGTATCCGTTGCGGGAGTTCGGAAACGACGCTGCATCCGGGTCCCCGGCCTCGTAGCCGAGGTGCTCGGTCAGCTCGGTGTTCAGGCCTCGTTCGAGGGTCGCTTTGAGTAGCGAGTTCAGCAGGCCGTCCTGCCCGCCGACCGGTTCTCCGGCATCGATCCGAGCGAACACGTCGTCGAGTGCTCCCGAGGCGATCAGTTCGTTGGCCATCTCGGTCTGCCGACGGCGTTTCTCTGCACGCGAATCATCCACGCTCACATCATGATTGACAGTCACTACAGCGGTTCCCTTCAGGGTTGAACCTCACCGCTTACACAAACCATCTGACACGCCCGATTCCGAGGTGCCCGGCCAGCAGCCGCGAGGACCAATGCGTGACCCCGTACTTTCTCGGTGGCGGCATCAACGTCGCCGACACGACATCGGCGTGATTGAGATACCTTGGGCGACCGGTCCTTTCAGCGTCGAGCAGACCATCGAGTCCGTCCTGGAGATACCGTGAACGCCACTTGAGGACCGTCGGTACCGACGTCCCGACGGCCTCACTGATTCGCGTATTAGCCATCCCATCGGCAGCAAGCACGACGATCCGCGCCCGACGCGCCAGACCAGCCGACGTCGTGGTCGACCTCAACAACTGATCGAGCTCGTCCGCATCACCATCACGCAGTTCCAGGGCCGGGGCTGGAGTATTAGCCATAACCAATTCTCTCAACCCAACAACCCTAAACTAATTAACGACACGCGACACTAGTGCTGATCGTCGACCCGGCTTACTGGGACGGATCCGGTCTCAATGAGTGGTCGTCGGAGTCGGATCGAAATCCGGTACCTCAGGCAGCGCCGAAGCACACAGGCCCGAGATACGACGAGACCACCACCGGACGACTGCACGATCCTGAGACCGCCCGTACATCGATCATGGGACGATATATAAACGAAAGAAGGGACATTCGCCTCGCCGCGCGTGGGCGCCGACCGGAACGACAGACGATCGACAAGCATTGTCGCGATCCGGGACCGACCGGAAGGACGGCAGCATGGACCAGAACGACTCGGTTGATGCGCCCGCGGCCGGTCAGTCCGCGATCTGGGCGAGCGTCGCGGCAGCGCGCCGACCTCGTCTCCATCGGCCCCGTGACATCCCCCGACCGGAGTCGGTCGACGAGGTCGCCGCATGGGCCGATCACGGGACTCTGCGCCGGACCGAGTACGTCTACGCACCGGTGTTCTGGTTGCTGCTCCCCGTCGCCGCGCTCGGATTCCTCGTCCACCATACGATCACGGACCCGACCGGAGCCGGGTGGAACATCACCGTCAACGGTGAGCACCGCGACTCCTGGCCGACCTGGGCGCCGTGGCTCGCCTGGATCGGCGTCGGCGTCTGGCTGCTCGTCGCCGTAGGGGTGCTCGTCGTGCGGCTGAGCATCCTGCGGGACCTGCGTGCGGAGAGCCGGCGGATCTACCGGCACGGTGTCGCGCATTCGATCCACCGCGCCTCGGTCGACTTCGACGACGGCGAGGGCCGCTGGGCGACGTACATCGCCCTGGACCACCGCTTGGACGACACGCAGGCCGCTCGGATCTTCCAGGCGTTCGACCAGTGGCTGCATGAAGCGGGTATGCCACCGCAGGGATCCGATCCGATCTCGTCGGACACGCTCTTCGGCGCACGGGCGGCAGGCGGGTATTTCATGCTGTACTTCCCCGGATCTCAAACGGCGGGAGAGACCACAGAGCATCAATGGGTGCTCATCACCGAACCGCACGCGGAGGACGACTACGCGATCTTCACCCTCGTGCCCACGCCGAAGACCATCGCGAGGATCCGCCGCAGGCTCCATCGGAGAGCACGAAGGAGCGCTCCGTGATCGGACGGAAGACTCCCGTCGAGTTGCGCGCCCTGTTCGTCTCCGACGAGGACGTCCGGGGCTGGATGTCTCCGCGGTCCACGCCGGCGGCCCGCACACGAGTCCGGCGATGGGTGAGAGTCGAGAACGTCGCCATGACGACGATCGTCGTCGGCGCCGCGCTGATGGTCCTCGCCCCGGTCGCGTCGATCGCGGTGGCCGTCTGGTCCACTGTCACCGACATCGGCCGACCGGACCTGTACTGGTGGATCTGGGGCATCGCGATCGGCGTGTTCGCGTGCGGGATGATCGCCTGGGTGATCGCCACCTCTCGGCGAGTATCGGCCCGCTATGCCGACGGGCACGTCTCAGTGGGCACCGTCGACCGAGCCGTCGAGCACCCTGGCGAAGGAGACGACCACACCTGGTACGACCTGCGGATCAGCGCCGACCTCCCGGACGGAACCACACTGCACCGCAGGCTGCAACGCGAGGGCGAGGGCCTCGATCGCCGCGTCGGCGGCCGCATCCGGTTCCGACACGACACGCTCGACCCCGACGACGTCCACGACGTCCACTTCGCGGGTTGGCCCGATAAGAAGAGACGACGCCGCCGCGAGAGGAGCGACCGATGAGCAGACGAGTCACGATCACCACCGGTAGGCGCACCGTCGCCCATGACGAAGACGACGCGGCGCCGTTCTGGCTCGAACATCTCGTCGCGCTCGTCATCGCCGGCGTGATCGTCGTCGCCGGCGCACTGGTGCTGCTGTCTCTGACCGATCGGGGTCGGGCCGCGTTGGTGTGGCTCGGTCTCGCGCTCGGCCTGGTCATGGCCTGCGGGCTTGCGATCGGACCGTGGCGCAGTCGGCGTGCAGGCAAGCCCCCGACGGTCTGGATCGGGGAGGCGCTCTCCGCTTTCGGCTGGAGCGCGACGACCGTCTGCCTCGCCGCGGGCATCCCGTACGTCTTCTGGCGCGGCCCGGACACTATCCCCGAGTGGGCGTTCGCCGTGCCGGGTGTCGGGGCGGTGGTCTTCATGACGATCGCGGGTCTCGGGGTACGGATCAGAAGGCAGCTTCCTGCCCTGAACCTAGATCCGCGGCGCGCGACGGTGCTGTTCAACGACAGCGATGCCGACGGACGTCAGAGTATCGCTCTGCGTTACCAGGGTGTCGACGGCGAGGAACACGACGCGGAGCTCGCCGACATGATCGACGACTCCTGGCTCGACAGATTCGCCCCGGGGACGATCTGGCAGGTGTACGCCTTTCGAGACCCGATGCTCGCGACCTCCGTCCTCTTCCTCACCGAGGCTCACGACGACGTCTGGCGCAACGGCTACAAGCTCGACGGCGTACGCCTCGGAGGAGAAGGCGGACCCGTACGACCCGGCCCGGGGTCACCGTTCTTCGGCGAAGACTCGACGTAGACGTTCGAATCGTGAATCGAACGGCGACCGAGCACAACGAACGATCGTGCCGAATCCGACGAGCGTCGGGACGGTGTCGGACTCGCCATCGACGACCCGGTCGACGCCGCTGACACGTCGGCAGTACAGCACTCGTGCCGACATCGTCACCGCCGAAGGCAACGAGCGAACAGGGAGCGGAACCTCGTGGACCACGTCGTCGTGCCGCGCGTGCGGGGCTGCAATGGAGGAACAGGCATCTGCCCCGCTCGATAGAACACGTGGAGTTCCTCTCCGGGAATCACAGTTGGAACTCCGCCATAGTCCACCATCGCATCCATTCCCGGCGGATCTTCGATCGACAATCTGTACCCGCCCCTCGAATATTCATCCCTTCGGTCGACGTGAGCGTGATACCGCTGTTTCCGATATCCGTTTCCGGACAGACGGGAAAGGTCTCACCGACGCCAAGAATCACGAACGAAGACCGGAAGAAGGCGATGTGATCGTGGTGACGGCCCGTCGGTGTCGGCGGCCGGAGCGTGTTGAACGCGGACGCGACGGATCGTCCGGCGTCCGCCGCTACCGAGAATCTCTCACTGCTGTCGACCGACCGCATGTAGCGTCACCGGTATGAGTCCCAGCGACGAATCCACTGTGGCGAGCCGGCACGTCAGCGCGGTGATCCGGTGTTCACCGGACCAGGTGTACCGGTACGCGGCCGATCCCGCGAACCTGCCGACATGGGCGGCGGGGCTGGCCAGTTCTGCGGTGACCGTCGACGGAGACACGCTCATCGCCGACTCGCCGATGGGCGAGGTGACGGTCCGCTTCGTCGAGCGGAACGCATTCGGCGTTCTCGACCACGACGTCACCCTGCCGTCGGGTACCACGGTCACCAATCCTGTTCGCGTACTGAGCCACCCGGACGGCGCCGAGGTCCTGTTCACGGTCCGCCAGATCGAACTCAGCGACGACGAGTTCGAGCGCGACGTCCGCCTGGTGGCCGACGATCTCAACAGACTCAAAGGCGTGTTGGAGAGGTAGGTCCTCGGTCCCCGACGACGCTCCGAGGTGACCGCCGAGTCGATCGCGAGGCGACGGTCGATACGTCGTTCTCGGTTCGCGAGTCATTCTCGGTCCGCGGACCGAATTCCTCCGTAGATGCCGCGCCGCACGATCCACGGTTGCAGGATCGTCTCGATCGTCCACGCCGGGAACCGGAACGCGTGCCCGGTGGCAGCGAACACCTGCAAGCCGTCCGCTTGCACGCCGAGCACTGAACCCCACCGCCGCTCGCGTGCGACGAAGCTCTTGGAACGTTCGGGACGGCCTGCGAAGTCCGCGCGGATGTTGTGCGCGAGCAGCCGATCCGCGCGATTGCGCGCCGAACTCCGTAGGTCATCGGTGGCGGCGACGTCGCCGATCGCGTATACGTGCGGCAGCCGGGGCACGCGCAGCTGCGGCGTCACCACGACGAATCCTTTCTCGTCGAGCAGGTCCGCGGGAAGCCACGACGTGTTCGGGACCACCCGACCGACGGCCCAGAGGACCGCATCCGCATGGGTGGAGGCCTGCCCGGTGGACCACTCGACGGGCGCCGAGGTGATCTCGTCGCAGACGGCGTCGTCGGGAATCACGGCTCGGTGCCCGGGATGCACGCCCACATCCTGCCGTTCCAGTCGCGTACGGACGGTCCGCCAGACGCGCGGATGATGCCGGGGCAGCGCTCGCGTTCCGGGATGGAACAGGTCGACGCGCTTGTCGGGCCACGTCGCGCTCAGGTTCGCGGCCGCACTCACCGCGGCCGCACCGCCGCCGACGATCGCCACGGATCGCGCGGCCGACAACGTCCGGTTGACCCCCGACAGATCGGCGTCGACGTCCGCGGTGGTCTGAATCCCCGGACGACGCCAGAACCCGTTCTGGACTCCGGTCGCGACGACCAGCGCGTCGAAGGGTTCGACTGTCTCGCGTCCGTCGACTCCGAGGACGGTGACGATCCGTTCCTCGACGTCGACCGACCGCACGAAGCCGTGCACCGTCCGGACCACGTCGAGCCGTCGGAAGCGATCGAACGGAATCCGATGGTCACGCGCCCACACGTCGGGTCGGCTCACCCGCAGACCCAGCTCCTGCCCGGACACCAGTCCCGGTTTGGAGGAGATGCCGACGACCTCGAAGTGCGACGCCAGGTGGATGGCGGTGAGCAGACCCGAGTCACCGAGCCCGGCGACGAGGATTCGGGGTCGGCTCATACGCTCGCCGTACCCCGTCGTTCCGGATCGGCACGCCCCGCACCGCGCGGCGGACGCGGTACGAACATCGGCACGCGATCGATGACGTCCTGGTATCCCGGTCGGCGGTCGAGGCTCCTGGCCTCCATCATCGGTATGCTCGCGCCGAGGAACATGGCCAGCATGACCAGTGCGCCGACGAACAGCCACCACCAGTCGCCGGGTACCGCTGCGATGCCGAACAGCGCGATCGACACCCAGAAGCCGAACTCGCCGAAGTAGTTGGGGTGTCGCGACCACGACCACAGACCCGTGTCCAGCACGGCCCCCGGCGCCCGGTCCGCGACGAACCTGTGCAGTCGGCGATCGGCGAGATACTCGATCGCGACGGACCCGAACCCGACGACCGTCGCGACGACGGTCAGCCACACCACGGTCTCGCCGGTGTGCGTCACCGCCACATACGCTGGAATCATGCCGACGAAGACCTGGACGGTCGGAACGAGGTGGATCGCCACGAGGTCGACGACGAGTTCGGCCCTGCCGCCTCGACTTCTGAGCATCGAGTAGCGCCAGTCCTCGTGACGCAGCCCCGGCCAACCGACGGCCCAGTTCGCCGTCAGCCGCACGGCCCACACGCCGACGACCATAGCCAGCAACCAGCAGTGTGCGGCGGCGATCCCCGCGTCGCCCGCCGCCCACCAGTAGATGAGCAGGGCCGGCGGGATCACGCTCCAATACGCGTCGTACATACTCGAATTCGAGAACGCGCGGCTGAACCCGAAGATCACCAGAGTGGCCCACACATCGGCGATGAAGGTGTCCAGCAGGAGGCGGCCGGAGTCGGGACCCCACGTCAGCCACGCCCCAGCGGCGACGAAGGCCAGGCAGTAGGCCACGATCACGCGGACGAACGACGCCGACCTCCCCGGAGTTCCGTCGCGCACAGGCAGTCCTTTCCGGTAGTCGGTCGGCCGATTCACAGAATCAGACGTCCGCTGGTGGGAGCCTATCAACTCGCCGGGGGCGAGAAGTGTCATCACGAGTTCGCGGTGGCGTACGACGGGCGGTCAGGCGCAGACTGGAGCGCGGAACCGACGTCGAGACACGAGGAGCGCCCATGCCGTCACAGATCCGGAGAAGCACGGCGGCCGTCGCCGCCGTCTGCCTGATGGTCGTCGGCGCGGCGGCCTGCTCCTCCGAATCCGACTCGGCGGACTCGGCGTCGCACAGCACCGCGCGACCCGCAGACGAACCGGGGACCCTCGATCCGGCGACGCCCGCACAGATCGTCGACAGCTATGCGGAGGCGGGTCTGGCCGCGACGAATCCGCACGATGTGACCTCGAGCGTGTGCGCCGACGCGCATTGCTCGGCGGCGGTCGCCACCGATGAGACCACCGTGATGCAGTTCGACGCACCGCGCGGCGCGATGATCTACTACCAGACGCACGGCGACGTCCTCGCCGTCGAGGACGTCATCGTGTCGTACTCCCCGAATGTCGACTCCGACGCGAGGAAGAAGTACGAGCAGGTCACGACGCTGGCCGTCGGATAGTGTCGCGCCCCGCCGGGACGTCAGCGCTTGGGTGTCAGGGTGATCGATCCGATCCTCGCACCGCCGAAGTACGCCGGACCGCGGTATCCCCCGTGCCCGTCGCGGTTGAGGACGACTCGGTGTCCGGGAAACAAGTCCACGTAGCCGCCGCTCGTGGTCGGGTGGATCCGATAGCGGCCGATGAGCACCAGGTCGCCGCCCTGCACGTGCGCATCACGCTTGAGCAGCACCGTGCCGCCCGACCACGTCGTGGACGTATAGGTGCCGGGCCGAACGTCGGCCGAGGCGTGCCCGACCGCTCCCAGCGTCAATGCGGTTCCGACGGCCACCGCGACGGAGCCGGCGCGGACCAGATTCCGGCGGGCACGTGTTCTCATGGCGCTCTCCTCTGGTCATCCCTGCTGATCGGGAACTCTCACACTACGCGCCGGAACGCGCCGTCGAGCAGCATCGTTCGACGACGCCGCGGCGAGCGGCACCGGATACGACGAATCGCCGAAACGGACCGCCTCCGGTGTCATGCCGTCTTCTGCGAGTATCGAACATCTCTCGTAATATGGTTCGAACGGACGACACCCCCACGTTGTCGACCTCGCCTCCGACGAAGGATTCACGACTGATGCTCTGCCCGCACTGCGGTGTCGACGTCCTCTACCGTGAGCGGCCGGACCGGACATGCGGCAAATGCGGTCGGGTGTTCGCGTTCGAGCCCAGGACGTCGCGTTACCGCCTGCACGACACCCGTGCACTACGCCTGGCCGCGCGGCTCCGCACCGACGAGAACTACCGCTTCACCTACGAACAGCTGCACTATCTGCTCGGCAAGAAGGGTCTCGATCGCCGGATCGATTCCGCTTGGCGTTCGGTGTTCTGGGGGACGCCCGCGGTGATCGTGGCCTTGACGATCGTCCCCGGCATGCCGTTGACGTTCGGACTCGGTGTCGCGGCACTGCGGCTCGACGTGGGCCTGGCGGTCGGTTGGCTGTTCGGGACCAGTGCGACATTGATCGTCCTGAGTCTGATCGTCAACGGTCTGTGTCGCCCGTCGATGCTGCGCGACCGCCGGATCACGATGGAGTACTCGGCCGCGGAGTTCGCCGAGCAGTTCTCGACTCGATGGAGGTCGGTGTACGGGCACGATCTCCCGGGCGTCGTCGACGAGCGGCGGGCGCCGATACGGCAACCCGAGCATCCGCGGTACACCGTTCTCTGTCCCGACCGCAGCGTGCTCGTGTGTCTGGCGTCGAACGCGATCTCGCAGACCCGCGCCCTCGCCCTCGTCTCGCATCCCGACCAGGCGCCGCCGGACACACCGGTCCTCGTGGTCCACGACGCCAGCCCGGCGGGCGTGCACCTGGTCGCCGAGGCCCGTCGCCGGTTCGGATCGCACGCGGTCGACGTCGGTCTCTCGCCGACCACGGTCCGTGAATCCGGCACCGCGCTGCCGCAGCTGCGCGAGCCGACCCTCGCACCGGAGGTCGCCGCGTCGCTGCCGCCGGACCTGTCCGACGACGACCGCGCCTGGCTCGAGATCGGCTGGTGGTCGCCCGTCGCGGCGGTGCCGCCGCGCAGACTGATCGCCGCCGTCGACCGCGCCGTCGACCGTTTCGAGCCCGCGACCGCAGCCGCCCGATCCGTAGGATTTCTCACATGGCCGACCGTCTGACCTCCCGACTGGTGCTGTCGGCGGCGGCGCGAGCGGGTGCGCCGACGAACCTGTGGTTCACCGAACGCCAGTTGTACTACGAGATCTGCCGCCTGATGGTGCCCGGTCACCTGATCCCGCGGTGGATCGGATTCACCGTGCCGCCGGTCCTTCCGTTCTCTCTCGTCCGCACCTGGATCCGACGCTGTCCGGGCGTGGACGGGCTCCTCGGCGACCCCGAGCCCGTCTCCTCCGATACCGGGGCCGCGACCGCCGAGCCCGACCTCTTCGACTACGCGCTCCCCCGACTGCTGATCTGCCAGTCCCCCGCAGTCGCCGACATGCTGCGCGCCAACGGACTTCCGATGGAATCCGCGTGCCCGGTGATCTGCGTCGACGACCTCCCGCTGCACTCGGGTCTGGCCCGAATGCTCCACACGACATCGCTGACCGACGACGGTGCGCGCATCTACGTCCTGCACGACGACTCCCCCTCCGGACTGACTCTCCCCGCGTCGATCGCGGCCATGATCGAGGTCCCCGATTCGGCGACCGTCGTACCGATCGGGCTGCGCCGGTCGCAGACCGCGCCGCTGCACCTGGCCCGAACGGGACTGGGGCGCCGCTCTGCCGTCGACGTCGAATCGGTGCCGCCCGCCATGCTGTTGCGCAGCGTGCACCGCCTCGTGCGCGATGTGACCCGCCGCCGCGAGCCCGCCGTCGACCTGCGCGCGGCACGAGCCGCGGGCTTCCTCACCTGGCCCGACCATTAGGAGACATGATGCGACAGCCTCCCCGCGAAGTGACCTACACCGATGAGCTGCTGGCCGACGGCACCGTGTACCGACGGTATTCCGACGGCCGCCAGGAGTGGCGGACGAAGGCGGCGGAGGGGCGCGCGTCCTGGCATGACGACCGCGGGCGCACCGGGGTCGACGAGCCGCTCGGACCGAAGATCGTGAAGCGGGAGTTCGGCGACGGAATGGTGATCTACGGCCGCGAGAACGGATTCGGCCGCACCGTCTGGAGCGACGGGATCATGACGGTGAACCGCTCCCGCTTCGGCGGACGATTCGGTGCGCTGGTCGCCGGTGTGGCGGGTACCGTGCTCGTCGCGGGACTCGTCTATCCGCCGGACAGCCTGGCTATCGGCGAGGAGGAGGCGCTGCGCGCACAGGGCGATCCGTCGAGCTCCGGCGGCGACGGCTCGAGCGGCGACACCTACTCCGACTGGGGCGACGGCGACGGCGGGAACGACGGCGGCGACTTCGGCTGATGGCGCGATTCACCGTGACGGGCGGAGTCCCGTCTCTCATCTCCGGACCGGGGGCGGCCGACGGGCCGTACCGCGCAGGCGGACTCGTCGCAGTCGGCGAGGCGACCGTGTTCGATCGGACCGCCGTTCGGCGCGCGCTGTCGTGCGATCTCCCGGACGACGTCACCGACGTCGAGCTCCTGCTGCAGGCGTACGTCGAACGCGGGTCGGCGGGTATCGCCGATGTCGAGGGCATGTTCGCGCTGGCGATCGTCGACGGCGACGATCTCGTGCTGGTCCGCGACCACGTCGGATCCCGGACCCTGTTCTATGCGCGCACGGTGAGCGGGTGGGCGGCGTCGACGTCGATCCGGGACCTCGCCCGACAACCCGGCTGCGACGACGGGCTCAACGTGCGCGCGGTCCGCTCGTTCCTCACGTTCGCGTATCTGCCGGGAGCCGAGACGTTCTTCCGCGGCGTCACCGAAGCACTTCCCGGACGAGTCCTGCGGCTGCGAGCGGACGGAACGAGCATCGAGGAGGTGTTCTGGGAGCCGGCCGAGGTCGACGATCCGCGCGATGCGCACCAGCACGCACGGGAACTCCGCCGACTGCTGGAGCGGGCCGTCGCACGCCGCCTGCCCGACGGCGAGCCGGTCGGAGTACTGCTGTCCGGAGGGGTCGACTCGAGTCTGGTCACCGCGCTCGCGGCGACCCTGCACGAGAATCCGGTCACCGCGTACTCGATCTCGTTCGACACCGACACCCCCAACGAACTCGGATACGCCGGAATGGTCGCCGCGCACTGCGGCGTCGGCCATCACGTACTGACGGTGCCGGGACAGGCGCTGGCCGACCGCATGGCCGAGACCGTCGCACTGCTCGACTGCCCGGTGGGCGACCCGTTGACCGTCCCCAACTTGATGCTCGCCGAAGCCGCTGCCGCGCAGGGGCATTCGGTGATTCTGAACGGGGAGGGCGGCGATCCGGTGTTCGGCGGTCCCAAGAATCTGCCGATGCTGATCTTCGAGTTGTTCCGCCATGAGCCCGGGACGCGGGCACGAGCGCAGGCGTACCTGCAGAGCTACCGCAAGTGTCTCGACGACCTTCCGGTGCTCCTGACGGTCGACGCGCTCGCCGATCTCGAGCAGACGGCGCCGTCGACCGAGGTCTTGGTTCCGTACCTGCAGCAAGGCGCGATGACGAGTCTGCTCAATCAGCTGCTGCACACGAACCTGCGTACGAAGGGTGCGCACCACATCCTGACCAAGGTGGAACGGTTGACGGCGGCGAGCGGCGTCGAGGGGCGCGCTCCGCTCTTCGACCGCGACATGATCGACTACGCGTTCCGGGTGCCGCCCGCACAGAAGTTGTACGGGACGAGTGAGAAGTGGATCCTCAAGCAGGCGGTGCGCGACGCGTTGCCCGCGACGATCGTCGATCGCCCGAAGAGCGGTATGCGGGTGCCGGTCCAACAGTGGCTCGACGGACCGCTCCGCGATCTGACCCATGACGTCCTGGGCTCGCGCGCGGCACTCGACCGGGGACTGCTGAACCCGGAGACCGTCCGCGCCTGGTTGCGCAAGGACGGTGCGCTGCTTCCCCGCCAGGGTGGGAAGCTGTGGCTGGTGTTGACATTGGAGTTGTGGTTGCAGTCATTCGAGGTGGGTAGATGAGCGCGCAGCGCGGGGCGTCCGACGGCGTCCGGATGAAGACCGACGCCGACTCCGTCGACGAGGTGATCGACGTCGCGAACTTCTCCGATGCGGCGTACAACGTGGTGACGCCGGTGCTCCGACTGGAACCCGCCGTCGCGCTGGCGGTGGTGTCGGCGTTCGCGGCGGTGGTGACGCGAGGCAAGGCGAGCGCGGCCGCCACCTCACCCGACGAGGACGGTGTCACCCGCTCACAGGTGTTCGAGGAGGGCGACGTCTACATGGTCGACAAGCCGTTCGACGGCTACGTCGCCGACCGGTACATCATGGACTTCTACGATGTCGCGGACGGCGACCTGTGCTCGCGGATGCACCTGCACACCGGGCTGCGATTCGTCCGCATCATGACCGGCCCGGACACCCGGGTGCGGGTGAGCAGCCTCTCGCCGATCCGGGTGACCGACGTCCCGGGCGTGACCGACGTCGAGTTGGATGCGTTCACCGACGACCTTCCTGACACCCCGCCCGGGGTGCACCGCACCCGCTACAACGTGGTGGTGCCTCCCTGCGCGTTCGTCGACATGCAGGTGCCGCGTGGGGTGAGCCACCAGTTCAACGCGATCGGACCCCACGCGGTGATCGACTCGGTGCATCCCGAGGAGTCCATCGAGGTGTTCCGCGAGTCGATGTCCGGCTATCGCATGATGGCGCAGACCCAGTTCCTGGCGGATACTCTGCCCGACGCGCAGTCGTGCGCGTTGGACCGAGAGTAGGACGCCGCGCCGGTCTCAGAGCTCCGCGACGTCGATCGGATCGCCGGGCGGGACGATCGAGACGTGGGTGGCAGCGCGGACTACGACGCTACAGACCGGACGGGACCGTCTTTCCCTTCACCGTGACGACGACCTTGCCGGTCTTCGTGTCGTAGGTGATCTTGCCGTGCTCGAACGTCGCCTCTTCACGGTCGCCGACGGTGTGCACGTCACTGGTGGGAACGCCCAGCGGACCCGCGGAACCGTTGCTGCCGGTCTGCGACGGCGCGCCGGACGCGTCGCGCTCGATGTTCCAGGCCTCACGGATCTTGCCCCAGACGATGTACGCGGGCGTGCCGTCGTCGTCGTTCGCGGCGACGATCGCACCGCCCTCGAACTGCTGGAACACGACTCCGCTGGCGCGCTTCTCGCCGTTGTGGTCGCCGGTCAGCACCAGCCCGAGCTGCTCCTTCTGCGCGGGTGTCGCCGCCGCGTACTTGACGGCGATCGGGCCGGTGAGCGTCACCTTCACATCGCGCTGTCCGACGATGGTCACGTCGGTCGAATCGGCCGACTCCGTCGACGTCGCGGTCGGGGTCGTCGACGCCGGCGCCTCCGACGAGGTCCGCGCGGCTTCCGACGTCGCCGACACCGTCGTCGTCAACGACGACGGCGCCGCATGATCGTCGGAGCCGCTGTCGGAACATCCGGTCGCGATCACCGCGGCCGCGGCCAGTCCGGATACGAACATCCCTCGGCGGTATGCCACCGTCGTCATCAGAAATCCCCTCGGGTCGTCGCGCCGACACGGGAGTGTCGGCGGTCACTCGGTACGCACCGACTGTACCCAGACCACCGCTGGCGATCCGACGGCGGGCCACGTTCGTCCGCGTCCGTTATGTCGGTTCGGGCCGGCTTCGTGTCCTGACCGGCGGAACCGCCGGCAGGTCAGGCGGCACGCTCGCCGGGGAGCGCGGAGACCGAACCGAATCGGCGACCCCACCTCATCAGTGGTGCACCGTCACCGATCTCTCCGACGCGCAGCACCTCGCCGACGACGAGCACCTGATCGTTGACCGGTGTCGCCGACACCGTCCGACACCAGAAGCTCGCCAGGGCGTCCGGCAGCCAGAGCGGTCCCTCGGTCGATCGTCGCGCGCCCGCCGCGATCACCGCCTCACGGCGTTCACCGGGAGACGTCCGGCCGGTGAGCCGCGAGACCAGTTCGACGTGCTGCACGCCCAGGATCGACAGACTCCACGTGGCGCCGTCCGTCATCGGGGTGAGCGCGTCGCGTCGCTCGCCGACCGACACGGCGAGCGTGAACGGGCTCACCGAGGCGGTCAGTACCGACGCCGCGACGAAGAACCCGTCCTCGTCATCGTCCCGAACGGAGACGAACGTGACGCCGCTGCCGTATCGCGAGAAGGCGTCGTACCTCGAATCGGCTCCCACCGGTCAGCCCGCGACCGCGGCGAAGCGCTCCTGCGCGTCGGCCCAGTTCACGACGTTCCAGAACGCCGTGACGTAGTCGCCCTTGACGTTGCGGTAGTCGAGGTAGAACGCGTGCTCCCACATGTCGAGCATGAGGATCGGGACCAGGGTGGCCGGGATGTTGCTCTGCTGGTCGTAGAGCTGGATCATGACCAGTCGCCGACCGAACGCGTCCCAGGCGAGGATCGCCCAGCCCGATCCCTGGATGGTCAGCGCGGTCTGCTCGAAGTGCGCGCGGAACTTGTCGAAGGATCCGAAGTCGTCGTCGATCGCGGCGGCCAGCTCGCCGGTCGGCTTGTCGCCGCCGTCGGGCGACAGGTTCGTCCAGAAGATCGAATGGTTGATGTGTCCGCCGAGGTTGAACGCGAGGGTCTTCTCCAGCCCCGCGACCGCGCTGAAGTCGCCGGTGTCTCGAGCCTCGTCCAGTTCGGCCAGTGTCGTGTTGAGCCCCTTGACGTAGGTGGCGTGGTGCTTGGAGTGATGCAGCTCCATGATCGTGCCCGAGATGTGGGGCGCCAGGGCGTCGTAGTCGTAGGGCAGGTCGGGCAGTGTGTAGTCGGTCATCGTCGAGCTTCCTTTCGATCGGTCGTGACCGCCACACTAAGACCTCAAGTGAAGTTGAGGTCAAGGTCGCCGAGAGAGACCTACGACACGTCGACCCCGAGGTCGGCGGCACCCGGCGACGCGATCACGCCCGGCCGATGGTCGCGACGATCAGCGCGCGGGTCTCGATCGGATCGATGACGTCGTCGATCTCGAAGTAGCGCGCCGCGTTGAGGGCTTTGGCGTGCTCGCGCATCGCGACCGTCGCCTGCGCGACGACGGTCTCACGGCGGTCCGCGTCCATCGCCGCGAGCTCTTTGGCCATGCCGAGCCGGACGGCGCCCTCGAGCCCCATCGGCCCGAGATGCGCGTCCGGCCAGGCCGCCGTCATGAGCGGCCGGTGCGTGCTGCCTCCCAGCATCGCCTGCGCACCGAGACCGTAGCCGCGTCGCAGCACGATACCGACCAACGGGGTGGTCAGCCGTGCACCGGCGTTCACCATCCGCGAGGCCTCCCGGACGAGACCCGTGCGTTCGGCGTCCGGTCCGACCATGAAGCCCGGGGTGTCCACGAGCGAGACGACCGGCAGCCGCCAGCGTTCACACAGCTCCAGGAAGTCCGCGGCCTTCGTCGACGCGGCGTGCGTGATCGCCCCGGCTTCGGCCGTCGACTGATTGGCGATCACACCGACCGGGATTCCACCGACCCGCGCCAGCGCCGTGACCAGTTCCGGCGCGAACGCCGAACGCAACCAGATCACAGTGTCCTCGTCGGCGATCGTCTCGACGACGGGTCGGACGTCGAACGCCTCGCGGTCGTTCGCAGGCAGCGCGTCCCGCAGATCCAGCTGACGTCCGTCGTCGATCGAGGTGCCCGCGATCGGACCGTCGAGCAGGCCGAGGATCTCCTTGACCACGGTCACCGCGTCCTCCTCGTCGTCGACGACGACGTCGAGCACCCCGTTGGGCTCCTGGTCGGCGACGGGACCGATCTGTTCGGGAGCGAACTCGCCGAGGCCTCCTCCCGCGATCATCGCCGGTCCGGCCATGCCCAGATTCGCTTCCGGGGTGGCGATCCGCAGGTCCGCCGATCCCGCGAGCACCGCATTCCCGGCGAAGCAGCGTCCGGACACGACGGCGATCCGCGGGGTCGTCATCGCTCCCCACAGGGCGAACGATCCGACGTCGAGCGCCGAGACCAGCGGCCAGTCGACGTCGCCGGGGCGCCCTCCCCCGCCCTCGGTGAAGAACACGGTCGGCAGATCCATCCGCGTCACGATCTCGATGAGCCGATCGGATTTACGATGCCCGCGCATGCCCTGGGTCCCGGCCATCACCAGGTAGTCGTAGGAGAAGACCGCGCACGGCGTGCCGTCGACCGTCGCCGTTCCGCCGATGATGCCGTCGGCGGGTCCGTCCAGGACGAGGTCGGCGACCTCGCGCTTGCCCTCCTGCGCGGGAGTCACGAACCGGCCGTACTCGACGAACGACCCGGCGTCGACGAGATCGGCGATGTTCTCGCGGGCGGTACGGCGCCCCTTGGCGTGCCAGGCGTCGACCTTCTCCGGTCGTGCGGCGTCGGTGGTGAGGAACCGGCGGACGATGACCTCGTCGGTTCCCTCGACCGGATTGTCCGAATGGTGATCGTTGATCGCAGGCTCCTTCGTCGCGCACGGCTGTCGATCCCCCATTCTGGCACCGTCGGCCGCGTGCCTCCGGTACCCGGACCCGCGGTCGAAACGGTCCCGAGCGAATCCCGGCGAGTTCGGCCCTGTGCGAGAATCGACGACGTGCGGAACGAACATCGGATGCGGACTCGTACCCCCGAGTCGAAGGCCTTCGCCGAGCGCGTCCAGACCGCGATGAGACTCTGCGCCGAGCTGAACGCTCTCGGATTCGACGACCTCGCGGGCCGCACCGCGAAGCTGACCGAGATCTTCGGTCGGGACGTACCCGATTCGCTGTCGATCCTGCCGCCGTTCCACTGCGACTACGGCCTCCACGCATCGTTCGGCGAGCGCGTGTTCATCAATCAGGGCTGCTACCTCCTCGATTTCGGCGGGATCACCATCGGTGACCGTGCGCTGATCGGCCCCCGCGTCACGCTCAGCACGGCCGGGCATCCGGTCGACCCCGACGAGCGATTCGACTACATCACGCACGCGCCGATCGCCATCGAGGACAACGTGTGGATCGGTGCGGGCGCGACCATCGCACCCGGCGTGACCGTCGGCCACGACTCCGTCGTCGGCGCGGGCACGGTGGTCGCCGAGGACGTACCGCCCCGGCACGTCGTGACCGGCACCGGCCTCGTCCGACGCCGCGCGCTGTAGACGCGTCGGCGGGCCGATCCCCCGTTCCGTCGGTCGCCCCGCCCGGTCACGGCACGGTATGCGATAATGCGCATGGGGTTGGTCTCCACGAACCGCTCACCTACGCTTGACGCTAATCGTCACCACTGGATTGGATTTCGAGAATGGCCTTCCTCCCCCTGCTCGCGAAAGCTGGTTCCACCGTCGTCACCGGTCTCGCCGGCGCCGTCGCCTACGACGCGGCACGCGCCGTCGTCAAGCGTGCGCCGCTGCGTGAGGGCGCGGTGGTCGCGGCGACGTGGAGCCTGCGCGGCACTCGCAAGGCCGAGGAGGTCGCGGAGAACGTCCGATTGAACGCCGCCGACGTCTTCGCGGAGGCCAAGGAGCGGATCGGCGAGGAGGCGACCCCTCCCGGCACGGGCGTCACACACGATCACGAGCACTGACACGATGGTCCCCCTTGACGAGGCGGCCCACGCGACGGCTCCCGTGTCGGTCAGATCCGACGCCGCCGGCCGCCTGCGTCTGACCGTCGGCTGGCTCACCGCGTCCGGCAGGAGTGTCGGCGATCGTCGTGCCGTGGCCATCGAGGAATCGGTGGCGGGCGTCGCGGGGGTGCGCGCCGTGCACGCGTATCCGCGGACGGGCTCGGTCGTCGTCTGGTTCCGCAGCGGTACCGATCGCCGCGCCGTCGAGGACGCGATCGAGGCGGCGGCGCACACCGACCCGACGAAACTGCCTGCACGAGCACCGCATTCGGCCGACGTCACGAACTCCGATCTCCTCCGGATGGGCGTCGGCGCTGCCGCTCTCGCCCTCCTCGGGCTGCGCCGTTACGGATTCCGGCGCCCGCCGCTGCTCGGTCCGGCCTCGCGCACCGTCGCGACCGGCATCACGATCTTCTCCGGCTATCCGTTCCTGCGCGGAGCGCTCCGGTCGCTTCGCGGCGGACGTGCCGGCACCGACGCCCTGGTGTCGGCGGCGACCATCGCCAGTCTTCTTCTCCGCGAGAACGTGGTCGCGCTGACGGTGCTGTGGCTGCTGAACATCGGTGAATTCCTGCAGGACCTGACTCTCCGCAGAACACGTCGGGCGATCTCGGATCTGCTCCGCGGAAATCAGGACACGACATGGCTGCGGACGGCCGACGGCACCGAGGTCCAGCTCCCGATCGACTCGCTCGAGGTCGGCGACGAGGTGATCGTCCACGAACAGATCGCAGTCCCCGTCGACGGCGTCGTCGTCGACGGACAGGCCGTCGTCGACCAGGCCGCGCTGACCGGAGAGAACCTCCCGGTCACCAAGCATGTCGGCGATCGGATTCAGGCGGGATCGGTCGTGGTGACCGGGCGAGTGGTGATCGCCGCCGACGCCGTCGGCGAGGACACCTCGATCGGCCGAATCATCGCGCGGGTCGAGCAGGCGCAGCGTGATCGCGCACCGATCCAGACCGTCGGCGAGGACTTCTCCCGCCGGTTCGTCCCCGCGTCGTTCGCGTTGGCGGCGATCACGCTCCTGGCGACTCGCGACCTTCGTCGCGCCATGACGATGCTGCTCATCGCGTGCCCGTGCGCGGTCGGCCTCTCGACGCCGACAGCGATCAGCGGAGCCATCGGCAACGGTGCGCGCCGCGGGATCCTGATCAAGGGCGGATCGCATCTGGAGGCGTCCGGCCGGATCTCGGCGATCGTCTTCGACAAGACCGGAACCCTCACCGTCGGCCGACCGATCGTGACCAACGTCGTGTCGTTCTCCGATCACTGGGAACCCGAGCAGGTGCTCGCCCACGCCGCGAGCTCGGAGATCCACTCCCGTCACCCGCTGGCCGAAGCCGTCATCCGCTCCACCGAGGACCGCAGCATCGAGATCCCGCCGCACGCCGAGTGCGAGGTGATCGTGGGACTCGGCATGAGGACTCGCGCCGACGACGGCCGGGAGCTGCTTCTGGGCAGTCCGTCACTGCTGCTCCGGCACGACGTGGCGATCTCCGGCGAGGCGGGCGCGTGGGTGGACCGATTGCGACAGCGCGGTGAGACGCCGCTCCTGCTCGCCGTCGACGGTGTTCTCGTGGGACTGGTCAGTCTCTCGGACGAGCTCCGTCCCGAGGCCCGCGACGTGCTCGACACGCTCCGCGGCGAGGGCGTGACCGAGATCGTGATGATGACCGGCGATCACCCGGTCACCGCCGAGGCGATCGCCGGTGAACTCGGCATCGAACGGTGGGCGGCGGAGGTCACCCCCGACGACAAGCTCGCGGTGGTCCGCGAACTGCAGTCGCGAGGTCACACCGTCGCCGTGGTCGGCGACGGGGTCAACGACGCGCCCGCGCTCGCCGCCGCCGACGTCGGCATCGCGATGGGACTCGCGGGTACGGATGTGGCGGTCGAGACCGCCGACATCGCGCTGGCCGGCGACGACCTCCGTCGGCTGCTCGACATCCGACACCTCGGATCGCACACCGTCGAGGTGATCCGGCAGAACTACGGTATGTCGATCGCGGTCAACGCGGTCGGGCTGCTCATCGGAGCGGGCGGGGCCCTCTCCCCCGTTCTCGCCGCGATCCTGCACAATGCGTCCTCGGTCGCCGTCGTCCTCAACAGTTCGCGACTGATCCGCTACGAATTGGAGCACCCCGGACACTGAGTCCGCGTTCGACTCGCCTACGCGTCGCGGCGGCGCAGCATCACCCAGGCCAGGAACAGCGTCGCCGCCACCTCGATCAGGAACACGGCGAACCCGGGCCAGGCCGCCAGGAGGTCCGGGTTGAACGGAACGGGCGTCGCGACCGCCTGTCCCGCGTTGCCGGGCATCAGCTTGCCGAGCCACTCGCCGAACGCTCCCGGCACCATCATCACCATGTTGCCCAGGATCAGGACGACGGCGAGCACGATGGTGATGGTTCCGGCGGTGTGCCGGACCAGGAATCCGAAGGCGACCGACAGCAGCGCGATGCCCGCCAGGAACAGTCCGCTCCCGTACATGGACCGCAGAACATCGCCCTCCAGCGGCATGCCGACGCCGTGCGCATCGAGGAAGTGGTTGCCGCCGACGTACCCGATCAACGCGGTCACCGTGCCGAGGACGAACATCAGCCCGCCCACCAGCACCGACTTCGCGAGCATCACCCGACCGCGCGACGGGACCGCCGCGAACGTCGTCTGGATCATCCTGGTGCCGTATTCGCTGGTGACGCACAGCGAGCCGATGACGACGGCGCAGATCTGGGCGATCATCATGCCCCAGGTGATAAACGATCCGGGCGACTCGTCGGCGCTGTCGGACGCCAGCCATTCGGCGTTGGCCGCACACAGCACGACGGTCAGACCGGCACCGAGGACGACGGTGGCGCCCAGCGTCCACCAGGTGGATCGGACGGAGAAGAGTTTGATGCATTCGGCGCGCAGCGCCGAGCCGAGGCCGGGCACCGCGGGTTCGGTGACGTCGTCGGTCTGAGCGGGCACGGTCATGGTGGACATCAGAGGGCTCCTTGTGCGATCGGTGCCGCCGCTTCGGGGCCGGCCTGGTATTCGACGGTGTCGGCGGTCAACGCCATGAACGCCTCTTCGAGCGAGCACTGCACACCCGAGAGTTCGTGGACGCGGACCTCGGCGGCGTACAGCGTGTCGCCGATCCCCGCGACGTCGAGCGAATCGACGCGCAGTTCGTCGTCGACGAGGTCCACGCGTGTTCCGTTGCGGGAGATCGCCTCTCGTGCTCGTTCTCGGTCGGGTGTCCGAACTCGGACGAAACTCGGCGCATGTGCGGTCATGAACTCGGTCATCGACGCGTCAGCGAGGATCCGTCCCTGACCGATGACGATGAGATGATCGGCGGTCAAGGACATCTCGGCCATGAGGTGTGAGGAGACGAACACCGTGCGGCCTTCGTCGGCGAGACGTCGGCACAGTCGTCGAACCCACCGAATGCCCTCCGAGTCGAGGCCGTTGACGGGCTCGTCGAGGATGACGACCGGAGGATCGCCGATCAGCGCCGAGGCGATGCCCAGCCGCTGCCGCATCCCGAGGGAGAACTTGCCCGCGCGTCTGCCCGCGACGTCCTCGAGGCCTACCTGGTCGAGGATCTGTCGGACCCGCGCCGTCGAGATGTCGTTACTGGCCGCCAACCAGCGCAGATGGTCGAGAGCGGACCTCCCCGGGTGGATCGCCTGCGCTTCGAGCAGTGCCCCGACTTCGCGGAGCGGCGCCCGCGCGTTCGAGTAGGGGCGACCGTTGACGGTCACGGTCCCGGAACTCGCGCGGTCGAGGCCCAGGATCATCCGCATCGTGGTCGACTTGCCCGCACCGTTCGGTCCCAGGAATCCGGTCACCTTACCCGGGCGGATGTCGAAGTCGATGCCGTCCACGGCGACCCGGTCGCCGTACCGTTTTGTCAGTTCTCGTGCCGAGATCATGTCGTCGCTCCTAGCGTGTCGGGGATCCCCATCGCTGAGAAACTATCGATGATCAGGCGATTCGCACATCGGGGAAGACACCCGATCGGCCCCTGGAATCGATCTCGGGGTTTCACCTGACGCACAGGCGCACCGTGCCGTCACGTCATCCACCGACAGTGCGGACGAAGCGGCGGCCGCGACCTGTGCCCCAGCGGAGGACGGGACGATGCACGTCGCCGATCAGGTCGGACCGGGCACTCACGGAGCCGTGAACGCCGCCAACAGCATCCGGGCGGCGGCCGCGACGAGGGCCGCGCGATCGGCGTCCGGCGCGCGCATCAACGCGATCGGCAAACACAGGCTCGCCGTGGCGCCCATCGTCAAGAACACCAGATCGTCGAGTTCGCGGTCGGTGAGGTCCGAGCGGATCCTGTCCGAGCGCGGCGCCCACGCCGGTCGCCAGGTCGGTTGTGATGTCGCGGATCGAGCGGGTCCGCAGCTCGTCGATCAGCGACTCCATCGACGCGAAGTACCGGTACACCGTACCGATGCTCACGTGCGCCGCGTCCGCCTCCTGCTGCGTCGTCGGCCGCTGTCCCGGATGCCGAGTGAGAAGAGCGATCGTCTCCGCGAGCAGACGGTCGCGCATGGCGACCGCGCGCTGCTGTCGAGGTGTGACACGTCGCGGCGCCGAAGAAGAAGCCATGAAGGTGAGGGCCCGCTCGCCGACGCCATCGTCGGCGACGTCTTCCCCTCTAGATAGGCGACGCACGCGGTCACCACGGCGCTGGCCCGCGGCGTCGACGCGGTATCCGAGGCGCCCGATTCGGTACGCGCACTGTTCGCGTCCCTCGACGACGAGCCGGACTGGGTCGACCATGCCGCGATGGACCGCGCGGCCGACGCCCTCGTCCAGCACACCGCCGCGTTCGGCATCGTGCTCGGCGCGGCGTCGCTGCTGCGTGGGGCGGCGAACACGATCGCGGACAGACCGCTCGCACAGACCGGACGGTACGTCTCTTCGCCCGCGGTCCGGTCCGTGGAGGTCGGCGAATGGCTCCGCAAGGTGATCAGTCCGGGCGGCATGCGCCGCGACGGCGGGGGTTTCGCGTACACGGTCCGCGTGCGGATCATCCACGCGCATGTGCGACGCGGACTGCGTGCGGCCGGTCGGTGGGACGCGGACGCGTGGGGCGAACCCGTCCCCCAGCCGTACATGGCGTTCACGATGGCCGAGTTCGGGCACATCGCGATCGACGCCATGGCGAAGATCGGCGTGGAGTTCTCCGACGCCCGATGGCCGTCGAACTGATTCGCGGTCTGCAGCGCGTCTTCCTCGGCGACGACGCCGCCGACGAGCTCGGCATCGCACGCAGTCGCCTGGCCGACGTCGTGCGGATCGCCCGGCCGTTGCTGGTCGCGAGCGTTCGGGTCCGTGCCTTCGCGGCGGGTGGTGGGGCGAGTCTGATCGCGCGCGGCTACCGCGAGCGCGATGGCGAGATGGACCGGATGCCCGCCGCGTACGGCGTCACCCACCAGATGGTCGACGACGCTCCGGCGGCTCCGGCGAGCTAGGCAGGTCGACGACGAACCTCGCGCCTCCGGACGGGGCGTCGCACACGACGATCGTGCCGCCGTGCGCGTCGACGATCTCCTCGACGATCGCCAGTCCCAGCCCGGTGCCGCCGGTTCCCCGCGCGCGATCGGTGTCGAGTCGAACGAATCGCTCGAACACGCGACGGCGGTCGGCCGTCGGCACGCCTGGTCCGTCGTCGTCGACGACGATCCGCGCACCGTCGGCATGGCCGGTCACCGTCACGTGGACGGCCGCCTCGGCGTGCGCGACGGCGTTGTCGAGAAGGTTGCGGACCACGCGGACCAGGGCCGCGCGATCGCCGCGGATCCGGGCTGGTTCGATCGTCGCGGTGAATCCGCCCGCGTCACCGACGGCCGCGATCTGCTCGGCGACCACCTCATCGAGATCCACGTCCGCCGCTCGTAGCCGCAGCCCGGCTTCGTCGGCGCGCGCCAGCAGCAGGAGGTTCTCGACGATCGACTGCAGACGGCGGGTCTCGGGCAGCAGCGTGCCGGTCACCAGGTCGGCGTCGACCGCGTCGGGTCGGGAGCTCGCCAGCTCCAACGCGGCGCACACCGTGGCGAGCGGACTGCGCAGTTCGTGTGACGCGTCGCCGACGAACCGCCGTTGAGCGAGGTGCCCGGATTCGACACGGTCGAGCATCTCGTTCATGGTCGTGGCCAGGCGCGCGATCTCGTCGCGGGTGGGCGGCACCGGCACCCGCGTCGACAGGTCCGCGGCATCGATCGACGACACCTGGTCGCTGATCGCGTCGACCGACGACAGCGACCGGCGGACCAGCGCCGCGGTGACCAGCGCCGCGACGACGGCGATGAGCGGCGCGCCGATGGCCAGCAGCACACCGACGACGACGATCGTCTGCTCGGCGGACTCGTCGCTCGCGGCGACCATCACGCGCAGTCCCGAGCCGTCCGCCCGCGCCGTCGTGACCCGCAGTTCGTCATCGGGCCCCGACGTCGCATCGGCGCCCTGCACATCGTCGGCGTCGGCGGACAGGTCGACGAGCGGCGAACTCCACTCGCGACTCGACGTGCGGACCACGTGTCCCCGTCCGTCGACGACCTGCACCACCGCGACACGACTGTCGACGGCGAACAGGTCGTCGTCGAGGCCGCCGGGCGAGGTCTGTTCGAGACGGCCCGCGACGTCGCTCGCACGCACGGACGCCGCCGAGTCGACCGATTCGCCGAGCGCCAACCGCAGCAGGAGGAGGAGCGCTCCCGCCCCCAGTGCGAGGGCGAGGGCGACGACCACTCCCGCGGCGACGGCCGACCGGCCCACGATCGGCCAGCGCGACGGTCGGACCGCATCTGCGATCAGTGAACGTGACACAGCGAGCACCGCCTTTCTCTCCCGGCCGTCGCACGGTTCCCCGAGTATGTCAGCGCGAGGACCCACGCGTGCGCGGTGCACACTGGATACGTCATCGTCGTCGTCGGAAGGCATACCGTGCGTGTACTCCTCGTGGAGGACGAGCCCCTGCTGGCCAAGACGATCGAACGTGGACTCACCCTCGAAGGATTCGTCGTCTCATCGGTGCACACCGGTCCCGAGGGGCTGGCCGTCGCGTCGACCGAGGACTTCGACGTGATCGTCCTGGACATCATGCTGCCCGGGCTCAGCGGTTACGAGGTGGTGCGGACGCTTCGCGCGCGGGAGCGGTGGACGCCGGTGCTCATGCTCACCGCGAAGGACGGCGAATACGATCAGGCCGACGCACTCGATCTGGGCGCCGACGACTATCTGACGAAGCCGTTCTCCTTCGTGGTGCTCGTCGCACGCCTGCGCGCGCTCATCAGGCGCGGGGCCCCGCAGCGTCCGACGCTGCTCACCGTCGATGATCTGGTGCTCGATCCGTCCGGACACACCGTGCGTCGCGGCGATGCGACCGTCGATCTGACGCCGCGCGAGTTCAATCTGCTGCACTATCTGATGCGCAACGCTGGTGCCGTCGTCACCAAGCACGCGATCCTGTCGAATGTGTGGGACACCGATTACGACAGCGGCGAGAACGCCGTCGAGGTGTATGTGAGCTATCTCCGCAAGAAGATCGACGCACCGTTCGGCACATCGAGCATCGACACCGTGCGTGGTGTCGGATATCGGATGAAACGTCACTCCTGAAAGGTCCCTGATCGTCACAGCGTCGCCACAGCGACGACCGTCGATCCTGGTCGCATGACGACCCCGACGCGCCGGCCACAACTCAACAAGGTTCCCGAAGTCACCGTGTACTTCTGGATCATCAAGATTCTCGCGACGACCGTCGGCGAGACCTGCGCCGACTACCTGAACATGACGCTCGGCTGGGGGCTGACGAACACCACGTACGTCATGGCGGCGCTGCTACTGGCGGCCTTGGCGATCCAGTTCGGCGTCCGCCGGTACGTCCCGTGGGTGTACTGGCTCGCCGTCACGACGATCAGCGTGGTGGGCACGCTGATCACCGACAATCTGACCGACCACCTCGGAGTGCCGCTGCAGACGACCACGACGGTGTTCGCCGTCGCGCTCGTCGCGGTCTTCGGCGTCTGGTTCGCCTGCGAACGCACACTGTCGATCCACACGATCCACACCGCGCGCCGCGAAGCCTTCTACTGGCTGGCGATCCTGGTCACGTTCGCGCTCGGCACCGCGGCGGGAGACCTGATCGCCGAGCAGTTCGCACTCGGCTATCGCACCTCGATGCTGCTGTTCGCTGCGGTCATCGCACTGATCGCCGTCGCGCACCGGGTGGTCGGGCTCGACGCGGTCGTGGCCTTCTGGGCCGCGTACGTCATGACCCGCCCGCTCGGCGCGTCGATCGGCGATCTCCTGTCCGCACCGCGCGCCGACGGAGGCGTCGGACTCGGCGCCACGTGGACCTCGGTCGTGTTCCTCGCCGGGATCATCGGTCTGGTCGCGTATCTGACCGTGACCCGCAAGGACGTGACGCCGTCGGCGGTCGCCGCATAGGCCGCATCCGACGACGACGGTGACATGCGCGGCAGCCGGCGACGTGCGCGGCAGCCGGGAATGCCGCGCATGTCACCGGGTGCCGCGGATGCATCGATGCACTGATCGACCGGCGAATCCCAGACAGAGACAGAGCCGCCCCGACCGTGTGACGGTCGGGGCGGCTCTGCGTTCTTGTGACGATCGACTACTCGGCAGCCACTGTCTTGCCGTCGACGGTGACCTCGACCTTCTGCGTCTTCGTGTCGTAGGTGATCTCACCGTTCTCGAAGGTCGACTTCTTCATGTCGCCCTCGTCGGTCTCGTCGCTCGTCGGAGCGCCGAGCGGACCGGCCGAACCGCCCTTGCCGTCCTCGGACGGCTCGCCGTCGGTGCCTCGCTTGACGTTCCACGCGTCGCGGATCTTGCCCCACGTGATGTACGCGGTGTCGCCCTTGGAGGTGATGACACCACCGTCGAACTGCTGGAACGAAACGCCGTTCTCGCCGGTTCCGGAGGCGTCGGCGCCGGTCAGAGCGTCGCCGAGATCGGTCTTCTGCTTCTCGGTGGCCGACGAGTACTTGGCGGCGATCGCACCGGTCAGCGTGACCTCCTCGCCGCTCGCGGACTTGACCTTGACGTCTCCACCCATGTCCGAGTCGCTCTTGTCCGAATCGGCGGCCCCGCTCGAGTCGGCTGCCTGCGAGCTCGACGTATCGGAGGCCTTCGAGGCGTCGTCCTTGTTGTCGTCGCTGCAGCCTGCCGCGACCAGAGTCGTGACTGCCAGTGCCGCCACGATTCCCGCGGTACGGCGTCGAACGATCTTCGTCATAGTCTCCCCTTCGATGTCTTTCACGATCCGATGCGAGTGAATGCGTGAACATTGACCCGCAGAAGACAATAGCGGCTATCGCCGTACACCGTCACGTACTCCGATATTTCGATTTCGATACGGATTCATTCGGACGGCCCACATAGTCGTCGCACCACCCGAAACGGTCACCCGAATCCTCGATCGATATATTCGATGTATAGGTCATTGAAATTAAGGATAGTGAATGAACGACATTCAGCCTGAAACCATCGTGATGAACACCGCCGGCGGGCAGATCACCGGCGACCGGTGGTCCGGTCCCACCGCGTCCGGCGCACCGATCGTCCTCCTGCACGGCGGTGGTCAGACCCGCCACTCGTGGGACCGCAGCGCGCGTGCGCTCGCCGCGCGCGGACGCGAGGTGTACACCATCGATCTGCGCGGGCACGGCGACAGCTCGTGGGCGCCCGACGCCGACTACAGCATCGACGCATTCGTCGCCGACCTGCTCGTCGTGCTCGGAACGCTCGACGCCGCCCCCATCCTCGTCGGCGCCTCGCTCGGCGGCATCACGAGCCTGTGCGCGACGGGCGAGCATCCGGGCAGCGCCGCAGCCCTCGTCATGGTCGACGTCGTGGTCGACGTCGAACCCGAGGGCATCGGTCGCATCCAGGACTTCATGACCGGCCACATGGACGGCTTCGCCTCGCTCGACGAGGTCGCCGACGCCGTCGCGGCCTACAATCCCGAGCGCCGCCGGCCTCGCAATCTCGACGGGTTGAAGAAGAACGTTCGCCTCCACGACGACGGGCGCTGGTACTGGCACTGGGATCCGGCGTTCATCATCTCCTCCGGCAACGAGCCCCGTCGCCACACCGACCCCGCGCGTCTCGGCGCCGCGGCACGGGAAGTCACCGTGCCGACGCTGATCGTGCGGGGCGGCAAGTCGGACGTCGTGAGCGAGGCAGGCGTCGCGAGCATGCTCGAGCTGGTCCCGCACGCCGATGTGGCGGACGTCAGCGCCGCCGGACACATGGTGGCCGGCGACGACAATCAGGTGTTCGCCGCGGCGATCGACGAATTCCTCGCCGCACACGATCTCTGATCGGGCGTCGCCGGTCGGCGAACGTGAGCAGCGACACGTGAGCGGCGTCCGTATCGCGACGACCGGCGGACGCCGAGGCAATAGGGTTGATACGCATATTTGTGTAGAAAGTTGAAAACCCTGTCTGAAACCCATTCGCGCACCGCAGTCTTCGTGCTCTGTGCCGCGGGAATCGTCGTCTCGCTGATGCAGACGATCATCGTTCCGCTCATCCCCGCCCTTCCTCAACTCATCCACACCTCCGCGAGCAACTCCTCGTGGGCGCTCACGGTCACCATGCTGGTCGGGGCGGTCGCGACCCCGATCGCGGGTCGCGTCGGCGACATGATCGGCAAACGTCTGGTCATGATCGTCAACATGGTCGCCGTGGCGGCCGGTTCGGTCGTCTGCGCCCTCTCGACCGCGTTGGCGCCGTTCCTGATCGGCCGCGCACTCCAGGGTGTCGGCATCGGCACGATCGCCGTCGGCATCAGCATCATACGTGACATCGTCCCCGCGCACCGCCTCGGTCCGTCGGTCGGCGCCATGAGCGCCTCGCTCGGCGTCGGCGGTGCGCTCGGCCTGCCGTTCGCGGCCGTCGTCGCCGAGCAGATCAGCTGGCATGCTCTCTTCTGGATCAGCGCGGCGACGGCGCTGGCGAGCGGTCTCGCCGTACGGGCGTACATCCCGGAGAGCTCCACGCGGTCGGGCGGCAGGTTCGACACCGTCGGTGCGCTCGGGCTCACCGCATCGTTGACGTCCTTCCTCCTTCCGGTATCCAAGGGCGCCGAGTGGGGGTGGACGGCACCGCCGACCGTCGGGCTCTTCATCGTCTTTCTCGTCGTCACCGCCCTGTGGTGGCGGTGGGAGCGGCGCGCCGCCGAACCGCTCATCGATCTCACCGTGCTCACCCGACGGCCGGTGATGCTGACCAACATCGCGTCGGTCGCGACCGGATTCGCGTTCTACGCTTCGCAGATGGCCCCGATCCAGCTGCTGATGGCGCCGACGTCGACGCCGGGAGGCGTCGGCATGTCCATGGTCGCGGCGAGCCTGGTCCTCATGCCGTTGGGCCTGGTGATGTTCGGCTTCTCGTATGTGAGCTCCTGGCTCACCGAGCGGCGCGGCGCCCGGGTCTCGTTGGCGACGGGCGGTGCGATCATCGGCGTCGCCTACCTCGTGTTCATCCTCGCTCTGGAAGGTCCGTGGCATGTCGGCCGGCTGTCGATGCTGCTGATGGGGTGTCTCGTCGGCATGGGACTGGGCTTGGCGTACTCCTCGATGCCCGCGCTCATCATGGCGGCCACGCCGGTCGGTCAGACCGGTGAGGCGAACGGCGTCAACTCGCTGATGCGGGCCGTCGGCACCGCGATGTCGACCGCGGTGGTCGGCATGGTCCTGACCGCGTCCACCGTGTCGACGCGCACGCCGCAGGGTTCGATCAGCACTCCGTCGATCGGCGCCTACACCGTGACCGGTGTGATCTGTATCGCGATGACCGTGATCGCCGTCGTCGCCGCGCTCTCGATCCCCCGCGATCGCCCGCGGCGCATCGACGACGTCGCCGTGTGACCTCCGCGGACGTATCGACCCCCGAGGAGACGGAGACGTCCTCGGGGGTCGATGCGCGTACCGACGTCGATATCAGGCGTTCGCGGACTCCAGATCGGCGTTCAGGGTGGTGCTCGGACGCATCGCCGCGGCCATCTTCGCCTCGTCGCCCTCGTAGTATCCGCCGAGGTCGACGGGATTGCCCTGCACCGCCGACAGCTCGGCGACGATCGTCGCCTCGTCGCCCGCCAGCTTCTCGGCGAGCGGCGCGAAGTGCGCCGCCAGTTCGGTGTCGTCGGTCTGCGCCGCCAACTCCTGCGCCCAGTACAGGGCGAGGTAGAACTGGCTGCCGCGGTTGTCCAGCTCGCCGGTCTTACGCGACGGCGACTTGCGGTTCTTCAAGAGCTTGCCGGTCGCGGCGTCGAGGGTGTCGGCCAGGATCCGGGCCTTCGGGTTGTCGTTCTTCCGGCCCAGGTCGTCCAGGCTCGCCGCCAGAGCCAGGAACTCGCCGAGCGAGTCCCAGCGGAGGTGGTTCTCCTCGACCAGCTGCTGCACGTGCTTGGGCGCGCTGCCGCCGGCACCGGTCTCGTACAGGCCGCCGCCCGCCATCAGCGGGACGATCGACAGCATCTTCGCGCTGGTGCCCAACTCCAGGATCGGGAACAGGTCGGTGAGGTAGTCGCGCAGAATGTTGCCGGTCACCGAGATGGTGTCCAGACCGCGCCACGCCCGCTCGAGGCTGTAGCGCATGGCGCGGACCTGCGACATGATCTGAATGTCCAGACCCTCGGTGTCGTGGTCGGCCAGGTACTTGTTCACCAGACCGATCAGGTTGTTCTCGTGCGGACGGTACGGATCCAGCCAGAACACGGCGGGCATCCCCGACTCGCGAGCGCGCGTGACCGCGAGCTTGACCCAGTCGCGGATCGGCGCGTCCTTGACGATGCACATGCGCCAGATGTCCCCCTGCTCGACGTCCTGCGAGAGCAGGACCTCGCCGGTGGACGCGTCGACGATGTTGGCGACGCCGCCCTCGGGGATCTCGAAGGTCTTGTCGTGCGAGCCGTACTCCTCGGCCTTCTGCGCCATCAGTCCGACGTTCGGCACGGTGCCCATGGTGGTCGGGTCGAACGCACCGTTGGTCTTGCAGAAGTTGATGATCTCCTGGTAGATGCGGGCGAACGTCGACTCCGGCATCACGGCCTTGGTGTCCTTGGTCCGGCCGTCGGCGCCGTACATCTTTCCGCCGATGCGGATCATGGCGGGCATCGAGGCGTCGACGATGACGTCGCTCGGCGAGTGGAAGTTCGAGATGCCGCGGGCCGAGTCGACCATCGCGAGCTCCGGCCGATGCTCGTGGCAGCGGTGGAGATCCTCGATGATCTCCTCCTTCTTGGACGCGGGCAGGCCGTCGATCTTGTCGTACAGGTCCACCATGCCGTTGTTGACGTTGACGCCGAGCTCGTCGAACAGATCGCCGTGCTTGGCGAAGGCGTCCTTGTAGAAGACCTTCACGCAGTGACCGAACACGATCGGGTGCGAGACCTTCATCATGGTCGCCTTGACGTGCAGGGAGAACATGACGCCGGTCTCCTTGGCGTCGTTGAGCTGCTCCTCGTAGAACTCCAGCAGGGCCTTCTTGCTCATGAACATCGAATCGATCACGTCGCCCTTGTCGAGGGGAACCGTCTTCATGAGGTGGACTTCGCCGTCGGGGGTCACGACCTCCATACGCGCATCGCACGCGTGGTCGAGGATCATCGACTTCTCACCGGCGTAGAAGTCGCCGTGGGTCATGTGCGCGACGTGCGACTGCGACGCCATCGACCACTTGCCCATGCTGTGCGGGTTCTCCCGCGCGTACTCCTTGACGGCCTTCGGTGCACGACGGTCCGAGTTGCCTTCGCGCAGAACAGGGTTCACCGCGCTGCCGAGAATCGCCGAGTAGCGGTCGCGGACGGCCTCCTCCTCGGGAGTCTTGGGGTCCTGCGGGAAGTCGGGGACGTCGTAGCCCTTGCCCTGCAGTTCGGCGATCGCGGCGTTGAGCTGCGGAACCGAGGCGCTGATGTTCGGCAGTTTGATGATGTTGGTCTCGGGCAGCTGGGTCAGCCGACCGAGCTCGGCGAGATTGTCGGGGACCTTCTGCTCGTCGGTCAGGCGATCCGGGAAGGCGGCCAGGATGCGAGCGGCGACCGAGATGTCACTGGTCTCGACGTCGATTCCGGCGGGCCCGGCGAAAGTGCGGATGATCGGCAGGAACGCCTCGGTGGCCAGGCGGGGGGCCTCGTCGGTGAGCGTGTAGATGATCGTCTGCTTCGGGGAGGTCATTGGTGTCGCAGCCTCATTTCGATCGTGTTCTTGTGGAACTCGTGTACCTTGCGTCGCTGACATTGTCCCGCCGAACGTGACGTGGTGCGAGGCGTCCTCAAGAATGCGAGGCAACCCACACACCGCTGTGTCACCGACCTGCGCTGCTTGCTGTAGACAGCAGACACCGGCCGCCGACGGATGCCAGATGGGTGCAATCGACGACGTCGGCGTCGTGTTTCGACGACCCCCGGACGCGGAGCCCGGGAATCAGCGGAACACGACACATCCGCCGAGGATTCGCAGCACTCGGCGAGGGGTTCGACGCCGGATGCTTCCGGGGAGCAATGATACCGCCGACCCGGTCGGCGCCCACGCCGCGACACCGGTCCGCCCGCACCGGTCCGCCCGCACCGGACCGACGCGTCGGTGACGATCGTCTCGCTACCCGCGAGTAGGAACACGGACCGAGACGGTCGGCCCCACGGCGGGCGCCGCCGCGTCGGCGTGGACGCGGATCCGATAGTCGCGCAGGTCCACCTCGCGCAACTGATTCGCGTACTGGGTCGCGAAGCCCGGGAACATCGTCGAGTTGAATCCGTCGTCGGTCAGGTACCAGCTCTGGCAGCCCGAGTTCCAGGTCGTCGATGCGAGGCGCTTCTGGATGTCTCGGTTGTAGCGCTCCTGGACCTCGGCGCGGACGTCGAGCGCCTTCCACCCGTTGTGCTCGAGGTGGACCACCATGTCGGTGAGATAGTCGATCTGCGACTCCATGTAGACCAGAGCGGAGTTGTGTCCCGGACCCGAGTTCGGACCGAAGGTCACGTGCAGGTTGGGGTATCCCTCGACGTTGACGCTGCGGTAGGCGTACGCGCCGCCTGCCCACTCGTCGGCCAGGACACGGCCGTCGACACCGACGATCTCGAACGGGGTTCCCTGCTTGCTCACCTCGAAGCCGGTCGCGTACACGATGCAGTCCACCTGGTGCTCGATGCCCTCGACCGTCCGCACCCCCTCCGGGGCGATCCGCGCGATCGGCCAGGTGACGAGTTTGCAGTTGTCCGCTTGCAGCGCCGGATAGTAGTCACTGGTCATCAGCAGGCGCTTGCATCCCGCGGAGAAGTCGGGGGTCAACTGCCGTCGCATCCACGGGTCCTTCACCTGAAGGCGCAGATTCAGTCGGCTCAGCGCCTCGACCGCCCGGGTGAGCGGGGTGTCCCAGACGACGCCGAGCGCGACCGACTCGTGCCCCCAGAACCACCCGGCGCGCGCCAGACGCTGGGCGCCCGGGATCGACCGGTAGATCCTCTTCGTGAACTCCCCGGTCTCCAGGTCGACCTTCGGCAGGACCCAGCCGGGCGTGCGTTGGAACACCTTGACCGATGCCGCCTGCTTCACCAGGTGCGGAATGATCTGCACACCGCTGGCCCCGGTTCCGATCACCGCCACCTTCTTGCCGGTGAAGTCGTAGTCGTGGTCCCACCGCGCACTGTGGATCACGTGACCCGCGAAGTCGTCGCGGCCGCGGATGTCCGGCATGGCGGGATTGGCGAGCGGACCGGAGGCCATGACCACCGATCGCGCGGTGACCGGCCGACGACGGCCGGCGAATCGGATGGTCCACTCGCCGGACTCCTCGTCGTAGGAGATGCCGGTGACCTCGCGGCCGAACCTGATGTGCCGGGCGAGATCGTGATCGGCGACCATCGAGTCGATGTAGTCGAGGATCTCCGCACTCGCCGAGTACGTGTGCGACCACTCCGGGTTCTGCGCGAAGCTGTACGAGTACAGGCGCGACGGAATGTCGCACGCCGCTCCCGGGTAGGTGTTGTCCCGCCAGGTCCCGCCGACCCGATCTCCGCGTTCGAAGATCGTGAAGTCGTCGATCCCCTTCTGCTTCAAGCGGATCGCGGTGCCGATACCCGCGAAGCCCGCGCCGATGACTGCTACTGCGATCGTCATGTCGTTCCTCAGGCCGCGGGCTCGTAGGTCAGTTCCTGCGACCACGTCGGGGTGCGATGCACGAGCCCGAACGGGATCTTCGCGGTGAGCTTCACCAGCGAGTCGGCCACCAGGTGGTAGGGCAGGTTGTCGCGGTCGATGACCCACGAGCCGTGCAGGGACACCAGCCGGAACATGGGCAGTCGTCTGGCGTACTCGCTGCGGCTGCCGACGGCCTTGTACTTGGCCATGGCCCCGAACAGCTTCTGCTCGTCGACGCCCATGTCGACGATGTTGTCGCGCATCTTGTTCAGCAGCGGCATGTAGCTGAGGAACCCGATCATCATCGACGGCTTCAGCCAGCCGCCGACGAAGTCGGCCAGCAGTTTCCGCATCTCGGCGTGGCCGAGGATGTCCATCACCTCGTAGTCGACGGCGAGGTGACGCGACTCGTCGGAGTTGATGTGGCGGAACACGTCCTGTGCGACGGGATCCTTGACCTCGTCGGTGATGAACTTGATGAGGGCGCCGTCGAGCGCCACCTCGAGCATCGGAATCACCGTGCCCAGGAACGAGAGCGACATCCCGTCGGAGTACTTGTCCAGGTAGTTGATGATCAGCTGGACGTTGACGTTCGGCGACGGGATCTCGTCGCCGTCGAGCATCCCCCAGCGTCGCATCAACGCCAGCTCGGCGTTCGCGTGCTTCTGCTCCTCCGCGTGGAAGTGCTCGTAGATGCTCTTGAGCGTCGGGGTGGGCGCCTTCTTCGCCATGGCGGCGAAGCCGCGGGCACCGACGTTCTCGATCCACATGAGATCGGAGAGGAACGGCTTGAGTCTGGCGTGCAGTTCGGGGTCGATGAGCTCGGCGCCCGGCGCGTCCCAGTCGATGTCGGCGAGCGCCCACTGCCGATCCTTGATCATCTTCAGCATGCGGTCCATGTCCATGGCCATGATTGCGGTGTCCTTCTCGGTTAAACGGCGGTCGTCTCGCGGGGATCCGCGGACACGGTCTCGGCGGGTTCGTCGGTCGGCAGGAGTCGGTTGAGGACCCCGGCGCCGAGCGTGTACGGAACCGGCAGGTATCGCTTGAGGTGCCAGATCACGGAGGCGTCGAACTGCGGCACGACGTAGAGCCGTCCGAGGTCGTTGGCGTCGAGCGTCGCCGCCGCGATCGACTCGGGTGAGCGACCGGTGTGCTCCATCAACCAGCCCGCCAGCCCCTGCCCGGTGTCGGTGATGCGTCCGTCCCGAGCGACGTTCGTCTTGACGAAGGTCGGGCACAGGACGGTGACGGCGACTCCGGTGCCCGACGTCTCCGCGGCCATCGTCTCCGACAGCGACATGACGCCGGCCTTGCCGACGTTGTAGGCGCCCATCACCGGCGCGGCGGCGAAACCCGCCGCCGACGCGACATTGATGATTCCGCCGCGGCCCGCCTGCCGGACGAGCGGCGCGAACGTCTCGCACCCGTGGACCACGCCCCAGAGGTTGATGCCCAGCGCCCAGTTCCAGTCGTCCATGCCGATGGAGCCGACCGGCTTGCCGCCGATGCCGACACCCGCGTTGTTGACGACGAGGGTCGGCGGGCCGCCGAACTCGGCGACCGCGACGTCACGGAGCCGGTGTACGTCGTCGAGGACGGCCACGTCACAGGTCTGGGCGACCGCTCGACCGCCCCGAGCCGTGATCGTCGCGACGGTCTCCGTCGCCCGAACCGGATCGATGTCCGCGCACACGACGTGTCCGCCACGCCGTGCGAGTTCGAGTGCGAACGCCCGGCCGATTCCGCTTCCCGCCCCGGTCACGACGGCCCGTGCGCGGTGACTGCGACGGTTGCGGACCAGGCCCGCCAGTAACGAGTCGATGCCGATCATGATGCGGCTCCTTCGGATATGCGTGCGTTCTCGAGTGCGGAAGCGATGAAGTCGCGGATGCGCAGCAACGCCTGATCGGCTTCGGGACCGAGTCGGTCGAGTGCCTGGAAGACGTGCATCTGTCCCGGCCAGATCTCCAGGTCGGCGCGGCCGCCGTGGGCGGTGACCTGCTCGACGACGTAGCGCGCGTCGGCGGAGAGCATCTCGGCGCCACCCGCCTGGACCAGCATCGGCGGTGCGGCCGCCGAACCGCGGAAGTCGATCGCCAATCGCGGGTCGGACGGATCGGCGTCCGCCGTGTACAGCTCGACGAGCCTGCGTGCCGCCCGCGCGGTGATCATCGGATCGCGACGACGCCGCTCCTGCCCGGCCGCGAGAGCGAACGTCGGATCGATCACCGGCGAGGCCGTCACGACGCCCGCGGGTACCGCCCGGCCGGCCGACGCTCGGTTCAGTACGAGTCCCACGGCGAGATGTCCGCCGGCCGAGTCTCCGACGACGACGATGTCTCGGCTCGCGTATCCCTGGTCGCGCAACCAGTTCCAGCCTGCCTCGACGTCGTCGTGCGCGGCCGGGAACCGATGCTCGGGGGCCAGCCGGTAGTCGAGGACGAACACCGGGAGTCCGGTGGCCGCCGACATCCTGGCCGCGTATCCGCGATGGGTCGTCGGCGAGCACATCATGTAGGCGCTGCCGTGCAGGAAGTAGATCACTCGGGAGCTTCCCAGGTCGGCCCCCGGGCCGTACACCCACTCTCCGCGCACCGCCCCGTCGTCGACGTACACCACGCGGGTGTCCGCGGGCGTCGTCCCGAACGCTCCCATGAGCAGGGCGATCAGACGACGCGACGTCGCGACGCCGATGCGGCTGGTCCCGATCACGTCGGTGAACGTGCCGAGACCGTACCGCGTCGCCGCCGCGGCCGCCTTCGTCCGCTTCGTCGCGACCGCCGGAACCGGCGGCGCGATTCGATGTCTTCTCATGACTTACATGTCATCAACCACAGTGCCACTTGTCAATGTAACTATGGTCGATGTCGGAATACGATCGGGTCGAATCATCGATCCGAGTCGTGCCCGTCGGCCGCGTTATCGTGGCCGGGTGACCGCCGATTCCACCGCGCCGCAGACCGACTTCGCGTCCGACAATTACGCGGGCACCCACCCCGAGGTCATGTCCGCGCTGGCCGAGGCCAATCGCGGCCGAGCCGTCGCCTACGGCGACGATCCGGTCACCGCTCGGCTGGCGACGACGATCACCGAGCACTTCGGCGAGCAGGCCCGCGCCTACCCCGTGTTCACCGGGACGGCGGCGAACGTTCTATCGCTCCAGGCGCTCCTGCCCCGGTGGGGCGCGGTGGTCACGGCGGCGACGGCGCACATCGTCACCGATGAGGGCGGCGCGCCCGAGCATGTCGCCGGACTCAAACTTCTTCCGGTCGATGCTCCGGACGGCCGGATCGGCCCGGAACTGATCGACGCGGCCGCCGCCGATCTGGGCGACCGGCAGCGAGCGCAGCCGGCCGCCGTGTCGATCACCCAGGCCACCGAGCTGGGCACCGTGTACTCCGCCGCGCAGATCCGCGCGGTCAGCGACGCGGCGCACGCCCACGGCATGCGGGTGCACATGGACGGGTCGCGACTGGCGAACGCGGCCGCACACCTGAACCTGCCGCTGCGCGCACTCACCGTCGACGTCGGTGTGGACGTGCTGAGTCTGGGCGGCACCAAGAACGGTGCGATGGGCGCCGAGGCCGTCGTCGTGCTGAATCCCGACGCCGTCTCCGGCGTCGAATACCTCCGCAAGTCGTCGGCGCAGCTGGCCTCCAAGATGCGGTTCCTGTCGGCCCAGCTCGTCGCCCTCTACGACGGCGACCTGTGGCTGCGCAACGCCGCGCACGCCAATGCGATGGCCACCCGGTTCCGCACTCTGATCGAGGCGTCGGACTCCCCGATCGAAGTCACCCGGCCGACGCAGGCGAACGCGGTGTTCGCCGCCCTGCCCGCGGGCGTCGCCGACGCACTCCGGACCCGGTTCCGGTTCTACGACTGGAATCCGGCGACCGGCGAGGTCCGGTGGATGTTCGCCTTCGACACGACCGAAGCGGATGTCGACGAGTTCGCCGCCGCGGTGGTCGGCGCTCTTCCTCGGTGACCGTCTCCACGTGGTGGGCGCTTCTCGGCGCCTGCCTGCTGATCAGTCTGACGCCCGGCGCCGGTGCGGTGAACACGATGAACAACGCGCTCAACGTCGGTTTCCGGCGGTCGGTCTGGGGAATCCTCGGTCAACAGACCGCGCTGCTCGTCCAACTCGTCGTGGTCGCCGCCGGCCTCGGCGTCGTCATCGCGAACTCTCCGACCGCATTCGACGTGATCCGCTACTGCGGTGCCGCGTACCTCGGCTACCTCGGTGTCCGCCGGATACTCGACGCCCCGGCCGACGCCGACGCCGACGACTCGGAGATCGCGCCGGCACGCGAGTCGGCGCGGTCGATGTTCGGTCGCGGCATGTGGGTCAACCTGCTGAACCCCAAGGCCATCGTCTTCCTCCTCGCGTTCATCCCCGGATTCGTCGCCCCCGAACGCGACCCGTTCGTTCAGTACGGGCTGATCGCGCTCACGGTCGTCGCCGTCGACATCACGGTGATGTGACTGGTGTTCGCACTGCTCGGCCGGGGCTTCCATCGCCTCACCTCGACCCGGCGCGCCCGCCGTCGACTCGATGTCGTGTTCGGCCTGCTGTTCATCGGCGTCGGAGTGATGCTCGCACTGATGTGAACCGCGCCGCGGCGAACCGTGTCGTACGTCCGGATGGTCCAGTCCGAGCCCTGTGACAGAATGTGACCATACGGAACGCTGCGAACAGGGGGCAGAGTGCTCGGAATCGTCCTTCTCGTCATCGGCGTCGTCGGCCTCCTGCTGACGCTGCTGTCGCTGATCGGTTTCGAGTTCGCCTCCGTCGACGTCCACATCGGCGACTCCGGCGCCGGCCTCCTGTCGGTCACGACGCCGTTCTTCACCGGATTCGGGCTCCTCGCCGGCGGACTCATCGTGTTCGGGGACGTCAGCACGGTGGTGGCGCTCGGCGCGGGGGTCGCCGCCGGTGTGGTCCTCGCCGTCGCCGCGTTCGCGGTCCTCGGATACCTCGTCGGGTCCGAGGAGGAACTCCCCTCCTACGACCTCGTCGGCTCGACGGTCCGCATCGTCGAACCCGTCAGCGGCGGCCGCTTCGGCACCGCCGAGGTCAGCACCCCGCTGGGCGCACGTCAGGTGACCGTCACCTCGGACGAGGCGTTCGCCCACAACGATCGCGCGGTGATCGTGTCCAGGCTCGATCACCGCGACGGTTACTTCGTCTCGCCGTTGACCTTCGGCGAGACCACGCATCCAGAAGGGAATGATCACCCATGACCGCGATCATCACGGCCGTAGTCGTCGTCGCAGTCCTGCTTGTGCTCGTCGTGCTCCTCCTGCTGTCCCGCTATCGCGTGCCGGGCGCCGAAGAGGCGTTCATCGTCACCGGAACCGGCAAGGGACATCAGGGCAAGGTGTACCGCGGCACGGGGACGTTCGTGCTGCCGGTCGTGCAGCGCGCGACCCGCGTCCAGCTGTCGTCGATCAAGGCGGACCTGGACACCTCGACTCCCGCGAACGACGGAATCGAGCTCAAGGTCCGCGGCGTCGCCGTGGTCAAGGTCGGCGACACCCCGGAGGACATCCTCAAGGCCGGTCCCCGCTTCGGCGACGACCTGAATCGCGTCAAGACACTCGTCACCGAGCAGCTCTCCGGTGAACTCCGTTCGATCGTCGGCACGATGACCGCCAAGAGCATCCTCGTCGACCGCCAGCAGCTCGTCGATCAGGTGGCCCAGTCGATCAAGGAGATCCTGGCCAATCAGGGTCTGCTGCTCGACAGCTTCTCGATCAACGACGTCCAGGACTCCGACGGCCAGTACTTCAGCGACCTCGCCGCCAAGGAGCGGTCGGATCAGGCGGCCATCGCCGCGCAGTCGCGGGCCGAGGCGCACCGAGTCGCCGAGCAGAGTCGCATCGCGAACGAGCAGGCGATCATCGAGCAACAGCGCGAACTCGACATCCAGCGCGAGGCGGCCCGCCAGGCCACCGACCGCGCGGCCGCCGAGGCAGACGCCGTGCGTCCGCTCGTCGAGGCCGAACGACGCCGTATCCAGGTGGAGAAGGACAACGAGGTCGCCGAGCAGAACGCGCGTCTGCGCGACACTCAGCTCGACGCCGAGGTCCGTCGTCCCGCCGAGGCCGATCTGTACGCGGCCCAGCAGCGCGCCGAGGCGCGCAAGGCCGAGATCACCGCCGAGGCCGAGGCCAAGGCCGCGGGCATCCGCATCACCGGTGAGGCCGAGGCCGAGGCCCTCGAGAAGCGTGCCGACGCGCTCGGCAAGCTCGACAAGGTCGGCCAGCTCGAACTGGTCCTGACCAAGCTGCCCGACATCGTCAGCGCCGCGGCCCAGCCGCTGACCGACTCGAACATCACCCTGGTCGGCGACTCGGTGAGCCCGCTCACCCAGAGCGCCGGGACCGGCGTCGCGAGCACCCTCGAGGTGATCCGATCGACCACCGGCATCGACGTCGCGGGCATGCTCGCCAACCTCGGCGAGTCCAGGGCCGACGACGGGAGCGCCGAGGGCTGACCCGCCGCGGACGAGTGCCGCGGCCGAGCCACGCCTGATCTACGGTGGAGGCATGCCGACACCCCGCGTGAAACTCGACAAGCAGAATCCGGATGTCTACGCGCGGCTCGTGGCCGTGTCCACGGCGGTCAAGGCGGCCGCGGACACGGCCGGTCTGCCCCGGATCGTGATCGAACTCGTCAACGTGCGGTGCTCGCAGATCAACGGCTGCGCGTTCTGCCTCAGCCTGCACCATGCCGATGCGATCGGTGCGGGCGCCACCGAACAGCAGATCGTCGTCCTCCCCGCCTGGCGCGAGGCGCGGAACCTGTACGACGACCAGATCTGCGCCGCGCTCGAACTCGCCGAAGCGGTGACCGAGCTCCCCGGTCACCACGACATGGACTGCGCGTACGAGCGCGCCGCCGACATCCTCGACGCCGCGCAGATCGGCGCCGTCGAATGGGCGGCGCTCACGATCAACGCCTTCAACCGGCTGTCGATCATGAGCGAGTACCACGTCCGCCCCCGCTGAGGGCGTCGAGTCCGGCGTCAGCGCGAGGCGAGGAACGCGAGGATCTCCGGGGTCACGGGGTCGACGATGTCGGCGACGTCGTCGTGCTTGGACACGTAGTGCGCGACCAGCGGGCACACCGGGACCACGCGCTGTCCGGCGGCGCGAGTGTCGGCCAGCGCCTCACGGACGAGGATCGAACTCAGACCGCGGCCGGAGAACTCGTCATCGAGTTCGGTGTGCGGGAAGATCCGCTGCGCCCCGCGGTCGACGAACTGGGTGAAGCCCGCGAGCTCACCGCCGACGGTGATGTCGTAGCGGCCCGCCGCGTCGTTGCGCGCGACGTCGATCTGTTCGGTGTCCTCGCTCATCGTCCTGGTCTCCTTCTCGGCTTCAGCCGACTGTTGGGCAGTGGCGGTGCGGGGATCCGTTGATCCGGTCCCCAACCGTCCACAGTTCCGAAACGCGATGCGCCGCTCTCCCATTCCGTGCGGAATCCGGCGATCTCATCGTGGTCGCGGCCCACGAAGTTCCACCACATGACGATGTCCTCCTCGAACGGCTCACCGCCGAGCAGGATCAGTCGTGCCGGTCGATCGGTGGGGTTGTCCAGGGTCAGCGTGCTCGCGCCGGTTCCGACGTACGCCAGGCTCGCGTGGCCGATCTCGACGCCCGCCACGATCAGGCGGTCGGTGTCGACCACCACGCCGTGTTCGTACGTCGGGTTCACCGCGAGGTCGACCCGGGCGCCGGGGTCGAGGATCAGTTGGGCGCCGAGCAGCGGGGTCGCCGTCACGACCGGCGACGCGGATCCGCCGAGTTCGCCGATGAACACGCGCATGCGCCCGACGGCGGTCCCGTCGGCGGTCAGCGCGACTTCGCCGGGCGCGTGGTGCTGGAAGCCGTGCGGATCGTCGCGGACACCGTCGGGCAGGGCGAGCCACAGCTGCATGCCGTGCAGCACGTCGGTGGCCGTGGTGGAGACCTCCGAATGGCTGATCCCGTGTCCGGCCGACATCAGGTTCACCTCGCCGGGCAGCACCATCGCGTGCACGCCCGCACTGTCGCGATGCTCGATCTCGCCCTCGAACAGCCAGCTGACCGTCTGCAGCCCGGTGTGCGGGTGCGGCAGGACGTTCATGCCGCCGCTGGAGGAGACCGGCTCGGGTCCGTAATGGTCGGCGAAACACCACGCGCCGATCATCGAGCGGGAATGCGTCGGGAGGGTCCGCCGAACCAGCATCGCGCGGATGCCGCCGAGCGGAACTTCACGGGGCTCGACCACCTCGACTCCGGTCGCCGACGTCGCCGAGCAACCGATCTCGACGGGCTGCGCTTCGAGATTGCTCATGGCGACGAGGATAGCGCCCTCGCCGGGTTCAGGCCTGCAGGCGGAATCGCAGTGCGGCGACGAGGTCGTCCACCGCCGATGCGAGCACGTCGACGCGGGCGGCCGCGTCGGGGGCGACGAGTGCGCGATGGCGGTCGGCCGCGCCCAGCGGGAGATCGGAGGCGGCCCGGAAACTGGCGGCGGTGGCGTCGTCGCCCGCGTAGTCGACCGGCTCGGCGAGCTGCGAGGCGATCCACCGCAGCTGTCGGTCGCGGCGCCCGCCCTGTCCGCACAGCAGCTGCAGTTCGGCCCGCTTCTCGAGCAGCGGGTCCCAGTCCGGTTCGTCGCCCGCCGCATCCGGCGCCATCCGAGTACGGGCGCGCGGATACGGGTCGTCGGGCAGCCATTCGTCGACGACGATCCGCGCCGTTCCGCGACACGCCAGCGAGTACTGGCGCGGTCCGCTCTCGGCCCACTGCTCGACGCGCGCCAGCGTGCCGACATGCTCGCGGTCGTCGCCGCCCCCGACTTCGGATCCGCGTTGGATGAGGACGACGCCGAACGTCGAGTCGCCGACGAGGACGTCGTCGAGCATCGTCGCGTACCGGGGTTCGAAGATGCGCAGGGGCAGCGCCTCACCCGGCAGAAGGACCGAGCCGAGCGGGAACATCGGAGTCATCGCCGCGCCCCGCTCGGTGCGGCACCCTGCTCGATGAGCAGGGTCGGTGTTCCGAACGCACGGTCGCGCACCGTGCACACCCGGGTGCCCGGCTTCCGACCGGCCCGCACGTCACCGGCGTCCAGTCCCGCGTCGACCAGGTTCCGTCGATCGGCGTCGATGTCGGCGGACAGCCAGGCGATCCCGGCGAACCGATCGCGCTCGGCCATCGCGGGACCCGCGACCACTTCGACGATCACGGTCGCCGTACGGAAGAACAGCTGGGTCACATCGTCGTCCAACGCCCGCGCGCGACGCAGGCTCATCCCGAGCCGGCCCGCGTAGAGTGCGATCGCCGCGTCGGCGTCCGGGTGGGTCAGCAGGACGTGATCGATCCGGCGGGCGGCCGCATCGTCGGAGGTCACCGAGGTGATGCCGATCGGCGCACATCCGATGTCCGCCGACCTCTCGTCCCGATCGACGACGTCGAGCCCGCGACGGCGCAGTTGCACCCGTGCCTCGGGCAGGTCGGCGACCGCGAAGTCGACGTGCGGGTCGTCGGCGGTCCCGAACTCGACGACGCCGTTGCCCGCTGTCGCGCGTGTCGCTCCTGCCCGCCCGCCGACGAGGATCCGGTAGGCCGCGGCCGACGCGACCGGATCGGTGACGGGCAGGATCAGTCGGACGTCGGAGACTGCGATCGGATCGCGCGGGATGCTCACCAGCCCATCGTGACACAGCCGCGCGCGACCTCGACACGGGCGAACGGTAAGTTGGACGATCGGGGTGGAGGAGCGAAGGAGACCGCAGTGCCCGCCGACGAGGCAGTCGAAGTCGACACCGACGAGTCGTCGCCGACCCCGCCGCGGCCGCACCTCTCGCGGTGGATCACCGCCTACCGCAAGCACCTGTCGTTCACCGGGGCGTGTCTGGCCACCGTCTTCTTCTGGTTCTCGGTGACGCCGTCGTTGCTTCCGCGCGGACCGCTGTTCCAGGGCATCGTCGGAGCGTGCGCCGCGGCCGTCGGCTACTGCCTCGGAGTGTTCTGCTCGTGGCTGGCCCGCTACCTGGTGTCACGGACGCGGCCGTGGCGGCATCCGCCCGCCGCGGCATGGATCGGACTCGGCGTGGTCGGCGCCGTCGTGACCTCGGTGATGCTGTACTTCTTCTCCGTCTGGCAGGACGAACTGCGCGACATGATGGGCGTGCAGCGCTTGGCGTGGACCGCCTATCCGGAGATCCTCTCGATCGCCGTCGGCGTGTTCGCGCTGATCCTCGTGGTCGGTCAGGCGTGGGGCGCTCTGGTGCGGCTGCTCTCGCGCAGGCTGGCGCGCGTGGTTCCGCCGCGGATCTCCGCCGGCGTATCGACCCTCGCGGTGATCCTGGTGAGCGTGTTCTTCATCAACGGCGTCCTGTCGCCCTATGTGATGGACGGTCTGAACTCGACGTTCGCCGCGGTCAACGAGGAGTCGACGCCCGATTCGGCACCACCGGAGTCCTCGCTCAAGTCCGGCGGTCCGGGTTCGCTGGTCAGTTGGGCGAGCCTGGGGCGGATGGGGCGGGCGTTCGTCTCCACGGGACCGTCGCGGCGCGACGTGGCCGCGTTCACCGGTCGGCGGGCGAAGGAGCCGATCCGGGTGTACGTCGGCGTCGATTCGGCGCCGGACATCGACACCGCCGCCGACCTCGCCGTCCGGGAACTGGTCCGGACCGGTGCGTTCGACCGCAAGCTGATCGGGATCGCGTCGGCGACGGGTACCGGGTGGGTCAACCGTGCCAACCCGGACACGCTCGAGTACATGTACGGCGGGGACACCGCGACGGTGTCGATGCAGTACTCGACCCTGCCGAGCTGGTTGTCGTTCGTGGTCGATCAGGAACGCGCTCGACAGGCCGGACGCGCCCTGTTCGAAGCCGTCGACAAGCTCGTCCGCGCGATCCCGGAGGCCAGGCGGCCGATGATCGTCGTCTACGGCGAGAGTCTGGGCACGTTCGCGGCCGAGTCGCCCTTCGGTTCGATACCGACGATGGCGGCGCGCACCGACGGCGCACTGCTGACCGGGCCGACGTTCAGCAACACTCTCTGGCACGACACGACGAACAATCGAGATCGCGGATCTCCCGCCTACCTTCCCGTCTACGAGGACGGCGGTCAGGTCCGGTTCATCACCGATCCGGCCGACCTCGATCGGCCCGCCGACGCGCCGTGGCCCAAGACCCGCATCGTCTACCTGCAGCACGCGTCCGATCCGATCGCCTGGTGGTCGCCCGAACTCGTTCTGGGCAAGCCGGACTGGCTGTCCGAGGCGCGCGGGCCCGATGTGCTCGACGCCACCGAGTGGATTCCGTTCGTCACATTCCTCCAGGTACTGGCCGACATGGCCGTCGCCGCCGACGTCCCCGACGGTCACGGCCACAACTATCTGGCGGCCATTCCGAAGGCCTGGGACCGCATCCTGGAACCGCCCGGGTGGACCGACGCCGACACCGATCGGCTGCTCCCCCGGCTGACGCGCGACTGATCGCTACCAGCGGGTAACCTTCGTTCCATGAGCAATGATGCGAACACTCCGGCCTACCGCGACTCCGACCAGTACAAGGCGTTCGACGTGACCGTCGCCGACCACGTCGCCGAGGTCACCTTGATCGGCCCGTCGAAGGGCAATGCGATGGGGCCGGACTTCTGGGCCGAGCTCGTCCCGCTGTTCGAGGGCATCGACGCCGACAAGGATGTGCGCGCCGTCGTCCTGACCGGCTCCGGAAAGCACTTCTCGTTCGGACTCGATCTGCCCGCGATGGGCGCCGACCTCGCGCCGGTGCTGGCCCCCGACGCGAAGGCGGGCCCGCGCACCGAGTTCCACGACATGGTCAAGCGCATGCAGCGGGGCGTCAACACGCTCGCGGACTGCCGCAAGCCGGTCGTCGCCGCCGTCTCCGGCTGGTGCATCGGCGGGGGCGTGGACCTGATCACCGCGGCCGACATCCGCGTCGCGAGCGCCGACGCCAAGTTCAGCGTCCGTGAGGTGAAGGTCGGCATGGTCGCCGACATGGGCTCACTGGCCCGTCTCCCGCTGATCGTCGGGGACGGCCACACCCGCGAACTCGCATTGACCGGTAAAGACATCGACGCCGCGCGCGCCGAGAAGATCGGACTGATCAGCGACGTCTACGACGATCAGGGCGCCGCCCTGGCCGCGGCGCGCGGCATCGCGGCCGAGATCGCCGCGAATCCGCCGCTCGTCGTCCAGGGCGTCAAAGACGTCCTCGACCACTCGCGCAGCGCCGCCGTCGACGACAGCCTGCGCTTCGTCGCCGCGTGGAACGCCGCCTTCCTGCCGAGCGCCGATCTCACCGAGGCGATCTCGGCGGTGTTCGAGAAGCGGACACCGGACTTCGCGGGCGAGTAGATCGTCGGATCCGGACTCACGCCGCGGGGCGATCGTCTCGACACGCCCGCCGCCGGCGGCGTGAGTCCGTTCCGACTGGTCCGGTCAGCCCGGCGTCAGGCGGAACACCGGGATCAGGCGGTCGGTGCGCTGTTCGTACAGGTCGAAGTTCGGCCACACCGCGCGCAGGGTCTGCCAGGCGACGGCACGGTCGTCGCCGGTCAGTTCGGCGGCCGCGAACGGTGCTCCGCCGATCCGGACCTGCCCCGCGGCACGCACGTTGTGCACCCACGCCGGCGTCTTCGGGCCGCCGAAGTACGAACCCGCGATCAGCCACTCGGGGCCCTGCGGCACCGCCAGCAGGGTGGTGGTGTGCTCGGCGCCGCTGCGGCGTCCGACGACGGTCATCGTCAGGCTCGGCAGGCCGGCGATGCGCAGCAGATCGACGCGTCCACCGCTCACCGTCTGGATCAGACCGTCGACCTTCACGATGGTCGGCAGATGCCTCGGCATCCACGGAATGGATCCGATCCGAACGGCGAGCGGTGTCAGCAGTCCCATTGTTCGCGTCCCGTCAGCTCAGCGACTCGGTGAGCTGAGCGGCGATCAGCTTCGCGACGGCCGCCGGGTTCGCCAGCTCACCGCCCTCGGCGAGTACGGCCGACGCGTACACCAGCGACGCCGCATCGGCCAGAGCCGAGTGATCCTCGGTCTCGTCGAACTTCGCGCGCAGGCTCGTCACGAGCGCGTGATCGGGGTTCAGTTCCAGGATGCGCTTGGAGTGCGGCACGGGCTGACCGGACGCGCGGTACAGCTTCTCCAGCTGCGGAGTCATCGAGAACTCGTCGCCCACCAGGCACGCCGCCGAATCGGTCAGACGCGAGGTCAGGCGCACCGAGGAGACGTCGTCGGCGAGGGTCTCCCCGAGCCAGTCCATCAGCGGTGAGAACTCCTCGTTCTGCGCCTCGTCGGCGGTGTCGGCATCGTCGCCGTCGAGGTCGACGACACCCTTGGCGACCGACACGAACTTCTTGCCGTCGAACTCGGGAACCGCGGTGACCCACACCTCGTCGACGGGATCGGACAGCAGGAGCACCTCGATGCCCTTGGCGGCGAACGCCTCCAGATGCGGGCTCGCTTCGAGCTGCGTCCGCGACTCGCCCGTCATGTAGTAGATGACGTCCTGTCCGTCGGCCATCCGAGTCACGTAGTCGGCCAGGCGGGTCGGTTCGGTCTCCGACCGCGTCGAGGCGAACACCGACGCCTTCAAGATCGCCTGCGCGTTGTCGGAGTCGTTGACCAACCCCTCCTTGAAGACGCGGCCGAAGTTCTCCCAGAACGTCGCGTAGTCGTCGGGCCGCTTGTCGGCGATCTCCTGGACGGTCGAGATGACCTTCTTGGTGAGACGGCGACGGATGGCGCGGATCTGCCGGTCCTCCTGCAGGATCTCCCGGGAGACGTTGAGCGACAGATCGGCGGCGTCGACCACACCCTGCACCCAGCGCAGGTATTCGGGCATGATGTCGGCGTCGTCCATGATGAACACACGCTTGACGTACAGGTGGATCCCGCCCGACCGCTCGCGCATGAACAGGTCGAACGGCGCCTGGGTCGGGATGAACAGCAGCGACTGATATTCGAAGGTGCCCTCGGCGTGCAGCGAGATGGTCTCCAACGGTTCGTCCCACGCGTGGGAGACGTGCCGGTAGAAGTCGGCGTACTCCTCGTCGGTCACCTCGCTCTTGTTCTTCGACCAGAGCGCCTTCTGCGAGTTCAGCGTCTCATCGACGGGTTCGGCGGGTTCGACGGCGTCCTCGCCCTCCGCGGGTTCCACGGGTGCGGGCGTCTCGCCGAGCATGCGGATCGGCCACGCGATGAAGTCCGAGTACTTCTTCACCAGGCCGCGCAGCACGAAGCGGTCGGTGTAGTCGTTGACCGCGTTGTCGGTGTCCACCGGGCTCAGCGCGAGAGTGATCGCGGTGCCCTGCGGGGCGTCGGCGGCGTCGTCGATGGTGTAGGTGCCGTCGCCGGTGGACGCCCAGCGCGTGCCGACGGTCTCCCCCGCCTTGCGGGTCACGAGGGTCACCTCGTCGGCGACCATGAACGTGGAGTAGAAGCCGACACCGAACTGACCGATCAGCTCCTCCGAGGAGGCGTTGTCCGCTTCGGCGAGCTTGCGCCGCAGCTCGGCGGTACCCGACTTGGCGACCGTGCCGATGAGGTCGACGACCTCCTCGCGCGTCATGCCGATGCCGTTGTCGACGATCGTGAGGGTTCGCGCCTCGGCGTCGGGGATCAGCCGGATGTGCAGATCGGATATGTCGGCGTCCAGGTCTTTGTCCCGGAGACCCTCCAACCGGAGCTTGTCGAGCGCGTCGGACGCGTTCGAGATCAGCTCACGTAGAAAGCTGTCCTTGTTCGAATAGATCGAGTGGACCATCAGGTCGAGCAGTTGGCGAGCCTCCGCCTGGAACTCGTGCACCTGTGACGTCAACGCAGTATCTCCTTGTCTCCCGCTAGGGGGAACATCACCGTTTCGCATCGAGCAGTCTACCGACCTCGAGGCGTAGCATGACGTCCGTGTCCGGCATAGCGCGCGCAGTGTTCGTCCACGCCCATCCCGACGACGAGTCGTTGTGGACCGGGGGTGCCGTCGCCACGCACATCGCGGGCGGCGGCGACGCCGATCTGATCACCGCCACCTGGGCGCCCGGCACGCATCGACACGACGAACTCCTCGACGCCGCGGCCGCGCTGGGCCTCCCCCGCCCGCCCATCACGCTCGGGTATGCCGATTCGATGGTGCCCGAGTCCGCCCCCGACGCGCCGTCGCTGCTCGACGTGCCGTTCGACGAGCAGGTCGGCGTCCTCGTCGAACAGTTTCGGACGCTGCGTCCGGACGTCGTGGTCACCTACGACGCGTTCGGCATGTACGGGCACCCCGACCACATCCACGTGAACCGACTGGTGTGCGCCGCCGCCGACGCCGCTCCGCTGGTGCACTACCGTCCCGACACCGGTGACCCGTGGCAGGTCCGTTCGTTGTACTTCGCCACGATCCCGGTGTCGACGGTGACTCTGCTGCGCCCGCACCTGCCGGACGAGCGGCACCTGCCGATCATCGGGACTCCCGACGACGACATCGACGTCACCGTCGACGTGCGCGCTCAGATCGGCGCCAAGATCCGCGCCATCACCTCGCACAGGACCGAGATGAAGCGCAGCGCGTCGATGCGCAACTTCGCGTCGCTGCCGTCCGACGAACAACGACTGTTCCTCGGCTGGGAGTCGTATCTGCGGCGCGATCTGGTGCCCGGCGGAGCCCGGCTGGCGGAGTGACGCCCGCGCCGGCCGCCCGAGAGTAGTTCAGGTGCCCGAGTGCTCAGGTGCCCGAGGCGTCCGATGTCGTGCCGCCCACCTCGCGCAGCCGAGTCCGCAGACCGCTCGCTCGCGCCACGCGGCGCCCGACCGCGGCGCGCAGGGAGTCGGGCGTCCCGACGATGCGGACACGGCTCTCCGCTCGGGTGATCGCGGTGTAGAGCAGTTCGCGGGTCAGCAGTTCGGCGTCGGCGGGCGGCAGCACCACGGTCACTTCGGCGAACTGGCTGCCCTGGCTGCGGTGGATCGTCATCGCGTAGACCGGGACCACGTCGGCGAGTTGGCTCGGGTGCAGCCGTTTGATCGTGTCGCCCCGCTCGAAGACGGCGGCCAACGCGTCGCCGTCGGCGATCACCACACCGGAGTCGCCGTTGTAGACGTCCTGCGCGCGGTCGTTCGCGGTCACCAGCAGCGGCTCGCCCGCGTACCACGCGCCGCCCACCGGGTGAGCGCCGCCGTCGTCGGCCGTCCAACCCAGGATCCGGCGCGACCAGCCCGCCACACCGAATCGCCCGTCGCGGTGCGCGCACAGCACCCGGTGCGATCGCAGTGCCGACACGGCGGCACGGGCGTCACCGGTCCGGGCCGCCGCACGCAGATCCCGGGCCCAGGCGACGACGCTTCCTCGGACACCGTCCAGGTCGTCCGGATCGACGAGCGTCACGGGGCGGTCCCCGTCGCCGGTGACCAGGTCGAGCACGCGGTCGGCGTCGCCGGCGTTGACCGCCTCCGCGACGTCGCCGATCCGGTCGCCGTACCGGTGACCGCGGCGCAGCGTGATCACTCCGCGCGTCAGCGCCGACCGCTCGCCGTCGGTGAAGTCCGCCCGATCGAGTGCGGCCGCGGAACCGAACGCCTGAGGCGGCCCGACCCCGGTGGTCTCGTCGGGATCGCGCTCGACGAGGTCGGCGAGCACCGCGCCGGCCTCCACCGACACCAGCTGATGCGGGTCGCCCACCAGGATCAGCCGAGTGTCGGCGCGCAGCGACTCCAGGAGTCGGCACATCATGGTGACCGGCAGCATCGACGTCTCGTCCACCACGACGACGTCAAAGGGCAGCCGGTTTCCCGCCCCGCGCACGAACGTGCCGTCGGGTCGTGATCCGAGCAGCCGGTGCACGGTGACCGCGGTCGGATCGCTGTGCAGACGCCTCCGGGTGCGGCTGTACTCGCCGATCGAGGACTGCAGCTGGGCGGCGGCACGACCGGTCGGCGCGCACAGACCGATCCGGATGTCGTCGCCGAGGAGCGTCTCGGTCATCGCCAGGATCCGCGCGACGGTGTAGGTCTTACCGGTGCCGGGGCCGCCCGCCAGCACCGTCGTCCAGCTGGTCGCGGCGAGTGCCGCCGCCGCGCGCTGTCGGTCGTAGCCGGTGTCGTCGCCCGCACCGAACGCCTCGTCGAGTGCGGCGGTCAGCGCGGCGGCGTCGACTGTCGGTCTGGTCGCGGACCGCTCGTCGAGGATGCGCCGGATGCTCTGCTCCTGCCGGAAGTACTTGCGCAGGTACAGCAACGGTCCGTCCGCCGATTCGGCGAGGGCGAGCGGGGCGAGCGGTCCCGACGGCGCGCCGGTCACCAGCTCGGACGCGGCCAGGGCCGCGGTGAGTCGGGTGGCCGGCGGCCACGGCAGGTCGCCCGTCGCCCCGTCGCCCCGGTCGGCGACGGTCTCGGCGATCCGGTCGAGCTGGACGCAGGTCGAGCCGGTTCGGACGGCGCGGACCGCCAACGCGGTGGCGAGCAGGACGTCGTCATCGACCGTCGCACCGGACAGCCGCGCCACACTGCGCGCCACGTGCACGTCCGACGGAGCGAGCACGCCCGCCTCGTTGAAGGCGCTGAGAAGGCCCGTCTCGGACTCCACGATCATCGCCGCCCCCTCTCGTTCCCCGCGAGCAAGTCGCTCATCGCCACCACCAACTCGGGCGGCAGCCGCCACTCGAAGACCCCGCACCCGTCGGGAGTGCCGGGACCGGCCATACCGCGGACGAAGTGGTACTGCACGGGCCCGATGTGCGTCCGCGGGCGGTAGTCGGCGATGCGCCACGCCAGGTAGCGGTGCAGCGCCACCGAGTACAGCAGCGCCTGCAGCGGGTAGTGCGCGCTCATCATCTCCTCGGCCATCGCCTCGCGGTCGAAGTCCTCGACCGCGAGGTCGCCGGGCCGCAGCCGGTTCGTCTTGTAGTCCACGACCGTGTAGCGCCCGTCCGGGGTCCGCAGCACCGAGTCGATGCTGCCGGTGAGGAATCCGCGGAAGCGGTCGGCGGACACGGTGCGCACTCGATCGGCGTAGTCGGCGAGCGGATCGTCGGTCGGGAGGTGCTCGGCGAGGAGGTCGCCGACCTGGTCGAGACCGAAACCGCCCCCGGTGGACGCCAGCGGCATCTCGAAGTCCATCTCCGCCAACCGGTCGCGCGGCCCGATGCTCCACAGATCGCCGAAGCCGAGCGGTGTGGTGAGCACGCCGACGAGGGCCGCCGCGAGAACGTCGACGTCGATGTCGACGCCTCGGCGCGCCGCACCGTCGACAACCAGTTCGCGTACGTGCGCGTCGATGTCGGACGCCGCGGTGTCGACGTGTTCGAGCACCTCGTGGACCAGGGTGCCGAACCCCGCGCCGAACGGCAGACCGTTCATCGGCGACGGCGTCCCGTCGGTCACCGTCGACTCGCCGACGGTGGGATCGGGGCCGTCGACCGGCTCGTCCGACCCGGTCTGCTCGTCGGATTCGCTCCCGGTCCCGATCAGCGCGGCCCCCGAGTCCGGGTGCGCCGCGGCATGCGCTGCCGCGACGATCGCCGAGTACGAGGTACGTCGCCACTGCTGGTCCACGGTCCGTCGGAACCGGGCGACGTCGAGTGTCGGCGCCGGACCGGTCCGTTCGGCTCGCGGCGCTCGGACGCCGGTGTGTCGGCCGGCCGGTTCGACGGTGATCGACGGGCAGAGGGACGCCACGTGGCGGAGCACGCCGACGCAGTCGATCTCCTCGGCGGGGATCGGGACGGTGTCCGGTACCGGCGACAGGGCGCCGGAAGCGGCCGCGCCCTGCCGGTCGGCGACGGTGAACAGCAACCGGTGCAGTGCGCCGCGGGCGGTCGTCGTGCTCGGCGCCCACCACAGGACCAGTTGCGATCGTGCGCGCGTGGCCGCCACGTACAGCAGCCGCAGGTCCTCCCCCGCGCTCTCGGACCGGGCCAGTGAGTCGCGCCGAGCGTAGCCCCGGGCCTGTTTTCCCGCCACGTCCAGGTAGCGGCGGTGATCGCTCTCGTGATAGACGAAGGTCGCCGGATTGGGATGCGAGGCGCCGTCCCACCCGAACGGCACGTACACCACCGGAAACTCCAGCCCCTTGCTCGCGTGCACCGTCATGATCTGCACGGCGGCCGTGTCGCGGTCCAGACGGCGGGTGGCGTCGCCGCGACCGGACCACTGCGACAGATCGGCGATCTGCTCGCCGAGCCAGTCGACGATCGACGTCAGTGCTCCGCCGGTCTCCGCGGCATACCGGTTGCACACGTCGGCCACCTGTCGCACATCGGTGAGCAGACGTTCGCCGCCCGCCGAACCGAGCAGGCGTCGCGCGGTCTCGAACTCGTCGAACAGTCGCGCGGCCATCGCCGCGAACCCGGCGTCGGCGAACACTCGGGCCAGTTCGGCGAACTGGCCCGCGAGCGTGCCGACACCGGTGTCGCCCTGGATCTGGAGGGTGTGCGCGGTCTGCCCGACGAGCGGGGTGAGCGCCGCCAGGCGCACCCGCGGTTGGCGGGACGGATGGTCGATCGCGGTCAGGACGTGCCACCAGTGGCGGGCGGCGTCGGTGGCGAACACCGAGGTGCCGGAGGTGACGACCGAGGCGACCCCGCGCCGCGCGAACGCCTCCTGCAGCGGTTCGATGGTCTTGTTCGCGCGCAGGAGCACGGCGATGTCGCCCGGTTCCACGCGACGGGTACGTCCGTCGATCTCGATCGTCGTCTCGGAGGACAGGAGGGCCGCGACGTCGTCGGCCACGTCGTCGATCACCCGCTCGCGGACCTGCGCGACGAGCGGGGTGGTGCCGTCCTGGGTGTGCCGGGTGAAGTCGCCGCGGGTGAAACCGCGGATTCGGATCGCCGCGGCGCCGTGCAGTCGGCTGCCGCGGTGGTGCGCCTGGACCGGGTGGTAGGCGATCTCGCGATGTCCGAACGTCGCACCGCCGAACACCACGCCGAGACCGTCGACGACGGCGGCGTCCGAGCGTCGGTTGACGGTCAGCAGTCGCCGGTCCGACGCGGTCTCGACGGCGTTCAGATAGCTGAGGACCTCGGCGCCGCGGAAGGCGTAGATCGACTGTTTCGGGTCGCCGACCAGGATCAGCGGCAGGTGTCCGTGAAAGCACCGACGGACGATCTCCCACTGCTGCGGGTCGGTGTCCTGGAACTCGTCGATCAGGACCACCGCGAACTGTTCGCGGATCCGCGCGCAGGCCAGATCGCCGGTCTCTCCGGACGTCACGATGGCGAACAGCGTGTTCTGGAGGTCGTCGTAGGTCCGTACCCGCGCCAGCCGTTTGCGGCGCTGTGTCTGGCTGCGGACGTGCTCGGCCATCCGCACGCGCAGATCGGATTCGTCGGTGCGCTCGTCGTCGCGGGTCGGGGCGAGGATCGCGTTCGCGTTGCGGACCGCCGAACGGCCGATCTCCAGTGACTCCTCGAACGGGGGCGCCTCGTCGGGGCGTCCGGCGAAACGCGCCAGATATGCGTCGCGCGCCACGTCGGCGACGATGTCGTCGACGTTCTCCACGATCGGATACTGCTGTTCGCGTTCGCCGAGGAAGCCGAGGGCCGCGAGCATCCGGTTGCAGAACGTGTGCGTGGTGGCCATGGTGGCGGCGTCGAAGTCGGAGAGGGCCGCGACGATCCGCGCCCGCCGGCGAGCGACCTCGTCGTCCGACGCGTCGCGGAGCCAGGCCGCCAGCTCGTCGTCGGCGTCGACCGCGGCGGCGTCGACGGCCGCCAACGACTCGGTGAGACGAGAGCGGGTCCGGTCGCGCAGCTCGGCGGACGCCGCGTTCGAGAACGTCGCCATGAGCAGTTTCGACACCGGTACGCCCTCGGCGATGTAGCGGACGGCGAGGGAGACGATCGCATACGTCTTGCCGGTGCCCGCGCTGGCCTCGAGCACCGTGGTGCCAGTGGGCAGCGGCGCGCGCAGATCGAAGGCGTTCGACGCGGTCATCGGTCCTCCTCGTTCGCGATCAGCGGTCCGAAGACCGCCGCCGCCAGCCGCACGTACATCGGGGTCGACGCGGTCCCCGGCAACGACGCGGCGTCGTCGAGCACGTCGGGGACGGCGACGCAGAGTTCCTCGAAGGTCACCGCCGCCTCCGGATCGCCGTGGAACACCAGGCCCGCATAGCGGTTCTTGTCGCCGTACGACTTCTGATACGCCCAGCCCGCACGTCGCATCGCCTGCCGATCGTTGCCGCCGCGGACGAATTCGCGGGCCGCGGACTCCGCGGCGTCGAGGGTGAGGCCGATCGGTGCGGTCAGACCCGCATCGCGGATCGCGATCAGCGTCGCCAGGATGTCTGCGGCGTCGCCGGGCGGGGCCAGGCGACTCATCCGCGCCGACGGCCGGTACCCGCCCGCGCTGCCGACGACCACGGCCTCGGTCACCGGCGACGAACCTCCCGCCGCCATGGCGAGCAGCCTGATCCAGGCCGCGAGCCGATGTTTGGCGCCCAGCCGCGAGTAGCTCACCGGGACCAGGCGTCCGTCGAAGACGTCGCCGACGGTGCCGTAGAGGCGGCGTCCGCCGGACAGGTCGACCCGGACGTCGATCGCATCGGCGGCGTCGGATCGGTATCCGTGCGCCGCGGCGGCCACCGCCTGCGCCTTCTCCCGGATCGGACCGAAGGCGTCGGCTCCGAACGCGAACGGCGGCAGCGAACCCCGCCGCAGCTCGGCGCCCTGCGCGGCGATCGGGTCCCGCCCGTCGAGCAGCGCCTGCAAGTATCGGTTGCCCACTCCCCACTGTTCGAGGCCGTCGAGTGCGATCGCGAGCTGGTCGGGGTAGGACTCCTCCCCGTCGGGGATGCCGACGCCGAGTCGTTGGCGGGCGAAGCCCTCGACGGGTGCGGCGAAGAAGGACACGAGCTCGTCGAGGCCGACGTCCGCCTTCTCCGGTGGGGCGAGCCGGGCCTCGGAGATCGACGACAGCGCGGGCGCCGGACGCTGCGAACGCGTCACCGCGCTGAGCTCTCGTGCCCCCGCGAGCAGGGTCGTGTCGAAGCTGAACGGGCCGTGCCCGTCGACGTCGACGAAGTTGCGTTCGTCGAACGCCTGCAGGCTGTGCCGGTGGACGATCGGCGACTCGTCGCCGCGGTGACCGATCAGCGTGTCGACGGCGTCGACGAGTTCGCTCACCACCACCGCGGGCGGCAGCCGAGTGCCGGTGAGCGGGTTCGCTCCGGTGTAGAACACGAGCAGGTGATCGTCGGCAGCGGTGACCGCGTCGAGGAAGATCTGGCGGTCCTCGTCGCGACGGTTGCGCTCGCCGATCAGCGGGGCGACGGCCAGTGCGTCGTCGCCGTCGATGGAGCCGGGCCGCGGGTAGACGCCGGTGTCCATGCCGAGCAGCACGATCGCCCGGTGCGGCACCGAGCGCATCGGTGTCATGGAGCAGACGGTGAGTTCGCCGGTGCAGAAGTTCGACCGGGTCGGGCGCGCCGCGACGAGGCCGGCCACGAGATCGCGCAGGTCACCGAGTTCGAGTTCGGTGTCGTCGTCGCCAGGCAGGGCGTCGGCGATCATGCCGACGGCCTGCGCGCGCTGCCATTCGCCGTCGTCGGTGACGTCGGTGAGGGCGTCGACGGCGCCGGTCAGCAGATCGGCCCACGCGCCGACCGAGTGGCGGCCGTCGACGGCGTCGATGAACGTCGCGAGACGGTCGCAGAACTCGGCGAAGCGCCCGACGAGGTCGGTGTCGGTCGAGTCGATGCCCGACAGCGGCAGCGCGGTGGCCAGCCACTCGTTCTCGGACTCCTCGGCCACCACGCCGAGGAGCACGCGGTCCAGCCCGGTCGCCACGGTGCCCTGCGGGAAGCCGCCGAGCCCGAATCGATCGCGTTGCCGCGCGTCGACTCCCCACCGCATACCCGACCGGACGACCCATCCGGAGAGTGTGTCGACGTCGTTGTCGGTGAAGCCGAACCGGGCGCGGACGGGTTCGGCGGCGACGAGGTCGAGGAGTTCGCCCGCCCGCACGCGGCCGGCGGCGAGATCGAGGATCCGGGCGAGCACGTCGAGGACGCCGTTCGACTCGCGCAGACCGCGGTCGGCCAGCCGCACTCGCAGATCGAACGCCGGATGGTGCAGCCCGGTCTGACCGAACGCCCCGCGGATGAGCGGTGCGAAGGCCTCCACATCGGGGCACATGATCAGCACGTCGCGCGGTTCGAGGGTCTCGTCGTCGGCGAACAGGTGCAGCAGTCGGTCACGCAGCACCTCGACCTGACGTTCGGGCCCGTGGCAGGCGTGCACCTCGATCGAGGTGTCGGCCACCAGTGACGCGGACTCGAGTCGGTCTCGCTCGAGCCCGGACTGCAGCGCCGCTAGCACCGTGCGCGGGGACGCGGCGCCGTCGTTCTCGGTCTCGTGATGGAGGTCGGCGTCGATCGACGGTGCCAGCACCTGTTGCATCTCCTGCACGTCACGAGAGAGCGCCGACAGGAGCGGATGGTCGGGCGCGGCCGCGGTGTACGCCGAACGCAGGACGCGGGTGTCGACGGGATCGGCGGCGACGCGCCGCCACAGCGCGTCGGACGGGTGCGGCAGATAGAGGCCGACCTCGCGGTGGGCGGCCAACGCCTCCAGCACCGCGTGGAGGGTCTGCGGGATCCGCGTGGACCCGAACACCGACAGTCGCTCGGGCAGGTCGACGGCGCCGGGGCTCTCGCGGAGTCGGCCGGTGAGCTCGGACAGGTCCTGGGCCGGATGCGGCACACCGACCTCCTCGCGCACCAGACGCCAGAACCAGGGCTGCCAGCGCAGGTGTTCGGCGAGCTCGTTGCCCGCTCCGTCGGTGTCGCGCCCGGCCGCCCAGTCGGTGATCATCGTCGGACGCTGCCACCCGTAGGCGCCGAACAGTCCCGCGACGGTCGCCGCCGTGGCGAAGCGGCGGCCGCTGCGCAGCTCGTCTCCGGGCCCGCCCGACAGTCCGAGATGGGCGGCCAGCACGTCCAGGCGCGGATCGGCGAGGTGGGCGTCGAGCACCCGGAGCACCGGCCAACGGAGCCGGTCGGCGAACCAGTTCTGGGCGGCGTCGGCGTCGTCGGCCAGTGCCGCGCTCACCTGGCTCAGCAGCGCCGCCGGAGAGTCGAAGGAGATGTTCGCCGCGATCTGCAGCCGCAGCGACAGGCGCTGTTGCAGCCAGCGTTCGACACCGCGCTCGGGTACCGCGACGATCTCGGTGGTCATCGGGTCGTCGAGCGGTGTGGCCAGCACATCGGCGAGGACGCCGACGAGGGTGTCGGCTCGGGCCGCACGGTGAACGGTCAGCATGCGGTGCTCAGCGGCGCCGGCGCAACGGCACCGGATCGCCGAGACGCTCGCGCAGGCGATCGACGAGGAAGTCGGTGAGCGGCATCGGTCGCTGCGTCGCCGGATCGACCGCGGTGACGGTGGTGTCCGACAATGCCGCGACCTCACCGGTCGGCGCGACGAGGCGGCAGCCGAAGTCGAACGACGAGGTGCCGATCCGGCTGATCCAGACGTGGACCGTGACCGGCTCGGCGCTGTAGTGCAGGATGCTCACGAACTCGAGTTCCTGGCGCGCGAGGACCGTCCAGAACTCTGTGCGCGCATCGCCGAACCACTCGGTCATGGCGCGTACGCGCGACTCCTCGACGATTCGCGCGATCTGGACGTTGTTGATGTGGCCGAGCGAGTCCTGATCGCCCCAGCGCATCGCGACGTCGACCGTGAACGGCTGGTGCGCCGCACTCGCCTTCTGTTGATCCGACACGCAGACGACCATATCTCCGGCCTCTGACACGCGATCCACTCGCGTCGATACACTGCCCGGTGTGGCCATCGACTCCCAACGCCTGCGACTGCATCCGGTGTCGCACGAGGACGTCGAACGTCTGTATCGACTGGACGCCGACCCCGAGGTGATGCGCTTCGTGAGCGGTGGTCGATCCACCGCACGCAGCACGATCGCCGACTGGGTGGTCCCCCGGTCGCAGGCCCAGTTCGCCTCGCACGGAACCGGATTGTGGACCGTGTCCCTACGTCGCGGCGGAGCCTTCGTCGGGTGGGTGCAGTTGCGGCTGCCGCGGCACAGTTTCGCCCACGAACTCGAGTTGAGCTATCGGATCGCCCGCGAGCACTGGGGGCGCGGGTACGCCGCGGAGGCGTCGTCGGCGCTCATCGCGGTGACCTTCCTCTCGACCGACACCACACGCGTCTTCGCGAGCACTCACGCCGATCACCTCGCGTCCCAGCGCGTGATGGGCAAACTCGGAATGCGGCTGTCGCCGATGTCGCTGTCGCCGGAGCAGTTCGACGGCGCCGACGGCGACATCGAGTACGAGATCCTGCGCGAACAGTGGGCGTCCACGCGCGGGCGACACGCCGACGGCCATCGCTCCGGCCGTCATCGGCGGGCAATCGGCACCGTCGACATGACCGCCTGACACCCAGGTATTACCGTTGAGCGGTACGCGCTCACGCATAACGAACAACGAACACTGGAGACACACCGATGAGCAACACCATTGCCACCGATCCGATGAGGCGCCGACAGGTCGTCATCATCGGATCGGGCTTCGGCGGGCTGTTCGCGGCGCAGCGCCTCAAGAAGGCCGACGTCGACGTCACCCTGATCGCCAAGACGACCCATCACCTGTTCCAGCCGATGCTCTACCAGGTCGCGACGGGCATCATCGCCGAGGGCGAGATCGCACCGGCCACCCGCGTCATCCTCCGTGACCAGCGCAATGCGCGCGTCCTCCTCGGTGAGGTCTTCGACATCGATCTGGAGAAGCAGACCGTCTCCTCGCAGCTTCTCGAGCGCACCACCGTCACCGCGTACGACGACCTGATCATCGCCGCCGGCGCCGACCAGAGCTACTTCGGCAACGACCAGTTCGCCGAGTACGCGCCCGGTATGAAGACCATCGACAACGCCCTCGAACTCCGCGGCCGCATCCTCGGCGCCTTCGAGCAGGCCGAACTCTCGAACGATCCCGTCGAGCAGGAGATGCTCCTGACGTTCGTCGTCGTCGGCGCCGGACCGACCGGTGTGGAGATGGCCGGTCAGATCGCCGAGATGAGCGATAAGACCTTGAAGGGCGCCTTCCGCAACATCGACCCGACCAAGGCGAAGGTGATCCTGCTCGACGCCGCGCCCGCCGTCCTCCCGCCGTTCGGCGAGAAGCTCGGCAACAAGGCGAAGGCCCGCCTGGAGAAGCTCGGCGTCGACGTGCGGCTGGGCGCGATGGTGACCGACATCGACGACGACAGTCTCACCGTCAAGTACCCGAACGGGGAGATCTCGACCATCCAGAGCCAGTGCAAGGTCTGGTCGGCGGGCGTACAGGCCAGCGGCCTCGGGAAGATCCTCGCCGATCAGTCCGAGACCGAACTCGACCGCGCGGGGCGCGTCAAGGTGGGACCGGATCTGACGATCCCCGGCCATGACAACGTGTACGTCGTCGGCGACATGATGGCCGTCGACGGTGTCCCGGGCGTGGCTCAGGGCGCCATCCAGGGCGGCCGGTACGCGGCCGACGCGATCCGCGCCGCGCTCAAGGGCCACACCCCGGACCAGCGCAAGCCGTTCAGCTATTTCGACAAGGGCTCGATGGCCACCATCTCGCGGTTCAGCGCGGTGATGCAGGTGCCGATCCCCGGGACCAAGAAGAAGTTCGAGACCGAGGGCTACTTCGCGTGGCTGGGCTGGCTGATGCTGCACCTGGTGTACATCGTCGGATTCCGCAACCGCCTGAACACGTTCGTCAACTGGTTCTTCGCCTTCTCCACCCGGGGACGCACCCAGCTCGCGGTGACCGAGCAGCAAGTGTACGCGCGCCACGCACTCACCGAACTCTCCTACCTCGAACGCCTCCGTCTCGCCGACGACGAGCGCGCCCGCGCCAAGAAGGCGCTCGAGGACCGCAACGGCACCGCGTAGTTCCGCTTCCGGGTAGTTCCGACTTCCGGCCGCCTGTCTCGTGACAAGCGGCCGGAAGTCGGGCCCGCAGCGGAAACGGCTACGGGCCCGCCTCGCGGCCACCGGTCACGCCCAGTGGCGTGATTCTCGGTAGTGGAGTGCGGGCCCGTAGCCGGATTGCTGTCTTCCGTTACGCGGACGTCTCCGGCGTGTCCACCGACTCGTCGGCGGCGGCCTCGTCGTCGCCGACGTGGACGACCGGTTGGGAGCCCGTCTCGCTGTAGCGTGTCACGAGGTCGAAGTCGTCGCCGTAACTGCCGGTGCCGATCGCGACGGCGCGCTCGACGAGCAGCGAGCTGCGTGATTCGACGAGCATCGTCGGGTCGTTGCGCAGATCCTTGTACAGGGCGACGCAGAGCAGCAGCATGACGATCACGAACGGCACCGAGGCGATGATGGTGATCGACTGCAGTCCGTCCAAGGCCGTCTCGCCGCCCACCGAGAGCATGATCGCGGCCACCGCACCGGTCAGGACACCCCAGAAGATGACGGTCGGCTTACGCGGCTCGTGCGCACCCTTCTCCGACAGCGAGCCCATGACGATCGACGCGGAGTCCGCGCCGGACACGAAGAAGATCGCGACCAGGAGCATCACCAGCACCGCGGTGACCGTCGACCACGGCATCGTGTCGAGCAGATTGAACAGCGCACCCGTCGAGTCGACGTCGCTCGGATCCTTCACCAGATCGCCGAACTCGTCCTGACGGTGGATGGCGGCGCCGCCGAAGACACAGAACCAGACGAGGCTGACCATGGTCGGGACCAGGAGCACGCCGGCCACGAACTGACGGATCGTGCGGCCGCGGCTGATGCGCGCGATGAACATGCCGACAAAGGGGGTCCAGGAGATCCACCACGCCCAGTAGAAGATCGTCCAGCTCGACAGCCAGCTCGCGAGCTGCTCATCGCCGTCGGCGCCGGTGCGCGAGCTCATGCCGACGTAGTCCTGGATGTAGTCGCCGAGCGCGCTCGGGATCAGGTTCAGGATCAGCAGCGTGGGCCCGACGACGAACACGAACACGGCCAGCAGCAGCGCGAGGACCATGTTGATGTTCGAGAGCCACTGGATGCCGCGCGCGATGCCCGACACGGCCGACAGGATGAAGCAGCAGGTCAATACCGCGATGATGACGACCAGGATCGGCGTGCCGACACTGCCGACCCAGCCGGCGAACTTCAGCCCGTCACCGATCTGCAGGGCGCCCAGACCGAGCGACGCGGCCGATCCGAACAGGGTCGCGAAGATCGCGAGGATGTCGATGATCTTGCCCGCCGGTCCGTTGGCGCGGTCGCCGAACAGCGATGTGAACGCCGCCGACAGCAGCTGCGACCGCCCCTTGCGGTACATGCCGTAGCCGATCGCGAGTCCGACCACCGCGTAGATCGCCCACGGCTGCAGGCCCCAGTGGAACATCGTGGTGGCCATCGCGGTCTTGAACGCCTCGACGGTCTCCGGCGCGACGGTGCCCGGCGGCGGATTCACGAAGTACGTCAGCGGCTCGGCGACGCCGAAGAACATGAGACCGATCCCCATGCCGGCACTGAACATCATGGCGATCCACGAGCTGGTCCGGAACTCCGGGCCCTCGTCGTCCTTACCGAGATTGATGCGGCCGTACTTGCTGACGGCCAGCCAGATCACGAAGATGACGAATCCGGTGGTGGCGATGACGAACAGCCATCCGAGGTACTTGATCACCCCGTCCTGAGCATCGGCGGAAATCGTCTTCAAGCCCTCTTTGTCGAGGAATCCCCAGAGGACGAAGGCGATCGACAGCGCCGCGGTGATCGAGAAGACCACCCAGTCGCGTGTCGGATTCTCCTTGGATTTACTCGGCGTTGACACAGGTCTCCTTCGCCACGAGCTCCACACGGTCATTTGTCGTTCCATACCCGTCGCAGGGCGCAAACCACCCTGAGACGACCATCTCAACTTTTCGACCGTAACAGGTTGTTCTCAGGTGGCAAACGGACCGCTACGAGAAGACGCCCCGATCCCTCGGGGCGTCCACACTCGTTCGCGACGGTCTCACCGCGCGATGTTCTGCATTCTCACACGGGATTGCGCGATGAGCCGCCCCTGGTCATCGACCATGTCGACCTGCCACAACTGCTGACGGCGTCCGCGATGAACGGGTGTCGTCGTCACCGTGATGTCCCCGTCGGAAACGGACCGCAGAAAGTCCGTCGAGTTGTTCACGCCGACGGCGGTCCCGCCGATGCCGCTCTCCTGCACCCAGCAGAAGGCGCTGATGCTCGCCGCGCTCTCGGCGATCGCGCAATAGGTGCCACCGTGGACGATGCCGAACGGCTGGTGGTGGTCGGGGGTGATCGTCAGGTGACCGCGGATCCCGTCGCCCGACGCCTCGTCGACGACGAAGCCCAACAACTTGTCCATGCCGCCCGACTCCGCTGCCTGCCGCAGGGTCTCGGCGAGTTTCTCGTTCATACCGGTCAGCGTGCCATCACCGACCCGAACGCGGGTAATCGCCCCGACGCTTCCGGACCCGGAGAGATCAGTGACCCCCGCACTCGTATACGAGCACGGGGGCCACTGGCGGATCGGAGGTCTCTGCAGCCCTCAGGACACTCAGACGATCCTTGCGATTGAATGTAGGCTATCCTTACTTACGTGTCAAGCGCGGATCGTCGTGAGACACGGACCACTGACGGGAACCTTCTCCGACCGGGCGACGTTGAGCACGGTGGACAGGGCAGAGAACAGACTTCGACGGGAGCCGACGTAAGATGAAGAAGATGAACGGCCTGGGAGAGCTCGAACGCGCAGTGATGGACACCCTGTGGGCGTCGGCGACGCCGCAGACGGTGCGGCAGGTGCATGCCGAATTGTCCCGCTCCCGATCGCTCGCCTACACCACGGTGATGACCGTGCTGCAACGCCTGTCGAAGAAGGAGCTCGTCACCCAGATCCGTGACGATCGCGCCCATCGATACACCGCCACCCGTCCGCGTGAGGACCTCGTCGCCAGCCTGATGGTCGACGCCCTCAAGGGGGCCGAGGCGCCGGGGTCACGTCATGCGGCACTGGTCTCGTTCGTCGGTCAGGTCGACGCCGACGAGATCGCCGCCCTCCGCGAGGCTTTGGACGAACTCGAATCGTCCCGCGGCGCCAAACACTAGAGTCAGCACCGACCACCGAGCATCTGCTCGTCGACATCAGCGGAGAGGGGAGCCGATGACCGCGTTGCTGTTCGGCATCCTCACCGTCGCGTTGATCGGTCCCATCCCCCAGGCGCTCTCGCGCGCCGCCTGGCCGCTGTACGCTCCGCGCGCCGCGATGGCGCTGTGGCAGGCCGTCGCCCTCGCCGCCGTCCTGTCCGCCTTCAGCACCGGCCTGGCCATCGCGGCGAACCTCCTGTCCCCCGGCCCCGACGGCGCTCCGACGACCAATCCGTTCGACGAGGCCGCACGTCTGGGCTGGTTCCTGTGGACCGTGTACGTCGTGATCTTCGCGCTCACCCTGCTCGTCGGCGCCCGATTGATGTACACCGCCGTCCGCGTCGGCATCCGCACCCGCGCCCGACGCAACGCGCACCGCAATCTGATCGACCTGGTCGATCGCGTCGACATGCACCGGCAGACCGGCCGGGACATCCGCGTCCTCGATGTCGAGGCGCCCCTCGCCTACTGTCTTCCCGGGCTGCGCAGCAGCCGTGTGGTTCTGAGCGAGGGTGTGCTCGCCCGCCTGTCTGACGCCGAGCTCTCCGCGGTGATCGAACACGAGCGCGCCCATCTGCGCGCGCGCCACGATCTCGTCCTGGAGGCGTTCATCGCGCTGCACGAGGCGTTCCCCCGGTTCGTCCGGTCGCGGTCGGCGCTGGGCGCGGTGGAACTGCTCGCCGAGGCCCTCGCCGACGACCAGGCCGCGAACGCCACCGCACCGACCACCGTCGGTCGCGCGCTCGTCGCCTGCGCGGACGCGACGGCCCCGCGCGGCGCGATGGCGGTCGGCGGTCCGACGACACTGGTCCGGGTCCGCCGACTCTGCGACGTCCGCCCGGTACCCCTCATCTCCGCGACGGCGTATGTCCTGGCCGTGGCGATCCTCGTCGTTCCGACCCTCGCCGTGGCGATTCCGTGGCTCACCGAGCTCCACCGCCTCGTCTCCCATGCGTGAGGACCGCCCGCGGACGGTCTCCGCTGACGATCTCCCCTGCTGAAAGGCGAATGTACGTGCGCTTCCTCGAGGGCCATCGCCCCGACCACGACTTGACCTACGACGATCTGTTCATCGTGCCGAACCGCTCCGCGGCCACGTCGCGGTTCGACGTCGATCTGTCGACCGAGGACGGCTCCGGCACGACGATCCCGTTGGTGGTGGCGAACATGACGGCCATCGCGGGCAAACGGATGGCCGAGACGGTGGCCCGCCGCGGCGGCCTGGTGGTCCTGCCCCAGGACGTGCCGATCGACGCGGCACGCCGCACCATCGCGCACGTGAAGACCCGGCATCTGGTGGCCGACACCCCCGTGGTGATGTCGCCGAACGATCTGATGGCGAACGCGCAGGCCCTGATCCCCAAGCGTGCCCACGGCTACGCCGTGGTCGTGGACGGTTCGGCTCCGGTCGGCGTGGTGCCCCGCGCGGGCGTCGGCCACGAGATCGACATGTTCACCGATCTGCGGTCGGCCATGACACCGATCCCGGTGACCCTGCCCGCAGACACCGATCCGCGTGTCGTCTTCGACGCGCTCGTCGACGCGAACGCCGACCTCGCCGTCCTGGTGAACGGCGACGGCGCGCTGGCAGGCGTGCTGACACGCACCGGCGCCCTGCGGGCGGGCATCTACCGGCCGAACGTCGACGCGCAGGGGCGGCTGCGGATCGCCGCCGCCGTCGGCATCAACGGCGACGTGGTCGCGAGCGCTCGGGCCCTCGTCGAGGCCGGCGCCGACCTCCTCGTCGTCGACACCGCGCACGGACACCAGGAGAAGATGATCTCCGCGCTGTCGGCCATCGCCGCCGCCGACCTCGGTGTGCCCCTGGCGGCGGGGAACGTCGTCTCCGAACGCGGAGCGCTCGACCTCGTCGACGCGGGCGCGACGATCGTCAAAGTGGGTGTCGGCCCCGGTGCGATGTGCACCACGCGCATGATGACCGGGGTCGGTCGCCCGCAGTTCTCGGCCGTGGTCGAGTGTGCGGCCGCCGCGCGTGAGCGCGGCGCACACGTCTGGGCCGACGGCGGCATCCGCCACCCGCGCGACGTCGCACTCGCCGTGGCCGCGGGCGCGTCCAACGCCATGGTCGGATCGTGGTTCGCGGGCACCTACGAGTCGCCGGGCGATCTGCACGCCGACGCCGGCGGCGAGTACAAGGTGAGCTTCGGCATGGCGTCCAAGCGGGCCGTCGCCGCACGATCGGCCGGTGACAACGCCTACGACCAGGCGCGCAAAGCGCTCTTCGAGGAGGGCATCTCGTCCTCGCGCATCCGCATCGATCCGGAGCGGCCCAGCGTCGAGGACCTGATCGACCACATCTGTTCGGGTGTGCGCTCGACCGCCACCTACACCGGTGCGACCTCGCTCCCCGAACTTCACGAGAAGGTGGTCCTCGGCGTGCAGTCGGCGGCCGGCTTCGCCGAGGGCAGACCGCTGCCCGGAGGATGGTGATCCCACCCCGATGGACATCGTGATCATCGTCGCGAGCCTGATCGGCTTCGTGGCCTTGACCCTGGGAACGGCCCTGTTCGTCGCGGGTGAGTTCTCGCTCACCGCCCTGGAGCGATCGACGATCTCCGACGACGTCGCGCGCCGCGGCGACCGTCGGGCGCGTGCCGTCGACCGCGCGCACCGCACTCTCTCGTTCCAACTGTCGGGCGCACAGCTCGGCATCACGATCACCACGCTGATCACCGGTTACATCGCCGAACCGGTGCTGGCCAAACTGTTCGATCCGATCCTCGAGGCGCTCGGCGCGCACGGTTCGGTCAAGACCGGGATCTCGCTGGCCGCATCGCTGATCATCGCGACCTCGCTGTCGATGGTGCTCGGCGAACTGGTGCCCAAGAACCTGGCCATCGCCAAACCGCTCGCCGTCGCCCGATTCACCTCCGTGCCCATGATGGCGTTCTCGCGCGTCTTCAAATACGCGATCACCGGACTGAACGGAAGCGCCAACGCGCTGGTCCGCAGGTTGGGAGTGGAGCCGACCGAGGAACTGCAGTCGGCGCGATCGTCCGCAGAGCTCGCGGCGATCGTCCGCAATTCGGCTCTGGAGGGCGAACTCGACGCCGACACCGCACGGCTGGTGGATCGGTCGCTGCGGTTCGGCGATCTGACCGCCGAGGACCTGATGACACCGCGTGTCCGGGTGGAGAGCCTGGAACCCGGAGACACGGTCCGCGATCTGATCGCCGCGTCGTCGCGGACCGGTCACTCGCGCTTCCTCGTCGCCGACGACGGTGATCTGGACAATCTGATCGGCGTCGTCCACATCAAGCAGGCGTTCACCGTGCGGACGGCGGCCCAGTCGACGACGCCGCTGCGATCGTTGGCGCGGCCGGTGACCCGGGTGCCGGACTCACTCGACGGCGACGCCCTCAAGGACCGGATCTCGGCCGACGGACTCGAGGTGTGCGTCGTGGTCGACGAGTACGGCGGTACGGCCGGGATCGTGACCTCGGAGGACCTCATCGAGGAGATCCTGGGCAACGTGACCGACGAACACGACAACGAGGAGTCCGAGGTGGCGCGCGTGGGCAACGGCTTCCGCTGCGCCGGACTGCTCCGCCTCGACGAGGTCGCGGACGCGATCGGCTACCGCGCCCCGGACGGCGCGTACGAGACGCTCGGCGGCCTGGTCATGTTCCAGCTGCGCCGCATTCCCGAGGTGGGCGACGTCGTCGACCTCCCGGTCCGCGAGACCAACGCGGACACCGAGGACTCCGCCGCGCCGCAGCGCTGGCGCGGCACCGTGGTCCGCATGGATCAGCGACGGGTGGACCAGGTGTGGTTGACCACCGTCGACGAGGCCGCGCCGGAGATCGGAGCCGACCATGGGTGACATCGGCGGAGTCCTGCTGACCGTTCTGTTGCTGGCCGCGAACGCCTTCTTCGTCGGTGCCGAGTTCTCCCTGATCGCGGCGCGCCGCGATCGTCTGGTCGCCCTCGAGGACGCGGGCAAGAAGCGCGCTCGCACGGTGATCACGGCGACCGGGAACCTCTCGTTGATGCTCGCCGGCTGCCAGTTGGGCATCACCATCTGCTCGATCCTCCTCGGCCGGATCGGCGAGCCCGCGATCGCGCATCTCCTGGAGAAGCCGCTGGAACTGGTGCACATTCCCGACGGGCTGCTGCACCCGATCTCGTTCGTGGTGGCGCTGATGCTCGTCGTCGTGCTGCACATCCTGCTCGGCGAGATGGTCCCGAAGAACATCGCCCTCGCCGGCCCGGAGAACGCGGCCATGGTGTTGGTGCCGATCCACCTGTGGTTCCTGCGCCTGGCCAAGCCGATCATCTGGCTCTACAACGCGTTGGCGAACGGAACCCTCCGACTGATGCGAGTCGAACCCAAGGACGAGCTCGCGACGACCGTCACCGAGACCGAACTGGCGCAGATGATCGGCGAGTCGCGCGAGTTCGGCCTGCTCGACGCCGGTGAGCACGACCGACTGACGCGGGCGCTCGACACCGTCCGCCGCACGGTGCGCGAGGTGATGATCCCCCTGTCGGGCGTGCGCAGCGTCCGACTGCGACCGGACCCCGAGACCGGCGGACTCGGCCCGCGGCTGGGCTCGGTCGAGGACGCCGTGCGCGAGACCGGCTTCTCCCGGTTCCCGGTCCGCGGACTCGACGGATCGTACATCGGCTATCTGCATCTCAAGGACGTGCTCGACGACGTCTTCGACGAGAACGTCGACGCCGACTCGCTGGTGGCGGTCGACCGCATCCGCCCGCTGCCGAAGATCAACGCCGCGGTGCCCCTCGACGAGGCGGCCACGCAGATGCAGAAGGCCAGTGCACACCTGGGCGCCGTGGTCGACGACGGCGGCGCGATCATCGGCATGCTCGCCCTGGCCGATCTCGCCGAGGCCTTCGTCGGCGACGTCCGCGACTCCACGCACCGGATCTGATGCAGGCTCTCGCACGCCCGGAATGGACCGCCCGCGCGGCCGACCACCGGGCGCGGATCGAACGGCTCGTCGGCCCGTACCTGCGGATGCGCCGACGCGGTGTGAAGCATCCGGTGATCGACTTCCTGTTCACCTACTACTCGGCGCGGCCGGCGCAGGTCACCGGCTGGCACCCCGGATACGGTGTCGTGCTGCGCGACGCCCCGGAGTTCGAGGATGCGCGCGGCTACGAGGTCGGCGACGACGGCGGCGTCGCGGTGTCGGCCGAACACCTGGCCGACCGGCTGCATCTGGTCACCGCGACCGCGCGGATCGTCGACGCCACCGCGTCGCGCCCGGCGCGGATGGGCTGTTTCGGACTGCACGAGTGGGCCATGGTGTACCGCACCGACGAGAAGCGGCATCCGCATCCCCTGCGTCTCGGGGCGGCGGGCACCGACGCCGTCGTCGAGGCCGGCCGTCTGCAGTGCACCCACTACGACGCGTTCCGGTTCTTCACCGAACCGGCTCGTGGGCGCAACCCGATCGCGTTGACCCGCGACGACGCCGTCCACAACGAGCAGCCGGGCTGCCTGCACGCGACGATGGATCTGTACCGCTACTGTCTGCGTCTGTCGCCGCTGATCGGCTCCGATCTGCTCGCCGACTCCTTCGACCTGGCCCTGACCGCCCGGGAACTGGATATGCGGGCGAGCCCGTACGATCTGGCGGGCGTCACCGACATGGCGGGCCGACCGTACGAACCGGTGCCGATCGAGACCCACGAGGGCCGGGCCCGGTACGTGAGCGAGCAGACTGCGATCGCACGACGGGGCGCGGCGCTCCGCGATAGACTGAGCAGCACCTGTCGGGGCCTCGTCGAGGTCTCCCGGACCGGTCGATGAAATGAAGTTACCAGCGGGTATCATAGTCGCCGCAGGGTGCATCCGTACCCGGAATGAACCACAACGTCATAGATGTTGGATTGTTCGCTTCCTACGCACACCGAAAGGTCGTCATGTCTGATCGTGTCACCGTCAACGGCTTGCAAGTCGCTGAGGTCCTCTACGACTTCGTCAACAACCAGGCTCTTCCGGGTACCGGCGTAGACGCCGAGAAGTTCTGGGCCGGGGCCGCCGCGGTGATCAACGATCTGGCTCCGCGCAACCGCGAGCTCCTCGCCGTGCGGGACGACTTCCAGACGAAGATCGACGCGTGGCACCGCGACCACGCCGACGCCGACTTCGCCGAGTACAAGGCCTTCCTGACCGAGATCGGCTACCTGGTCCCCGAGCCCGCCGACTTCGAGATCACCACGACGGGCGTCGACGACGAGATCACCACGGTCCCCGGTCCGCAGCTCGTCGTCCCGATCCTCAACGCCCGTTTCGCGATCAACGCGTCGAACGCGCGCTGGGGCTCGCTCTACGACGCCCTGTACGGCACCGACGCCATCAGCGAGGCCGACGGCGCCGAGAAGGGCTCGTCGTACAACAAGGTCCGCGGCGACAAGGTGATCGCATTCGCGAAGGCGTTCCTGGACAAGGCCGTCCCCCTCGAGCACGGCAGCCACGCCGATGCCACGAGCTATGTCGTCGACGGCGACAAGATCGTCGTCACCGTCGACGGCCGGGCCACGACGTTCGCCGATCCGACCGCGTTCGTCGGCTACACCGGCGACGCCGCGGCACCGACCGCCGTCGCGCTGCGCCACAACGGCCTGCACCTGGAGATCCAGATCGACGCCGCGTCGCCGATCGGTTCCACCGACGCCGCCGGCGTCAAGGACGTGCTCGTCGAATCGGCCGTCACCACGATCATGGACTTCGAGGACTCGGTCGCCGCGGTCGACGCCGACGACAAGGTCCTCGGCTACACCAACTGGCTCGGCCTGAACAAGGGCGACCTGTCCGAAGAGGTCACCAAGGGCGGCAAGACGTTCACCCGCGTCCTCAACCCGAACCGGGTGTACACCGCGCCGGACGGCTCCTCGTACGAGGTCCACGGCCGCAGCCTGCTCTTCGTCCGCAACGTCGGGCACCTGATGACCAACCCCGCCATCCTCGACGCCCAGGGCGACGAGGTCCCGGAGGGCATTCTGGACGCCCTGATCACCTCGGCGATCGGCATCCACGGCATGAGCCCCGAGGGCCTGCAGAACTCGCGCACCGGCTCGATCTACATCGTCAAGCCGAAGATGCACGGTCCCGACGAAGTCGCGTTCACCTCGGAGCTGTTCGGCCGCGTCGAGGACGTCCTCGGCCTCGACCGCAACACCCTCAAGGTCGGCATCATGGACGAGGAGCGTCGCACCTCGGTCAACCTGAAGGCGTGCATCAAGGCCGCGTCCGAGCGCGTCGTGTTCATCAACACCGGCTTCCTCGACCGCACCGGCGACGAGATCCACACCTCGATGGAGGCCGGTCCGTTCGTCCGCAAGGCCGACATCAAGGGCCAGACCTGGTTCAACGCGTACGAGGACTCGAACGTCGACGTCGGTCTGCACGCGGGTCTGGAGCACAAGGCGCAGATCGGCAAGGGCATGTGGGCCATGCCCGACCTGATGGCCGACATGCTGGCGCAGAAGATCGGCCACCCGACCGCGGGCGCCACCACGGCCTGGGTCCCGTCGCCGACCGCGGCCACGCTGCACGCGCTGCACTACCACGAGGTCGACGTCTTCGAGCGGCAGGACGAGATCGCCAAGCGCGATCCCGCGTCCGTCGACGACATCCTGACGATCCCCCTCGCCAAGAACTCGGCGAAGGGCACCGACTGGACCGACGAGGAGAAGCGCGAGGAACTCGACAACAACGCGCAGTCGATCCTCGGCTACGTCGTCCGCTGGATCGATCAGGGCGTCGGCTGCTCGAAGGTGCCCGACATCCACGACGTCGCACTCATGGAGGACCGCGCGACCCTGCGCATCTCGAGCCAGCTCCTGGCCAACTGGATCCGCCACGACGTGGTCTCCGAGGACGACGTCGTCGACGCCCTCAAGCGGATGGCGCCGGTCGTCGACCGCCAGAACGCAGGCGACCCGGCGTACCGCCCGCTCGCGGCCGACTTCGACGGCAACATCGCGTTCAACGCCGCCAAGGCGCTGATCCTGCAGGGCGCGTCGGAGCCGAGCGGGTACACCGAACCGATCCTGCACCGGGCGCGCCGCGAGTACAAGGCGGCCAACGCCTGATATACCTCAGTGGTGTGAGAACGCCGAGCCCGGGCCGGATTCGGTCCGGGCTCGGCGTCGTAGGAGGCCGATGACGCGACGCGCGAGCGTCGGGACGGAAGAAGGGATCCGGGGTGTCCAAGCACTCGACGGGTAAGAACCGGCAGTTCATCGCGAGGCCGCTGGTAGCGGTTGCGCTGATCGTCATCCTCGTCGCGGCCGCGATCACCGCATGGACCAAGCTCGGCGATCACATCGACGACGACGCCGAGACCGAGGCGCAGACCTGTGTCGAAGGCGCCGCGACCGTGCCGATCGTCGCAGATCCGGCCATCGCGCCCGGCCTGCAGAAGATCGCCGAGAACTACAACGCGACGTCGCCGATCGTCCGCGACCACTGCGTCACCGTGCAGGTACGACCGGCGGACTCCCGCGCCACCCTCGAGGGGCTGACCGCGAAGAACTGGGACGCGCAGGCGTTCGGCCCGTTCCCGGGCGCGTGGGTGCCGGAGTCGTCGGTGTGGGCCGCCGCACTCCAGACGGCGAAGGCCGAGGTGCTGCAGGGCCCGCCCGAGTCGCTGGTGTCCTCCCCCGTCCGGCTGGCCGTCCAACCCGAGGTGGCCGCCGCCGCGAACGGCCGCATCGCCTGGGCCGACCTGCCCGACCTGACTCGGGCCAACTCACTGCGCGCATTCGGTCACAGCGACTGGGGTTCGCTGCGCATGGCGATGCCGAACGGTCCGCAGTCGGACGCCACCGCCCTGGCCGCGCAGGCCGTCGCCGCGGCCACCGCCCGGCAGAACGGCCCGCTGACCGCGGCACAGGTGAATCGTCCCGCGGTCCGCAGTGCCGTCGAGCAGTTGATGTCGGCGCCGCCGACGGTGGGCGACGGCTCCACCGAGGCCGCCGTCCAGGCGATCGCGCGCGTCGGCGACGCGGCGGACGCCGAGGTCCGTGCTGTTCCGGTCACCGAACAGCGCCTGTACGGATCGACGAAGGACGACAAGCGCGCTCGCGTGACCGCCGTGGCGCCGAAGGGCCCGACGCCGGTCGCCGACTACCCCGTCGTGAAGCTGTCCGGCGACCAGGTGCCCGCACATGTCGGTGACGCGATCGCCGAGTTCTTCACGTTCGTCGGCAGACCGCCGCAGATGGCGATCCTCACCGGCATGGGTTTCCGCGGTGCCGGTCCGCTGCCCGCACCGACCGCGACGGTCGACTTCGGCGACGTGACCGATCCGCTGCCGACGCCCGAGCCGGCCGCGACGGTCGCGATCAGCCGAATCGTGCTGCCGGCCGCGGCGCCCTGACGCCGCGTGCGGCGGGTGTCCACCGCACTCCCCGACCGATCCGCGGCATTCGGCGACATGCGCGGCATTCCCGACTGCCGCGCATGTCGCCGGGCGCCGCGCATGTCTCGACGGCGCATGGTCGATCGACGGGGAGAGTCTAGGCGAGGCGGTTCCAGAACTGGTGCGTCAGCCCGCTCCCGGTGGTCACCGATTCCACCGTGAACCGATCCTGCAGGTCGGCGTTCCCGTCCCAGATCGACACCCCGCCGCCGAGGACGATCGGCGACACGACCAGATGCATGAAGTCCACCAGGTCGTCGGCCAGGAACTGGCGTACCGTCGAGGGTCCGCCGCCGAGACGGATGTCATCGTCGCCCGCGAGATCGCGGGCCACGCCGAGGACCTCGGCCGGCGATCCGCCGACGAAGTGGAAACTCGTGCCGTTGTCGAAGTGGATCGGCGGCCGCTCGTGGTGGGTCATCACCACGACTGGCGTCCGAAACGGCGGCGCGTCACCCCACCAGCCGACCCACTCGTCGTCGGTCCACGGCCCCGTCTGCGGTCCGAACTTCCGGCGCCCCATGATCTCGGCGCCGATCCCCTGACCCCACAGACTGTAGAACGCCCGGTCGGCGGTGACCGGTTCGTCGGTGTTGTGCACCCCCTCGATCACCCGCCCGTCGAAAGCCGCGAACAGCGCCGACGCCCCGCCGATCGGCTCGTCGAACGTCACCGTCCGGCCGGCGCTGAATCCGTCGAGTGACGTGTTGAGATTGTGGACCCGAATCCGCGACATGCGGTGATCGTACGCGCACACGGCGTCCTCCGAAGGACCGACGACGCGGCGGCACCGGTGCCGCCGCGGATCGCCTCACCCTGATTGGAACCACGACGATTCCATTCCTGGACCGACCGCGGCGCACGGCGCAGACTCGTCTCGTGACCGCATCACCGGTCATTCGACGCCGCTGATCGCTGCGCCGTCGCCCACCACCGCCAGGCCTTGGGGAGGTCTATTCCGTCATGTCCGAAATCAATGCGCAACGGCTCGAAGCCGCGGCCGCACCCCTGCAGTTCGCCTACTGGGTGCCCAATGTCAGCGGCGGCCTCGTCGTCTCCAAGATCGAACAGCGCACCGACTGGAGCTACGACTACAACCGCGAACTCGCGGTGCTCGCCGAGAACAACGGTTTCGACTACGCGCTGACCCAGGTGCGCTACATCGCCTCGTACGGTGCCGCGTACCAACAGGAGTCGACGGCGTTCTCGCTCGCACTGCTGCTGGCGACGGAGCGGCTCAAGGTGATCGCGGCCGTCCACCCCGGGCTGTGGCAGCCCGGAGTCCTCGCCAAACTCCTGACCACGGCCGATCACCTGTCGGGTGGACGCGCCGCGGTGAACGTGGTGTCCGGATGGTTCAAAGACGAGTTCACCAAGCTCGGCGAGCCGTGGCTCGAACACGACGAGCGGTACCGCCGCACCGAGGAGTTCATCACCTACCTGCGCACCATCTGGACCGATGAGCACGCCGAGCTGTCGGGCGACTTCTATCGTCTGCACGATTTCGACCTCAAGCCGAAACCGCTCGACCTGCCCGGTCGCCCGCATCCGGAGATCTTCCAGGGCGGCAACTCGACGGCGGCGCGGGCCATGGCCGGCCGCGTGTCGGACTGGTATTTCAGCAACGGCAAGGACTTCGACGGCATCACAGAACAGGTGGTGGACGTCAACACCGAGGCCGCACTGCACGGGCGTTCGGTGAGATTCGGGCTGAACGGCTTCCTCATCGGCAGGGACAGCGAGTCGGAGGCCCGTGACGTGTTGCGGGAGATCGTCGAGAAGGCCGATCGCGAGGCGGTCGAGGGGTTCGGCTCCGCGGTGACGCAGGCGGGTACGTCGACGTCGAACAAGGAGGGCATGTGGGCCGACTCCGAGTTCGCCGACCTCGTCCAGTACAACGACGGGTTCCGAACCGGTCTCATCGGCACACCCGAGCAGATCGCCGAGCGCATCGTCGCCTACAAGACGCGCGGAGTGAACCTGTTCCTCCTCGGTTTCCTCCACTATCTCGAGGACGTCGAGTACTTCGGCACCCGGATCCTGCCTCTGGTCCGCGAACTCGAGGCCGACCTGAACTCCAGCGGCACGCTCGAGCGCGAACTCGCACGGAACGGTGTGCTCAGCGCCTGAGCGCGCACCTCACCTCATCGGTTTCGACTCGCCTCGCCCGCTCGATCAGCGGGCAATCACCCAAGGACACCTCTCATGACCGTCACGAACGACCAGACAACCGACCACTACGCCGCGGCTCGCAGCCGGGCCGACCTCGTCGCCGCCGAACTCCGCGCGAGCGCCGCCGAACGGGATCGGACCAACGCCGACCCGACGGCCGAGATCGAGTTGCTGCGAGAGCACGATCTGCTGCAAGTCGGCGAACCAGTGGAGTTCGGCGGGTCGGGGCTCGACTACGCACAGAGTCAGCAGATCACCCGGCGTGTCGCCCGCGGCGACACCTCGATCGCCCACCTCCTCGGATATCACTACGCGCAGCAGCGGATCCCGCATCTCTTCGGCACTCCTGAACAGGCCGAGGCGCTCTCGCGGCGCAACGCGCAGGAGAAGCCCTTCTGGGGCGGCGTGCAGAATCCGCGGGGTGCCGACGGCCTGGTGCTGACCCGGGTCGGCGACGAGTACCGACTCGACGGCCGCCGCACGTTCGCCTCCGGGGCGAGCGTCGCCGACCAGCTGTCGGTCACCGCGTCGTACGGCGACGCCCTGGTCTTCCTGACCCTGCCGACCGACCGGACCGGATTCGAGCCGCAGGGCGACTGGGACAACATCGGACAGCGGCTGACCGACTCGGGCGGTGTGGTGTTCCGTGACGCGCCGGTCCGCCCCGACGAGATCCTCGGCTCGCCCGACAGCCCGCCGACCTTCACACCGTATCAGACCCTGGTGACCCCGCACTGGCAGCTCGCCTTCGTCAACTTCTACATCGGGACCGCCGAGGGCGCCCTGGAGGAGGCCCTCGACTGGACGCGGTTGAACGCCACGGCGTGGGAGACGGCCGGACTGGAGTCGGCCACCGACGATCCGTACATCCTCGAACTCGTCGGAGCGCTCAAAGCCGAGATCAGCGGAGCGGCGCTCCTCGCCGACCGGGCCGGACAGGCACTCGTCGAGGCTCTGGCGACCGGCGAGTCCCTGACCGCCGAGCAACGCGCCGACACCGCGGTCACGATCGCCGAGGCCAAGTTCGTGACCACCAAGGTCTCGCTGGAGGCGGCCTCCCGCCTGTTCGAGATCCAGGGCGCCCGGGCGACGACCACGGCGTACGGATTCGACCGGCACTGGCGGAACCTGCGCACGCACACCGTCCACGATCCGGTCGCCTACAAGGCGCGCGAGATCGGCGACTGGACCTTGAACCGTCGGGCACCGCAGTTCACGCTGTACAGCTGACGCGATGACGATCACCGACCACGAGAGCGCACTGGCCGCCGCGCGTGAGCTCGCGCCGTTCATCGCCGAGGGCGCGGCGGCCCGCGACACCGGACGGTCGCTCCCGTACGACGAGGTCGACGCCCTCTCGGCCTGGGGCCTGCTGTCGATCACCGTGCCCACCGAGTTCGGTGGTCCGGGTCTGGGCGTTCGCACTCTCGCCGAGGTGGTGACCGTCGTCGCCGCGGCCGACCCGAACGTCGCACAGATCCCGCAGAGTCACTTCGTGTTCCTCGACGCAGCTCGCCGTGCGGGTTCGGAGTCGCTGCAGAAGCAGCTGTACTCGCTCGTGCTCGACGGCGCCCGCATCGCCAACGCGCAGACCGAACGCGGCGGGCGCACCGTGCTCGACGACGCCACCACGCTGCGCCGCCGGGACGGTCGGCTCGTCGTGTCGGGCACCAAGTACTACTGCACGGGCGCGGTGTTCGCCGACGTCCTCGCGGTGCGCGCGCTCGGCCCCGACGGGGGCAGCGTGATCGCCTACCTTCCCGCGGACGCGGTCGGGGTGCGGATCGACGTCGACTGGGACGGATTCGGTCAGCGCACCACGAGCAGCGGAACGGTGTCGTTGCGCGACGCCGTCGTCGACCCCGATCTGGTACTCGACTACACCGGCCTCGTCGCCGAGCCGTCGACGTACGGCACGCGCGCACAGCTCCTGCACGCGGCGATCGACGTCGGGATCGCCCGCGGCGCGCTCGACGAGCTCCCCGGTCTCGCCGCGCGAGCACGCCCCTGGTTCGAGGCGGACGTCGAGCGCGCGGCCGACGATCCGCTGCTCGTCGCGCAGGCGGGCGAGCTGGAACTCGCGGTCCGCTCGGCACAGGCCCTCCTGCACGAGGCCGCCGACCGGATCGATGCGGCGGACGAGCACGGCGGTCCCGACGCGATCGCCGCGGCGGCACTGGCCACCGCGGCCGCCAAGGTCGCCGCCGGGCGCGCCGCACGACGCGTGGGCGGCGAGCTGTTCGACATCGGCGGCACCCGTACCGCTGCGGCACCGGCCGATCTCGACCGGTACTGGCGGGACGCGCGCACGCACACTCTGCACGACCCCGAGCGCTGGAAGCTCCAGCATCTCGGGCGCTGGGCCGTCGACCGACGTCGGCCGCCCAGCCACGGCACCCTGTAACACCGACCTCTCGTCATGAAGGGAACACGATGTCCGTCGACCGCGACTCGTTGAAACTCCACTGGTTCCTGCCGACCTACGGCGACTCCCGACTGATCGTCGGCGGCGGACACGGTCTGCCGGCGGGCACGGCCGGAGGCGACCGCGACGCCTCGATCGGCTACCTGTCGTCGATCGCCCGGGCCGCCGAGGACTTCGGCTTCACCGCCGCCCTCACTCCCGCGGGCGCATGGTGTGAGGACGCCTGGCTGACCACGGCGATGGTCGCGCAGGAGACTCGGGACCTCGGGTTCCTCGTCGCGTTCCGCCCCGGTCTGATCAGCCCGACCCTCGCCGCGCAGATGGCGGCGACGTTCTCACGGCACGCGCCCGGCCGCGTCCTGCTCAACGTGGTGACCGGCGGCGAGCCCGCCGAACAGCGGGCGTACGGCGATCACCTCGACAAAGCCGCCCGCTATGCGCGCACCGACGAGTTCCTGTCGATCGTGCGCGATCTGTGGGCCGGTGAGACGGTGACCCGCCACGGCGAGCACATCCGGGTCGACGGCGCGTCCCTCGCCTCGCTGCCGGTCCCGACGCCGCCGGTCTACTTCGGCGGATCGTCGCCGGAGGCCGGACCTGTCGCGGCGCGGCACAGCGACGTCTACTTGACCTGGGGAGAGCCGCCCGCCGCCGTGGCGACGAAGATCGACTGGATCCGCGGGCTGGCCGAGGCCCAGGGCCGCACCGTGAGGTTCGGCATCCGACTGCATGTGATCGCCCGCGACACGTCCGAGCAGGCCTGGGCCGAAGCATCGCGACTCCTGTCCGCGATCGACGACGAGACCCTCGCGAACGTCCAGTCCGGTCTCGGTCGAAGCGAATCGACCGGCCAGGCCGCGATGCGCGCACTGCACGAGCGGACGCGCGCCGACGGCTCGTGGCGCGATCCGCGCGCCCTCGAGGTGTATCCGGGCCTGTGGTCCGGTGTCGGACTCGTCCGCGGAGGCGCCGGAACCGCATTGGTCGGCTCCCATGCGGAGGTGGCCGATCTCATCGCCGAGTACCGCGCGCTGGGCATCGACGAGTTCGTGCTGTCCGGATACCCGCATCTCGAGGAGCTGTACTGGTTCGGAGAGGGGGTCGTCCCCGAGCTCAAGCGTCGGGGACTCTTCGACGACGGCCGCTCGTCCGTCCCGCCGGTGTCGACCGGCAACCCGTTCGTGCCGGCCGGACGCTGATCCGGTCGATCCCACCACTGCATGTCAGGAGTCACGACACCATGACCGTCACCGCTGAGACCTCCACCGCCGACGACCGGGCCGAACTGCGCCGCGTGTTCGGGCACTTCCCGTCCGGGATCGTGGTGGTGGCCGCCCTCGGGCGCCACGGTCCGATCGGGCTGCTCGCGTCGTCGTTCACCTCGGTCTCGCTCGATCCGCCGCTCGTCTCGGTGAACATCGCGCACACCTCGACCACCCTGCCGGAGCTGCGTCGGACCGAGCACTGGGGCGTCACCGTGCTGTCTCGGGACCAGCGCGGCGTCGCCGATCTGCTGCGTCGACCCGCATCGGAGCGCTTCGACGGCATCGACTGGGCCGCCACCGACGACGGCGCCGTCCACCTCGACGGGGCCGCCGCGGGTTTCGCGACCCGCGTCGACGACCTCGTTCCCGCCGGCGACCACGTCATCGCGTTGCTCGCGGTGCAGGGCCATTTCGCCGAGTCGGGCGTCGACCCGCTCGTCTTCCACCACAGCCGTTTCCGGCGTCTCGAACAGGAGAACCTCGCATGACCCCGCTGCGCATCGCCGTAGAGTCCGACCGTGACTGGACCGAGCTGACCCGCCCCGACGCCGTCACTCCGATCACTCGCGTCCGGGTCGGCTCGCTCGGTGAGGCGGCGCGGGCGACGAACCGCTCGTCGACGCCGGTGTTCGTCGACGTCGACGTGCATCTCGCCGCGTCTGTGAAGGAGGCCTACGCCGAGTACGGGGCCGCCCACCCCGGGTGGAGGCCGGGCGCCCGTGTCGGAACGATCGTGCACCCCGGTACCGCGTCGACACTCGCGAACCTGCTGGGTGACATCGCGGTCACCGGCGTCGCCGACGGTGTGACGCTCCGCGGCCCCGACATCGCGACGCTGGTCCGCGAACTCGTCGACACCGTCGCCCCGCGGCTCGGGGTGGAGGTCGCGCTTCCCGCGTGATCTACTCGGCGAACGCGTCCAGCGGCGGGCAGCTGCAGACGAGGTTGCGGTCGCCGAACGCGCCGTCGATGCGGCGGACCGCGGGCCACACCTTCACGCGGCCACCGGCCGACGGGAGTCCCGTCGGATAGACGGCGGTGAGTCGGTCGTAGCCGTGCTCCCACTCGCCCACCAGGCATTCCGCGGTGTGCGGAGCGCCGGCGAGCGGATTGTCGTCGACGGTCCACGTGCCGTCGGTCACCTTGTCGATCTCGCCACGGATCGCGATCATCGCGTCGACGAAGGCGTCGATCTCGGCCAGGTTCTCGCTCTCGGTCGGCTCCACCATCAGGGTCCCCGCGACCGGGAAGCTCATCGTCGGCGCGTGGAAGCCGTAGTCGGCCAGACGCTTGGCGACGTCGTCGACCGAGACACCCGATTCCTTCGACAGCTCACGCAGGTCGAGGATGCACTCGTGACCGACCCAGCCGTTCTCACCCGTGTACAGCACCGGGTAGTGCTCGCCGAGACGCCGCGCGATGTAGTTGGCCGAGGCGATCGCGGTGAGCGATGCCGTGCGCAGTCCCTGTGCGCCCATCATCGCGACGTACGCGTACGTGATCGGCAGGATCGACGCCGAACCGTACGGGGCCGCGGAGATCGTCACGCCGGTCTGGTCGAGTTCGGAGGCGAGCGGGTGGCTCGGCAGGAACGGTGCGAGGTGCTCGCGGACCGCGACCGGGCCGACGCCCGGGCCGCCGCCACCGTGCGGGATGCAGAACGTCTTGTGCAGGTTCAGATGCGACACGTCGCCGCCGAACCGGCCCGGACGCGCCAGACCGACCATCGCGTTCAGATTCGCGCCGTCGACGTACACCTGGCCGCCGGCCTCATGGACGGCGTCGCAGATGTCGGTCACCTCGTGCTCGAACACGCCGTGCGTCGACGGATAGGTGATCATGATCGCGGCGAGTTCGTCACGGTGCCTGTCGATCTTGGCACGCAGATCGTCGATGTCGACGTCTCCGGTGTCCCGGCTGGCGACCACCACCACGCGCAGCCCCGCCATGACCGCCGATGCGGCGTTGGTGCCGTGGGCGCTCGACGGGATCAGGCACACCTCGCGCGCATCGTCGCCGCGCGAACGATGGTAGTTGCGGATCGCCAGCAGGCCCGCGTACTCGCCCTGCGATCCGGCGTTGGGCTGCAGGCTCACTCGGTCGTATCCGGTGACGGCCACGAGCCAGCTCTCCAGCGTGGTGATCATCTCGCGGATGCCCTCGGAGTCGCCGAGCGGCGCGAACGGATGCAGCCCGCCGATCTCCGGCCAGGTGATCGGCTCCATCTCGGTGGCCGCGTTGAGCTTCATGGTGCACGACCCGAGCGGGATCATGCTCCGGTCGAGCGCGATGTCCTTGTCCGACAGGGCACGCAGGTAGCGCAGCATCGCGGTCTCGGTGCGATACGTGGTGAAGGCCGGATGGGTCAGGTACTCGCTCGTCCGGTTCTCGATGTCGGCGGCGAACGCGACCGGTGCGGCGCCCGCGGATCCGAACGCCTCGAGGACGACGGCGACGTCGGCCTCGGTCGTCGTCTCATCGCACGCGACGCCCACCCGGTCGGCGTCCACCCGCCGCAGGTTGATCCCCTGCGCCTTCGCGACGGCGACGACGTCGTCGGCACGACCGTCGACGCGGACCGTGACGGTGTCGAAGAACGACGCGTGCTCCACGGTCTGTCCGGCGCCGGTCAGACGGTTCGCCAGATCGGCGGCGGCGGTGTGCACCCGTCGGGCGATCGCCTTGAGTCCGTCCGGCCCGTGGTAGGAGGCGTAGGTGGCGGCGATGATCGCCAGGAGCACCTGAGCGGTGCAGATGTTGCTGGTGGCCTTCTCCCGTCGGATGTGCTGCTCGCGCGTCTGCAGCGCGAGGCGGTAGGCGCGGTTGCCGTCGGCGTCCTTCGACACGCCCACCAGGCGGCCGGGCAGCTGTCGGGTCACCTTGGTGTGCACGGCGAGGAAGCCGGCGTGCGGTCCGCCGAAGCCCATCGGGACGCCGAAACGCTGGGTGGTGCCGAAGCAGGCGTCGGCGCCGAGCTCGCCGGGAGCGGTGACGAGGGTCGCGGCGAGCAGGTCCACCCCGGCGGCGACGAGCGCACCGCGACCGTGCGCGGCGTCGATGATCGGTCCGGCGTCGACGATCTCGCCCGATGCGCGCGGGGTCTGCAGGATGACGCCGAAGAAGTCGCCGTCGGGCAGTCCGCCGTCGTCCGAGGCCGGGTCGAGGACGACCTCGACCACCTCGATGCCCAGCGGCTCGGCACGGGTCTCGATCACGGCGCGGGTCTGCGGGAACAGACCGGTGTCGACCACCACGCGCGGCGACTTCGACTTCCCGGCGCGGCGCAGGAGCGTCATGGCCTCGGCCGCGGCGGTCCCCTCGTCGAGCATCGACGCGTTGGCGACCTCCATGCCGGTCAGGTCGGACACCATGGTCTGGAAGTTGAGGAGCACCTCCAGCCGTCCCTGGCTGATCTCGGGCTGGTACGGCGTGTACGCGGTGTACCAGGCCGGGTTCTCCAGGATGTTGCGCTTGATGACGGCGGGAGTGTGCGTGTCGTAGTAGCCCAGGCCGATCATCGAGCGGGCGACGACGTTCCGGTCGGCCAGTGCTCGCATGGCGGCGGTCGCATCCGCTTCGCTCAGCGGTGCGGGCAGAGCGTCCAGGCCGGTGGCGACGCCGTCGGAGTCGACGCCGTCGGCGATGGTCGCCGGAACCACGTCGGCGGCGAGCTCGTCGAGGGAGGCCACGCCCAGGACGTCGAGGATCCGCGCGATCTCCGCGGCGTCGGGGCCGAGGTGGCGATCGGCGAAAGTAGCGTTCGTCGGCAGAGACGTGTCCGTCACGAGGGGACCTATCCTTCTCGGTCCGAGCACGGCGCTCGGACTGCTGGTCCTCCCCCTCTGTCCATGCCGCCGGGGCGACGCCTGAGAGATTCGGTCGCGGTCGACCTTTCACCGTGGGCGGACGGGCGGACCCGTCTCTTTCCAGAGGCGCCGTCAACTGCCACGGTCCCTGGTGCCTGAGAGTTTGACGGAGAGGTGTTGCTCCTTCGGCGGCCGCCCGAGGTGATCGGACGACGCTCTCCCGCGGCGCAGCGGCGCACGGCCAGGATAGCAAGGGCGACGGCGGATCACCCGATTGCGCCGCGGGCCCGTCCGGTCTCGATTCCTACGCGGTCTCAATTCCTATCCGGTCGTGGTCCCTACCCGGTCTTGGTGGTGCGGCTCTTGCGACGAGCCGCCAGCTCGTCCTCGGGTGCCGACTCGCTGACGCCGCCGTCGGCGCGTTCGGCCGGGAAGTCGGCGATGGTGCCGGTCAGCTCCCGCATGGCGCCCGAGACGGCGATGCCGAAGACTCCCTGACCGCCCTGCAGAAGATCGACGACCTCTTCGGCGGAGGTGCATTCGTAGACGGTGGTCCCGTCGGAGAAGAGCGTGATGCGCGCGAGGTCTTTGACGCCGCGCCGACGGAGGTGGTCGACGGCCACGCGGATGTTCTGCAGGGAGATTCCGGTGTCGAGCAGGCGCTTGACGATCTTCAGGACCAGGATGTCCTTGAACGAGTAGAGGCGCTGCGTCCCGGAACCGCCCGCACCGCGGATCGACGGAACGACGAGCTGCGTACGAGCCCAGTAGTCGAGCTGACGGTAGGTGATACCGGCGATCTGGCAGGCGGTCGGCACCCGATAGCCGACGAGGTCGTCGGGGACGGTGTCGTTCGGGAACAGACCCGGAGCGATGTCGTCGAGGCCGTCTTGAACGGGCTCGGTCACACCATCGGTCCGAAGATCGGTCGGCTTATCGCCCACGGTTACTCCCTCGCGCAACTGGACCCTGGCTGCGAGCCCTGCTCTTCGTCAGGATACTCCCGCACACGGTCGACATGTGTTGTACCGAAGCGATCCGCTCCGGCGTCGAGTAAGAAACTATGAGGATTCCAACCCCCGTTCAACGCAACACACCGTAAACCTCAACTTTAGGTACAGCTGTTGGTCAACGGTGACCGGGCGGTTACTTCCCCGTTACCAAAGATGCTGGTGTTACTCGTGTGACTGGAGTGGCGATCGATTGCGAATTTTACGGGTTCCGGGGGTCGACCTCGCTCGACCGGAAGAAATTGACCCCGCTCGATCGGCAGGAGCTTCTGGTGACCGTCGAGGTCCCACCGGAGCCAGGGCCGCGGGGGTCGAGACTGCGGGGGGTCGAGACTTGGGGGGGTCGAGACTGCGGGGGGTCGAGACTGCGGGGGGTCGAGACTGCGGGGGTCGAGACTGGAGAGTCAGGACTGCGGGCCCTCGGGGCCGAGGAAGTCCTCCGGGGAGATCTGATCGAGGAACTCGCGGAACGCCTCGACCTCGTCCTCGCTCGCCTCACCGTCGTCGACGGCGCTCTCGTCCTCTTCCGGGATCAGGAGCCCGGCGTCGTCGAGCACCTCGTCGACGGCCGTGATCGGGGCGCCCGCGCGCATCGCGACGGCGATCGCGTCGGACGGGCGCGCCTCGACGACGACGTCGCCGTCGAAGACCATCTCGGCGTAGAAGGTGCCCTCGCGCATGTCGACGATGCGGACCTCGACCAGACTCCGGTCGAACGCCTGGAGGATATGACCGATCAGATCGTGGGTGAGCGGCCGCGGCGGCTCGACGCCGCGCTGCTCGAGCGCGATGGAGGCCGCTTCGCTCTGCCCGATCCAGATCGGCAGATACCGCGATCCGGTCACCTCGCGCAGCAGCAGCACCGGCTGGTTCTGCGGCGGCTCCACTCGGATGCCGACGATTCGCATCTCGCCCATGATCGTGTCTCCTTAGACGGTGCCGCCGACCGGCGTCGGCCGGTCGGCCCGATGAAGTCGGTCGAGTCTTCCAGGTCAGTCGAGCGCCGAGCGCACCGCGGCCTTGACCAGCTGCGTGTGCAGGGTGACCGAGAGCGCGGCCATCTCGCGAACGAGTTCCTCGGCGCGGTCGCGGGCACCGGTCCCCTTGCCCTTGGCGATGGGTCCGGCGATCTGCGCGACGAGTCCGGCCTCGCGGTCAGCGCTGATCTTGAACGCACGCAGGTGACGCGTCTCGACACCGAAGTTCGCCAGCGCCGCCGCCGCCTCGACCAGCCGCACGGCGTCCTCGTCGAAGAAGCCGCCCGGCCCCGCGGACAGGAGCCCGTTGCGGGTCAGTTCCGCGATGAACGCGGAGTCGACGCCCGTCCGCTCGATGAGCGTCTCCCGCGCGACTCGACCGCCCCGCGACGCGAAGTCGGTCTCCGGCGCCACGGCCGTGCGCGCCGACGTGAGCAGACGCGCGCCGCTCGCCGAATCCGACGACTGCTCGTCGATGGCGTCGAGCTGTTCGCGGATCACCTTGAGCGGGAGATACCGGTCGCGCTGAGCGGTGAGGACGAACCGGAGGCGTTCGCAGTCGGCGTCGCTGAATCGACGGTATCCGGACGGGGCACGCTCCGGAGTGACGAGCCCCTCCGCTTCGAGGAAGCGGATCTTGGAGATCGTCACATCCGGAAAGTCCTCCGACAGGACTGCGAGTACGGCGCCGATGGACATGGTCCTCTCGTCACCCGCGTCCTTGCGCGCGGCGGAGGACGTCACGATGCTGCGGTGCCGGCTTCCCCGGCCCGCGGACCGGACAGGAACACCAGACGGAACTTGCCGATCTGGACCTCGTCGCCGTTGGCGAGTGTCGCGGTGTCGACCGGCTCACGGTTGACGTAGGTGCCGTTCAGGCTGCCCACGTCGACCACCTGGAAGTCGTCGCCGTCGCGCCGGAACTCGGCGTGCCGTCGACTGACGGTGACGTCGTCGAGGAAGATGTCGCTGTCGGGGTGACGACCGGAGGACGTCGCGGCCTGGTCGAGCAGAAAACGCGAACCGGCGTTGGGGCCGCGCTTGACGATCAGGAGAGCGGTTCCCGGCGAGAGTCGCTCCACACCGGTGTCACCGGGCTCAGCGGACGTCGCCGGTGCGTCGATCTCCTTGATGAACTCCTCCCGGAAGACCGAGGTCGTCTCCACAGGCGCTTCAAAGCCGTTGTCGTTACCGGTCACCACATCTCCTTAACCACTGCGGTCCGCGCCCGGGGTTTCGCCGGGAGCAGCGACCGTTTCGCCATTGTCTCGTATGTCTCAGCCGCGTTTCGCCACTGAAACGCACGTCGTCGGGTAGGTCAGAACGTTCATCTTCGAACCTACCGTCTGTGTTCCGCCGCCGCCCGGGTTGAGCGGCGATTGAACGAACTACAGAATCATATCCGCCCCACCGAGAAGACGGTGGCCTCGTCCACGTTGACGAGACGGAGCCCTCAGCGGACCGGTCAGCCGCCGATGACGGCGGCGTAGCCCGCCGCGTCGAGCATGCCCCCGAGCAGTGCGTCCAGATCGACGTCGTCGGCGACGGTGATCTCCACCAGCCACCCGTCCTCGTACGGCGACGAGTTGACGAGCTCGGGTGCCCCGTCGAGGGCGTCGTTGACCGCCGAGACGGTCCCGTCGAGCGGTCCGAAGATGTCCGAGACGCTCTTGGTCGACTCGACCTCGGCGAACGACTCACCCGTCTCGACGGTCGCGTCGGCGTCCGGGAGCTGGACGAACACCACGTCGCCGAGAGCGTCCTGCGCGTAGTCGGTGATGCCGATGCGGACCGTCTTCTCCCCCACCGGGGCGATCCACTCGTGCTCGGCGGTGTAACGCAGGTTGTCCGGAATCTTGGTGTCGCTCACGGAGACTGCCCTTTCGTTGTACTGCGGAACGGACGACGGCCGTCGGATCGCTCCCCCGACCGGATCGATCAGAATCTTATCGCTCGGTCCCGGACTCGGCAGCATCAGGCCGACGATCGCCTCGCGCGACCCGCGGCATGGTCCGCACGACGGCGACGGTCTGAATCCAATACAGGACCATCGACCACACGTACATGCCGACGCCCCAGATCAGGAACGCCCAGCCGATCGGGTAGGTGACGGTGCCGACCCAGCCGTCGATGTGGCCGGCGAGCAGCCACGGGAACGCGCTCATCAGGGCGAACGTCGCCGCCTTGCCGACGTACAGCGTCGGGAGCGCGGTGATCCCGCGCGCGGACAGCAGCGGGGCCGTCGCGAAGAGCAGGACGTCGCGGCCGATGATCACCGCGATCATCCACCACGGGACGAAGTCGCGGATGCCGAAGCAGATCGGGATGACGATCACGTACAGCCGGTCGGCGGCCGGGTCGAGCAGCGCACCGAGTTTGGACGACTGCCCCAGCCAGCGCGCGAGCTTGCCGTCGAGCCAGTCGGTCAGACCCGAGACGAACAGGACCACGAACGCCCATCCGGCCGACTCCTCGACGAGGAGGAGCCAGATGAACACCGGGATGAGCAGCAGGCGCGCCACGCTCAGCGCGTTCGGCACCGTCCAGATCGCGTCGCTGCGTTCGGCGGGAGCACCCGCCGCCCGATCATCGGTCACCGGAAGATGCCCACGATCCCCTGGATCGCCTGAGCACCCGCCGAGGCGAAGTGGTTCTCGTGCACCAGGTACGTCCACGTCATCGTGGAACGATGCATGTCGGCGTCGTCGAAGTCGATGCCGTCGGCGGTGATCGTCGCGGTCCGGAAGGTCTCCCGGGAGGCCGTCATCGCGTCGTCGACGATGGTGGTGAACTCGGCGAAGATCAGCTTGTGGAACTCCTCGAGGGGGCTCTGCTGGCCGAGCGCACGCAGATGGATGCTCGCCTGCACGTCGGCGACGTAGGCCAGATGGTCGGCCCAGCCCCGGTCCAGGTGGTAGAGCACGATCTGCCGGGCGACGTCCTCGAGCACGTCGTCGCCGACCGTCTCCGCCAGCTCCTCGTACCGCTCGGACTCGAGGTCCTTCAGATCGGCGAGCGCCCGATCGGTGGTCAGGACGTCCATGCGGCGCCGCACGATCGAGTTGCGCTGTTCGTTGACCTGCCGGTTGAAGTCCCAGGTGTTCGCGTGCAACTGCAGCATCGCGCCCTCGGCGATGCGCTGCGCCTGCTCGACCACCTCGACGCCGCGCGCACCCACCGATCCGTCGCCGTCGACCGGGCGGATGTCGCGCAGATGGGTCTGGTTCTTCGTGACGAGCGGATCCTCCAGACTGGAGAAGAACACCGACCGACCGGGGTCGCCCTGGCGGCCCGCGCGACCGCGCAGCTGATTGTCCAACCGTTCGGTGTCGTAGCGGCCGGTGCCCACGACGCACAGTCCGCCGAGTTCGACGACCTCCTCGCGTTCGTCGTCGCCGCCGGTGGACCCGCCGAGGCGGATGTCGGTGCCTCGACCGGCCATCTGCGTCGACACGGTGACCGCGCCCTTGCGCCCGGCCTCGGCGATGATCGCCGCCTCCTCCGGGTCGTTCTTCGCGTTCAACACAACCGACTCCACGCCGGCGCGCTCGAGGAAGTACGCCAGCTCCTCCGACTGCGCGACGTCGTGGGTGCCGATCAGGACGGGCTGGCCGGTCTCGTGCGTCTGGCGGACGTAGTCGACGACGGCCTCCATCTTGTTGGCCTTGTTGTCGTAGACGCGGTCGGGTTCGTCCTCGCGGACGTTCGGCATGTTCGACGGGATCTGCGAGACGCCGAGCCCGTAGAACTGGCGGAGCTGCTCGCCCGCTGCGATCGCGGTGCCGGTCATGCCAGCGACACGCGGGTAGCGGCCCATCAGCGCCTGGACGGTGATCGTGTCGATGACCTCGCCGGACGCGGTCGGCTTGAGCCCCTCTTTGTACTCGACGGCCGCCTGCACACCGTCCGGCCAGCGCTGCAGCCGCGCGACGCGGCCGCGGGAGGCGTTGATCAGGTGCACCCCGCCGTCGCGGACGATGTAGTGCACGTCGCGTTCGAGGAGGTAGTACGCGTACAGCGCCACGTTGACCTGGACCAGGGTGGTCCCGACATGCTCTTCGCCGTACAGGTCGATGCCGCCGAGGGTGTCCTCGACGAACTGCGCGCCCTCCTCGGTGAGGGACACGTTGCGACCGTCGGTGTCGACGTCGTAGTGCTTGGTCCGCAGGTGCGACACGACCTCGTGGATCGCGCTGTTGGGGGCGTCCGCCTCGGTGGAGCCCGCCAGGATCAGCGGCACCAGCGCCTCGTCGACGAGCACCGAGTCGGCCTCGTCGACGATCACGACCTCCGGTTCGGGCGCGACGAGTTCGTCGGCGTGCAGCGCGAGCTGATCGCGGAGCACGTCGAAGCCGATCTCGTTGACCGAGGCGTAGGTGACGTCGCACGCGTAGGCGCTCTGGCGCTCTTCGCGGGTCGAGTGCTCCGACAGGGCGCCGACGGTGACGCCGAACATCGCGTAGAGCGGTTTCATCCATTCGGCGTCGCGGCCGGCGAGGTAGTCGTTGACCGACACCACGTGCACGTGCTTCCCCTCGAGCGCGTACCCGATCGCCGCGATCGCGCCGGCGAGCGTCTTGCCCTCGCCGGTCGCCATCTCGACGACGTCGCCGTCGAGCATGCGCAGTGCGCCCTGCAGCTGAACGTCGAACGGCGTCATCGACACCGACCGGCCGCCCGCCTCGCGGATGAGCGCCAGGAACTTGGCGCGGCCCTCGACGCTCTCGATCTCCAAGCCCGCTGCGGCGCCTGCCAATTCGTCGTCGGCGAGCCCCTCCGCCCACTCGGTGTGCTCGTGCGACTGCTCGATCAAGGAGATGGACTGCGACTGATTACGCGACGTCTGGGCGCCGAGCAGGCGCCACATGGCGTTCGTGAGCTTTCCCACTGGGGCTTGTCTCCCTCACCTGAATTCGTTGACCGATCGTGATCTACCGTACGCGGCGCGCTGATCGCCGCGCCGATCCGACTGCACTACCGTGACCGTATGAACCGCCGACGACGTCGAGACCTCCCCGCCCGAGCTCGCATCGCCTCGCTGACCGTGACCGGCGCGGTCGTCGTCGCGACGCTCGCCGCCTGCGGTTCGCCGTCCGGATCCGGCGATACGGGTTCGCACGTCGTCGACCCCGCCGAACTCGTCGGGAAGACCTACGTCTCCGACGACGCCACGGAGAAGACCGTCCCCGGCGGCGGCCCGTTGATCATCAGCTTCGGCACCGACGCGCGGATCAGCGTCAACGCCGGGTGCAACGGACACGGCGGCACCGTCGCCTTCGACGGCGACACGATGACGGCGGGTCCGCTCGTCGGCACCATGATGGCGTGTCCGCCGCCGCACGACACCGTCGACAAGTGGGTCGGCGACCTGTTCGACGCTCCGCTCACCTGGTCGTTGACCGGCCGGACCCTGACTCTCGAACGCGGCGACCTGTCGGTGAGTCTGGACCAGCGGGTCGACCGGCCGGTGGCCGGAACCAACTGGCGGGTCAAGGCCCTGATCGGTGCGGACGCGGTGACGTCGTCCCAAGCGCTGGACCGGGCGAAGCCGACGCTGACGATCGGCGCCGAGGGGACCCTGCGGGGATTCACCGGCTGCAATCGGATGACGGGCGAGGCCACCGTCGCGGGCACCGGTCCGACGCAGACGGTGACGATCGGGCCGATCGCGACGACGCGCAAGGCGTGCCCCGGGGACACGGGCGAGATCGAGAAGTCGATCCTGGCGGTCCTGCGCGACGCCGTCACCGCCACCGTCGACGGCGACCGTATGCGACTGACGAACGTCGCGGACCCGGCGATCGGACTCGAGCTCTCCGTCTCCCGCACCTCTGACGGCAAGTAGTCGGTGTCGCGGACGGTCGGTGTCGTGGACGGTCGGTGTCGTGGACGGTCGGTGTCGCGGATAGTCGGTGTCGCGGACGCCGACGCTCGCGCCCGGACTCTATGATCTTCCTCATGGGTAAGAAGTCGGGCAGCGAACCGAAACTCTCCAAAGACGTCTACGAGTCCGAACTGTTCCGGCTGCAGACCGAGCTCGTCGCCATGCAGGAATGGGTCCGCGACACCGGTGCGCGCGTGGTCGTCCTGTTCGAAGGCCGGGACGCCGCGGGCAAGGGCGGCGCCATCAAGCGGATCACCGAGTTCCTCAGCCCGCGCATCTGTCGCGTCTCCGCGCTCCCGGCGCCCACCGACCGCGAGCGCGGACAGTGGTACTACCAGCGTTATGTGGAGCATCTGCCGACCAAGGGCGAGATCGTGCTGTTCGACCGGTCCTGGTACAACCGCGCCGGCGTCGAGAAGGTGATGGGCTTCTGTACGCCCGAGGAGCACACCCGGTTCCTGCGGCAGACCCCGATCTTCGAGCAGATGCTCATCGACGAGGGGATCATGCTGCGGAAGTACTGGTTCTCGGTGTCGAACGAGGAGCAGCTGCGACGCTTCCGTTCGCGACGCGACGATCCGGTGCGCCAGTGGAAGCTCAGCCCGATGGACCTCGAATCGGTGTTCCGGTGGGAGGACTACTCCCGCGCGAAGGACGAGATGATGGTCCACACCGACACCTCGACCAGCCCGTGGTTCGTCGTCGAGTCCGATCACAAGCGCAACGCCCGGCTCAACATGATCTCGCATCTGCTGTCGACCGTCCCGTACGAGCACATCGAGCGGCCGCGGGTGAAGCTGCCGAAGACGCCGATCGAGACCGGGAACTACCATCGCCCGCCGCGCTCGCTGTCCCGGTTCGTACCCGATCACGTCGCGAACATCATCGGCGACACCGAACGCTGACCGACGCGCATCACGGATTCGAGGACATCAGTATGCCGTTGCCGTCACACCTGCCGTCTGCCGCCGATCTGCGCCGGGCCACGGAGAAGGTCCGCAGACGGGTCGACACCGCGGACGTCGTGTATCTGGTCACCACCGCGGGTTTCCCCAATTACGGGGACGAGCTGATCACGCAGGCGTGGCTCCGTTGGCTCGCCGTACGGCGGCCGCTGGCGCGCGTCGTCGTCGATTCGCCCCGCCCGGGCAACGCCGCACTGTTGTTGCGGCAGGCCAATCCGCGGGCGGTGTTCGTCGACACCCTGTGGCAGTTCGTGCACTACGCCGACAGTGAGAATCCGGACGGAGTGGATCCGGACGCGCCGTGGGAGTGGGTGGCGCGCACCGCGAGCACGCTCGGCGCATCACCGCGCGACGACGCCGGCGTCGACATGCTGTTGCGGGCGCGGACCATCCACCTGGTCGGCGGCGGCTACATCAACGCGATGTGGCCGCACCACATGCATCTGATCCCGGCCATCGCCGCCGTCGCCGCCAAGACCGGTGCCCGCACCGTCGCTACCGGCGCCGGTCTGACTCCGGCCGTGACCGGAGCGGCCCGCGATGCGATGCTCGCCGCCGCGGCGACCTTCGACGTCGTCGACGTACGCGACGCGCCGACCGAGGAACTGCTCGGCGGGGTCCCGGGGCTCTCCCGGACCGGAGACGACGCCTGGCTCTCTCCCCATGCTCGCCGGCCCCGCTCCTCTCCGAGCGACGGCGGCGTCGTCCTGTGCGCGCAGAGCGACCTCGCGGACGGTTTCGGCTGGGACGGTCGCACCGGTCTGGCCGCGCTGGCCGCGTTCATCGAGGCGACTCTGGACGCGTGGGAGACGCCCGGCCGCGACGTCACGGTCGTCGAATGCATTCCCGGCTACGACTACACGATCCCGACGATGCTCGGCGACCGCCTCGACGGAGCGCGTGTGGTGCCCTTCCGTCAGGTGTGGCACGACGGTCTGCCCGCCGGCGGCACCTGGCTGTCCACCCGCTACCACCCCCATCTGCTCGCGGCGGCGGGCGGCGACTCGGGCGTGGCCGTGTCGGCGAGTCCGGACTACTACGCCACCAAGCATCAGGCCCTGCTCGACGTCGGCTCGCGGTGGACGACGGTGTCCGGTGACGTCGACACGCCCCCGCAGCGGCCGACGGCGGGCGGCTTCTCCCCCGACGCCGTCGCCGCGAACATCGAGCGCAAACGCGCGTTGGCGGCACGGGTGTATCCGCGCGGAGCCCGGCTGCGGTAATGTGGCCGGTCCCATGTGGATCGGTACTCTAGTGTCGCGTGTCGTTAATTAGTTTCTGGTTTCGGGCTTGAGAGAATGAGTTATGGCGAATTCTCCGGCTCCGGCTTTGGATCTGCGTGAGGGCGATGCTGTCGAACTCGATCGATTGTTGCGGTCGACGTCGACGCCGGCGGGTGTGGTGCGGCGGGCTCGGATCGTGACGTTGGCGGCCGAGGGTATGGCGAACTCGCACATCAGCGTGGTCGTTGGAGTGTCGGTCCCGACGGTACGCAAGTGGCGTGAACGGTACCTGCACGACGGGATGGTCGGTCTGCTCGATGATGATCGACCCGGCCGGCCGCGGCATATCGATCACTCCGACATCGTGTCGGCGACGTTGATGCCGCCACCGAAGAAGTACGGAGTCACGCACTGGTCTTCCCGGCTGCTGGCTGGGCATCTCGGGGTCGGGAACGCGACGATCGCCCGGGCGTGGCGCGAGTACGGAGTGCAGCCGTGGCGGTCGGGAACGTTCAGGTTCTCCACCGACCCAGAACTGGTCGCCAAGGTCACCGACGTCGTCGGCTTGTACCTGGAACCGCCGACGAACGCGATCGTGCTGTGCATCGATGAGAAGTCGCAGATCCAAGCACTCGATCGGACTGCGCCGATGTTGCCGATGCAGCCCGGTCAGATCGAACGCCGAACCCATGACTACAAGCGCCACGGAACGACCACGCTGTTCGCCGCGCTGGATATCGCGACGGGCCAGGTCACGGCCGCGGTCAAGCCGCGACACCGCCACCAGGAGTTCCTGGCGTTTCTGAGGCAGATCGACCGCGCCTACGGCGGCCAGGAACTGCATCTGGTGATGGACAACTACGCCACTCACAAGAAGGCTGAGGTCCGCGACTGGCTGGCCGAGCACCCGAACATGCACGTGCACTTCACTCCGACGTCAGGGTCATGGCTCAACCTCGTCGAGGTGTGGTTCGGGATCATCGACCGGCAAGCGATCCGCCGAGGAGTGTTCACCTCAGTCAACGACCTGAACGCGAAGATCCGAGCATTCATCAACGGATGGAATGGGCGGAAGCACCCGTTCGTGTGGACCAAGACTGCCGACGAAATCCTGAAGAAAGCCCAACCGAAAACTAATTAACGACACGCGACACTAGAATTCGATTTCCTGCTCGGCGACGTCCACTCCCTCAAGGAGAAGCGATCGGTCGTCCGCCCGATCGTCGCCGAGATCCGTCGCAGATACGACGTGTCGGTCGCCGAGACCGATCATCGCGACCTGCATCGTCGCGCGGGCATCGGTGTCGCCGTGGTCAGCGGCGACGCCGCGCACGTCACCGAACTGCTCGACGCTCTCGAACGGCATGCCGCGTCTCGTCCGGAGGTCACCCTTCTGTCGGCGCGCCGACGTCTGGTGTCGTCCGAGGATCTGTGACATCGGGCTCCTCACCCACGGCGGCGCGCCGGTACTCCCTCGAGACCTCCCGGTACACCGGTGTGGTGGCGGCCAGCGCCGCGGCGGCGACGGTGACGGCTCCGGCGATCGCGAAGATCAGGGCCAGCCCGCGTGCCGGACCGGACCCGAAGACCGGTTCGATCGCTGCGGCGCCGTCGCCGTCGGCCCACGGGATCACGATGTGCTCGGCGATCGGCGCGACGACGAACGCGGTGACCGGGGCGGCCGCGGCTTCGAAGGCACCCGCGAATCCGAACACCCGCCCCTGCTGGGGCAACGGCACGACCCGCTGGATCACAGTCTGTTCGGCGGCCTCGACGGCGGGGATCACCAGCATGAACAGCCACACACAGGCGATCAGCAGCCACGGCCACGCCCGAATGCCGATCACCGCGCCGAGCACCCCGGTGATCGCGACCGCGACGAGCATGGTGCGCAGCGGGTTCGCACCGAGTCCGAATCGGGCGATCAGACCGCCGCCGACCATGAAGCCGGTGGCTCCGATCGCGAACACGACTCCCCACATCTGGACCGAGAACAGCTCGAGACCGTACGGATCGAGCAACGCCATGTGTACGCCGCCGACGAAGTTGTTGAACGTGGAGAACACGATCAGCGCGAACAGTCCGGGCACCAGATGCACGGCCCGGATCGAACCACGCAGATCGAAGGCGCCCACCGCGTCGGACGCGGCGGGCGCGGTCTCCTCCGGCAGCCGGACGAGCAGGATGTGGACCAGTCCGGCGGCGACCAGGACGAGAGCGATGACGATCGTCGCGCCCATCCCGAAGAATCCGACGGAGAGTCCGGAGAAGACGCTGGTCACCAGGAACGAGACGCCCTGCACGGCGCCGACCCATCCGTTGGCGTTGGCCCGGCGGTCGGGATCGATCAGGATCGTGACGGTGGTCGCGAGCGCCACCGCGCGCATGTTCTCCACGACGGCGCCCGCCAGCACGATCACCGCGAACAGCCACAGCCACGGTGACGACAGCGACCCCGAGGCGTCGTCGGGCATGACCGCGAAGACCACCGCCGCGAGACCGAACATGGCGAAGGTGAACACGGCCGAACCGCGCATCACGGCGAGCTTCCGGAAACGGTCGACGAGAGTCCCGAAGCCGATGCTCGACACGGCGATCAACAGCATGTAGCCGCCGCCGATCACTCCGGTCGCGATCACGTTCCGGGTCTGCAGGTACAGCCAGAACGTCAGCGCGAACCAGAGATAGCTGGTCGTCAGACCGGCGACCGCCGTGTTGACCAGGATGTGGGCGAACGTGCGGTCGCGTTCACGGGCTGATCGTCCGTGCGGATCACTCATGTCGGCGACGATAGACCGGGCGCGTCAGCGCGTCGACCGGTTTTCGGTCCGGTCGGCGCTGTCAGCGGTGGAGCGCTCGGTTCGGCACTCTCCTAGCGCCCGAAGCCCGCATCGCGCAGCGCCTGCGCCATCGATCCGGCGGCGGGCCGGTCGTCGCGGCCCCGGTTCTGCCCGCCCCGGTTCTGTCCGCCCCGGTTCTGTCCGCCCCGGTTCTGCCCGCCCCGGTTCTGTCCGCCGCGGCCCTGACCGCCTCGCTGATCGGCGCCGCGGTTCGGGCCGCCGCGCTGTTGCTTCTTCTCTCCGGGCTCGTCGTTCAGCCGCAGCGAGAGTCCGATGCGCTGGCGGTCGACGTCGACCTCCATCACCTTGACGCGCACGACCTGCCCGGAGCGGACCACGTCGTGCGGGTCGGACACGAACTTGTCCGACATCGCCGACACGTGCACCAGTCCGTCCTGGTGCACGCCGACGTCGACGAACGCCCCGAACGCCGCCACATTGGTCACGACGCCTTCCAGCACCATGCCCGGTTGCAGATCGGAGACCTTCTCGACGCCGGAGGCGAAGGTCGCCGTCTCGAAGGCCGGTCGGGGGTCACGGCCGGGCTTCTCGAGTTCGCTGATGATGTCGGTGACCGTCGGCACGCCGAAGCGGTCGTCGGCGAACGTCGCCGGCTCGAGGGTGCGCAGCGTCGCCGTGTCTCCGATCAGATCGTCGAGGCCGCGTCCGGACCCGTCGATGATCCGGCGGACCACCGGATACGCCTCGGGGTGCACACCCGACGCGTCGAGCGGGTCGGCTCCGCCACGGATCCGGAGGAAGCCCGCGCACTGTTCGAACGCCTTCGGTCCCAGACGCGGGACGTCGAGCAGCCCCTGACGACTGTCGAACGCGCCGACCTGGTCGCGGTGGGCGACGATCGCCGTCGCCAAGCCCGGTGTCACACCGGACACGCGAGCCAGCAGCGGCGCCGACGCCGTGTTGAGGTCGACGCCGACGCCGTTCACGGCGTCCTCGACCACGGCGTCGAGGCTGCGCGCGAGGGTGGCGGGGGCGACATCGTGCTGGTATTGGCCGACGCCGATCGATTTCGGGTCGATCTTGACCAGTTCGGCCAGCGGGTCCTGCAGTCGGCGCGCGATCGAGACCGCGCCGCGGATCGACACGTCGAGGTCGGGCAGCTCCTGCGAGGCGTACTCCGACGCCGAGTACACGGAGGCGCCCGCCTCGCTCACGACGGCCTTGGTCGGGGCCGTGGCGCCGGACCTGCCGATCTCGGCGACGAGTTCGGCGGCCAGCGCGTCGGTCTCGCGGGAGGCGGTGCCGTTGCCGATGGCGATCAGCTCGACGCCGTGGCGAGCGATCATCTCGGCGAGCTCGGCCTTGGCCTGATCCCACTTCTTGGCGGGCTGATGCGGGTAGATCGTCCCGGTGTCGACCACCTTCCCGGTCGCATCGACGACGGCCGCCTTGACGCCGGTCCGGAATCCGGGGTCCAGGCCGAGGGTGGCCCGCGTGCCCGCGGGCGCCGCCAGCAGGAGGTCCTTCAGGTTGGTCGCGAACACGGCGACGGCCTGCTCTTCGGCGCGCTGGCGCAGCCGCATGCGCGCCTCGATGGTCGCGGTGATCATGAGCTTGGTGCGCCAGGCCCAGCGGACCGTCGCACTGAGCCACGGTGTCGCCGCGCCCGGTCCGGACAGCTCGACGCCGAGGGTCTGCGCGACCATGGCCTGGTACGGCTCGTCCTCCCCGCCGTCGAAGGTCAGCGTCAGCGCTTCCTCCTTCTCGCCGCGCAGGACGGCGAGCACGCGATGCGACGGCATGTCCTCGAGCGGTTCGGCGAAGTCGAAGTAGTCGCGGAACTTCTGCGCGGCCTGGTTCTGCTCGGCCCCGCTGCGCACCTGCGTGCGCAGGCTGCCCGAGTCCCAGAACCGGGTGCGGATCGCCCCGACGAGTTCGGCGTCCTCGGCGGCGCGCTCGATGAGGATGTGCCGGGCGCCGTCGAGCGCCGCGGCCGCATCGGCGACGTCGCCGGTGACGAACTCGGCGGCCGCGTCCTCCGGCGCCGTCGACGCATCGGCCAGGAGTGCGTCGGCGAGCGGTTCCAGACCGGCCTCGCGGGCGATCTGCGCCTTGGTGCGGCGCTTCTTCTTGTACGGCAGGTAGATGTCCTCGACACGCGCCTTGGTGTCGGCGGCGAGCAGGGACGCGCGCAGCCGATCGGTGAGCTTGCCCTGCTCGTCGATCGCGGTGATGACCGCGGCACGGCGCTCGTCGAGTTCGCGCAGATAGCGCAGTCTCTCGTCCAGCAGACGCAGTTGCGCGTCGTCGAGGCTGCCGGTGGCCTCCTTGCGGTACCGGGCGATGAACGGAACGGTCGAGCCGTCGTCGAGCAGCGCGATCGCGGCGGCGACACGGCTCTCGGCGACTCCGAGTTCTCGGGCGATACGGGCGTCGACTGACTCGACGGGCACAGTGGTGGTCACCGCATGCAGGCTACCGAACCCGAGCCGGGCACTCGCGGCCGCCACAGCGCGCCGGTCAGGGCACGACCGTGTCCGACTCGCCGACCTCCTCGGACGCCGCCGACGACGATGTCGACTCCTCGCCCCGTCGTCGCACCAGGACGGCGACCGCGGCCAGGACCAGTGCGATGGTCGCGATCTGCAGGATCGCGCCGCCGACCATCGGGGCACGTGCTCCGAAATGGGAGGCCAGCAGGCCGAGCAGCGGCGAGCCGATCGGCGTCCCGCCCATCAGCAGGGTCATGTAGAGCGCCATCACACGGCCCCGGACCCGGCTGTCGACGTTGGTCTGGACGTACATGTTCGCCGCGGTGAGCGTCATGAGCGCGGACAGGCCGAGGATCGGCAGGACGATCGCGTAGACGACCACCGTCGGCGCCAGGCCGGAGACCCCGAGCAGCACCGCGAACATCGAGGCCGCCCCGACGACGAACTTGAGGCCGGGCGCCTTCTTTCGGCGGGCCGCCAGGAGCGCTCCCACGAGCGAACCGATGCCCATCACCGAGCCGAGCACGCCGTACATGCTCGCACCCACCTGGAACTCCGTCCGTGCCATCAGCGCGTTGGTCATCTGGAAGTTCATCCCCCAGGTGCCGATGGCGAACGCCACGCCGAGCGCGATGAGCAGATCAGGTCTGCCGCCGACGTATCGGAATCCCTCGCGCAGCTGCCCCTTGGCGCGCGCGACGGGCTCGCTGCGGACCAGTCTGGATTCGTCGAGCAGCAGCAGCCCGATCAGGAAGGCGAGGTAACTGACACCGTTGGTCAGGATGGCCCATCCGCTGCCGAAGGCGCCGATGATCAGGCCGCCGATACCGGGTCCGATGAGGCGAGCGGCGTTGAACGCCGAACTGTTGAGTCCGATCGCGTTCGTGAGTCGGTCGGTGCCGACCATCTCCGAGACGAACGACTGCCGGGCCGGAGCGTCCAGCGCGGTGCCGATGCCGAAGACGAAGGCCAGGACGTACACGAGATTCGTGGTGGCGACCCCGGTCACCGCCAGGGCGCCGAGGATCAGTGAGGAGATCGCCATCCACGACTGGGTGAACATCAGCAGTCTGCGCTTGTCGAAGCGGTCGGCGAACAGCCCGCCGACCGGCGACAGGAGCAGCGCCGGAAGGAACTGGAGCGCGGTCGTGACGCCGACGGCCACCGACGAGTTGTCCGAGAGCTGAAGCACCAGCCAGTCCTGCGCGCCGCGCTGAACCCAGGTGCCGATGTTGGAGACGAGCGCGCCGGTCACGTAGATGCGGAAGTTGGGTACGGCGAGGGAGGCGAACATCGTGGGTCCTGATCGCTGCCTCGTCACCGTCAACGCACTCCTCACCTCACCGGCGATCGAGCGCGTCGCCGGTCCACCGTCGCAATTAGTCAGTCCAGACTGTCTAACGTACTCGGTCCGACGGTTGTTCCGCGTACCGACAGGCCGTCGGATCCGGCGTATACGCTGATCACATGCGCGCTGTGATGATGCACTCACCGGGGAACGTGTCCGTCGTCGATCGGGACGACCCGATCATCGAACAGCAGACCGATGCGATCATCCGCGTGGCCGCCACGTGCATCTGCGGTTCGGACCTGTGGCCCTACCGCGGCGCGAACGACGTCCACGACGCCCACATGGGACACGAGTACGTCGGGTACGTCGAGGAGGTCGGCTCGCAGGTCTCGTCCGTACGACCGGGACAGTTCGTCGTCGGCTCGTTCATGGCGTCGGACAACACCTGCGAGGTCTGCCGCGCCGGTTACCAGTCGGGCTGTGTGCACGTGCAGGGCATGGGCGGTATCGGCACGCAGGCGCAGTATGCGCGGATCCCGCTGGCCGACGGGACGCTCGTAGCGTGTCCCGAGACGCCCGACGCCGACCTCGTCCCGTCGTATCTGGCCGCCTCCGACGTCCTCGGCACCGGATGGTTCGCCGCCGTGGCCGCGCAGGTCGGCCCCGGCGACACTGTCGCGGTGGTCGGCGACGGCGCCGTCGGCCTCATGGGTGTTCTCGCCGCGCGCGAGCTCGGCGCGGAGCGGATCATCGCGATGAGTCGGCACGCCGACCGGCAGGCGCTGGCCGTCGAGTTCGGCGCCACCGACGTCATCGAGACTCGCGGCGACGAGGGAGTCGCCGCGATCACGGAGATGACGAACGGACTCGGCGCGCACGCGGTGATCGAGGCGGTCGGCACCCAGGAGTCGATGATGCAGGCGATCGGATCGACTCGGGCCGGCGGGCACATCGGATTCGTCGGCGTCTCACACGGCCAGGAGATCCCCGGAAACCGGCTGTTCCGGTCGCTGGTGCACTTGCACGGCGGCCCCGCCCCGGTGCGCCGGTTCCTCCCGGATCTGATGGACCGGATCGCCTCGCGCAGCATCGATCCCGGCAGAGTGTTCGACCGGACACTCCCGTTGGAGCAGGCGGCCGACGGCTACCGCGCGATGGACACGCGAGAGGCGATCAAAGTGCTGCTGGAGCCGTTCGCCGGATAGCGCGGGCACTCCATCGCCGGCCCTCGTGATCGACGGCGATCGGATGCTCGAACGCCTGGCTGATCACGTCGGTCGTGATCACGTCGTCCACCGGACCGGCGGCCACGACGTCGCCGTGGGCGATGACCATCGCATGGCTGGTGGTCTCGGGCAGTTCCTCCAGATGGTGTGTCACCAGGATCGACGCGACCTCGGGCGAGGTGTGGGCGAGCGAGTCGACGGTCTCGAGCAACTGTTCGCGCGCGGCGACGTCCAGGCCGGTGGTCGGCTCGTCGAGCAGCAGCAGATCGGGCTCGGGCGCCAGGGCACGGGCGACGAGCGCCCGTCCGCGCTCGCCCTGGGACATGTTCGGCCAGAGGAAGGTCTCCCGGTCGGCGAGTCCGACCTCGGCGATGGCGGCCCGCGCTCGGGCGACCTGCCCGGCGGTCGGCTCCCATCGCATCGCGGCGTCGATCGTACCGGTGAATCCGGTCAGGACCACCTCCAGCACCGACAGCGGAGAGCGCAGCGGATGCCGTGGATTGACGTGGCCGATGTGGCGCCGGAGTTCGGCCATGTCGACGCGTCCCAGGCGCTTGCCGAGCACCTCGACCGTCCCGGACGTCGGATGACTCTGTGCCGCACAGAATCCCACGATCGTCGTCTTGCCCGCTCCGTTCGGTCCGAGTAGTGCCCAGTGCTCGCCGGCACGCACTGTCAGATCGATGCCGTGCAGGATCTCCCGTCCGCTGCGCCGGAACGTGACGGCGTCGAGCGCCAGGACGTCTGTCATTTCAAGGTCTCCTTCATGGCGGTCAGATGACCGCGACTGCATTGTGCGGCGTCCGCGGATCGGCGATCGGCGATCGCCTCCGTCAGGGCGGTGTGTGCATCGCGATCAGCGGTGTCATGGTACTCCCCGGTCATCGCGAGCATGTCGACCATGGCCTCGCGCACCCGCGGGGTCGACAGGTCGAACATGTCGGTGAGCAGATCGTTGCCCGCGGCCACGACGACGGCTCGGTGGAAGTCCAGATCCGCGTCGACGTACGACGCCGCCGACACCGACGACGCCGCCGACCGATCGGCCAGCGCCTTCCGGATCGCACGCAGGTGAGCAGGCGTTCGACGCTGCGCCGCCAGAGCCGCCGCCTCGGTCTCGACCGCGATGCGGGCTTCGATCACCGACGCGATCGACGCTCGGCTCATGAGCGCGACCCGGTCGGTCGGCGCGTCCAGGGCCGCGACGAATACGCCCGCCCCCTGGCGCGTGGTCAGGACTCCGCGCCCCGCGAGCTGCCGGATCGCCTCGCGGACAGTCGATCTGCCCACACCGAGCTGAGGAGCGAGCGTCGTCTCACCGGGCAGTTTGGCGCCCAGCCGCCACTCCCCCGCACGGATGCGATCGAGCAGCAGCTGGGCCGCCTGATCTGCCAGCGGCGTCCGCTGAACCCGTTGCGCCATGCTCCCGCACCCCTCTACTTGTCTGAGAACTTGTGCTAGATTCTAGCCCATGGCACACGATCTCCTTCTTCTTCGCCGCGGCGAGCGCTGACCGATACGACCGGCAGCTCGCCGCGGGCCCCTCGTACGCCGGTCGCCTCAGTCAACGCCTCACGAAGGAGCATCCCCGTGACCACACCGTGGAACCGCCAGCAGACCTCGACCATGCCGTCGCACAAGTACCGCGACGTCCACCGCCGAGTCGACGTCCCCCTGGTCGACCGGACCTGGCCGTCGAACACTATCGAGTCCGCACCCCTGTGGGTGCCGGTCGACCTGCGCGACGGCAACCAGGCCCTCCCCGAACCGATGGACCCGACACGCAAGCGCGCGTTCTTCGAGATGATGATCGAGATCGGCTACAAGGAGATCGAGGTCGGCTACCCGTCGGCCTCGTCGACCGACTTCGACTTCGTCCGTCTGCTCGCCGAACAGGATCTGGTGCCCGACGACGTCACCGTCGTCGTGTTCACCGCGGCCCGACGCGATCTGATCGAGCGCACGGTCGCCTCGATCGACGGGATCGGCTGCGACGTCGTGATCCACCTGTACACGGCCACCGCTCCCGTCTGGCGCGATGTGGTCCTCGGCCGCGGCCGCGCCGAACTCCTGGAGCTGATCGCCTCGGGCGGACGCGACGTCCTCGAGTTCGCGGGCGACCTGCCGAACGTCCGATTCGAGTTCTCACCCGAGGTGTTCAACCTGACCGAGCCGGACTACGTGCTCGAGGTGTGCGACACGATGACCGCACTGTGGGACGCCTGCCCGGACCGCCCGGTGATCCTCAACCTGCCCGCGACCGTCGAGGTCGCGACGCCGAACGTCTACGCCGATCAGATCGAGTTGATGCATCGCAGTCTCGCGCGGCGCGACTCGGTGATCCTGTCGGTGCATCCGCACAACGATCGCGGGACCGGGGTCGCCTGCGCCGAGCTGGCTGTCCTGGCCGGCGCTCAGCGCGTGGAGGGCTGCATCTTCGGAAACGGCGAGCGCACCGGCAACGTCGACATCGCGACCCTCGCACTGAACCTGCACGCACAGGGCGTCGACCCGATGATCGACTTCTCCGACATCGACCGGATCAGGCGGGTCGTGGAACACGCGAACGGCATCGATCTGCATCCGCGCCACCCGTATGTCGGCGATCTCGTGCACACCGCGTTCAGCGGTACGCACCAGGACGCCATCCGCAAGGGGTTCGCCGCCCGCCGCGACGGTCGGCGCGGACAGCCGTGGGAGGTCCCCTACCTGCCGATCGATCCGGCCGACATCGGCCGCACCTACGACGCCGTGATCCGGGTGAACTCGCAGTCGGGCAAGGGCGGCATCGGATATCTGCTCGAGACCGGCTACGGTGTCCGGCTGCCGAGACGGATGGAGATCGACTTCGCCCGCGTCGTCCAGGCGCACACCGACGCGCACGGATCCGAGGTCGACGCCGAGACCCTGTGGCGACTGTTCACCGAGAGCTATCTGCGCGACACGGACGGGTCCGAGTGCGGGGTCGAGATCGTCGAGACCCACCACAGTCCGTCGAGCGTGTCGAAGATCACCGGAGTGCTCGCGATCGTGGCGTGGGAGTCGCCCGATTCTCGGGGGTGGGCGTGCGGCGTCGGCGACTCCCCACGGTCCGCGGCGGTCGCGGCGCGGCGATCGGCGGGCGTACTCGCCGCCGAGAGTCAGGCGTCGTCGGCGAGCCGCTCGTACGCGTCGTTGTAGGCGCGCAACTCCCGCAACAGCCCCTCCGGGGTTCCGGGCGCGAGGTCGGCGAACACCGACTCGAGATGCCGGGCGCGACGGCGCCCGTCGTGCTCGTAGGCCGCCAGCCCGGCGTCGGTGGGTCGGTGCAGGCGGCTGACCTGGCCCGGAACCTCGTATCGCTCCACGTAGCCGTTCTTGATCGCGGCGTTGACCTGGCGATTGACCGTCGACTGCTCCAAGCACAGCTCCTCGGTCAACTCGCGCAGCGTGCGGGGGCGTCCGTCCTCGAACAGCCACAGGATCGCGAATGCCGACGCCTCCAGGATCGCGCCGGAATCGACCTGATTCCGGCGGCGGCGCAGTCTCAGCAGTTCGTCGACCAGCCCCCGATACACCTCTGACGACCAGATCGAATCGCCCGCGTCCGACTGCACCTCGCCTGCCCTCTCCACGCCGCGATCGGCGCCGTCCTCCACCGGTCGGCGCACTCGTCGCCACGGCCGGATGATTTTGACTGTGCATCATACATATGTATCTTGCATACTCTAAAGTGCGTGCGGTCGAACGCGCGCTCCGTAGACAACCGTGAAGGAATCCTCCCCGAATGACGTCGGACACCGTCGCCGCGAAGCCACAGCCGCAACCCGCCTCGGGTGCTGCCATCGTCACAGTGATCGTGCTGTGCCTCGGCGGTCTGGTCGCATCCCTGATGCAGACGCTGATCGTCCCGATCCAGCCCCAGCTCCCCGATCTCATCGGAACCACGCGCAGCAATGCGTCGTGGATCATCACCGCGACGCTGCTCGGCGGCGCCGTCGCCATGCCGGTCGCCGGTCGCCTCGGCGACATGTTCGGCAAGCGCAGAGTGCTGCTCGCCAGCGCGGTCCTCCTCGCGATCGGTTCGCTGATCCCGGCGATGACGTCGACGCTGATCCCGGTGGTCACCGGTCGCGCACTGCAGGGTCTGGCGATGGGCTTCATTCCGGTCGGCATCAGCCTGATGCGCGAGGTGACCCCGCCGAAGATGACCGCGTTCGCTGTGTCGGCGATGAGTGCCACACTCGGTGTCGGCGGCGCGATCGGCATGCCGCTGTCGGCGTGGATCGCCGAGGCGTTCGACTGGCACATGCTGTTCTGGGTGTCGGTCGTGCTGGCGCTGGTCGTCGCCGCCCTGGTCTTCTTCGCCGTCCCGCCGGTGCATGACGCGGTCGGCGGACGCTTCGACTTCGTCGGCGCCGTCGCCCTGGCCGTCGGTCTGTGCAGCACCCTGATCGCCGTCACGAAGGGCAACGACTGGGGGTGGCTGTCGGGAACCACCGTCGCGTTCTTCCTCGTCGGCGTCGTCGTGCTCCTGCTGTGGGGCTTCGCCGAGCTCCGCGTGTCGAGTCCGCTGGTCGACCTGCGCACCACCGCCAAGCCGTCGGTCCTGCTGACCAATATCGCGGCCGTAGCGGTCGGCTTCGGCATGATGGCCCAGGCCATCGTCATCCCGCTGCTGATGCAGCTCCCCGAGGCCGCCGGCGGCATGGGCCAGTCGATCCTGCACGCCGGTCTGTGGATGGCCCCGGGCGGTCTGATGATGATGGTCTTCGCCCCGGTGTCCGGCTATCTGATGAACACCATCGGCGCCAAGTTCACACTGGCCATCGGCGCGGCCGTCCTCGGCGTCGGCTACCTGTTCGGCTTCCTGCTGATGAACGCCCCGTGGCAGCTGGCCCTCGCATCGGTGATCGTCTCCGCAGGCGTCGGCATCGGATACGCCGCCATGCCGACGTTGATCATGAACGCGGTCCCGATCACCGAGGCCGGTGCGGCGGTGGGTCTCAACGGACTGATGCGCTCCATCGGCACGACGACCTCGTCCGCCGTGATGGGCGTCCTGCTCGGCTCGGCGATCCCGACGCACTCGCACTTCCAGATCTGCTTCATCGTCGGGGCGGTCGCCGCCTTCGTCGGCGTCGCCATCACGCTGGTGATCCCGTCCGTGAAGCGCAAGGAGGAGAGCGTGCTCGCCCCGGCCCCGACCGCGAAGACCATGAGCTGACCCCGTTCGTCACACCGCGGCCCGCCCGATCTCGTACGCCGATCGGGCGGGCCGCGGTGTGTGCGCGACGCTCGGGCCTACAGCGGTGCGGGTGCGGTCCCCGTCCCGAACGGCGAACCACCGAGCTTCTCGCGGCCGTGATCGGTGTTCCAGTTGGTCAGGTCCGGTCCCTTCGGGACGATGCCCGACGGATTGATGTCCCGGTGCACCTCGTAGTAGTGGCTCTTGATGTGGTCGAAGTTCGTGCAGTCGCCGAACCCCGGCGTCTGGTAGAGGTCACGGGCGTACGCCCAGAGCACCGGCATCTCCGACAGCTTGGACCGATTGCATTTGAAGTGACCGTGGTAGACGGGATCGAACCTGGCCAGAGTGGTGAACAGGCGGACATCGGCTTCGGTGATCGTGTCGCCGACGAGGTAGCGCTGGTTCTCGAGACGCTCGCTCAACCAGTCCAGCGCCGCGAACAGCTGATCGTAGGCCGCGTCGTAGGACTCCTGCGATCCGGCGAAACCGCACCGGTAGACACCGTTGTTGACGTCGCGGTACACGCGCTTGTTGACCTCGTCGATCTCGGCGCGCAGATCCTCCGGATACAGCTGCGGCGCGCCGTCGCGGTGGAACTCGACCCACTCGGTCTCGAAGTCGATGGTGATCTGCGGGAAGTCGTTCGTGACGACCGCTCCGGTCGGGACGTCGACGATGGCCGGGACGGTGATCCCCTTCTCGTATCCGGGGACACGCGCGAAGTACGCGTCCTGCAGTCGCGGGATGCCCAGCACCGGGTCCACCCCGCCCGGATCGAGGTCGAACGTCCACGACCGCTTGTCGTGGGTCGGTCCGCACACGCCCATGCTGATCGCGTTCTCCAGACCGAGCAGGCGCCGCACGATGATGGTGCGGTTGGCCCACGGGCAGGCGTACGAGACCACGAGGCGATACCGGTCGGCTTCGACGGGATAGCCGTCGGCGGCGTCGCGGGTGATCCGGGTCTCGATGTAGCGGGTGTCCCGTTCGTACGGCTGATTCGCCGTCACGTACGTGTCGTGTTCTGCGCTGTCGTGTTCTGCGCTGTCGTGTTCTGCCATCGGCTCGTCCCTTCTGGATTCACATGCCCTCGAAGGCGCGGCCGAGTTCGACGTCGACGTCGATCAGCCGGGCCTTCTTGATCTCTGGTTTGTCGACCTCGTCCGCGACGAATTTGGCGATGACACGCCGGATCTCGTCGTCGACCTGAGCGATGGTCCGGATGATGGATCCACGCATGGTGTCCGACGAGACGTCGACGATCACGTCGCGAGGACGCGGTTTGGCCACTTCGATGCGCAGTTGCAGCGGTTCGGCGCAGCGAACGGTCAGCGGGAGGGTCACCAGTCCGGTGACGTCGTAGCGGATGCGGTCGAGTTTCAGGTCGACCAGCAGCGCGATCTTGAGCGGGAGCTCCACGACGAAGGTGATGGTCTCGGCGACGTTCCGTCGGATCCGCGGTTCGGCGATCGACACGTCGGCTTCGACCCTGGCGACCCCGCCCGGACCGACGAGCAGCGGCCCCACCTGGAACGACTCCCCCGCGACCGATGCGAACGCCGACCCGATCCTGTCCTCGGTGACCGCCACCTCGAAGAACCGGCGCCCGAACTGCTCGTACGTCATATAGGTGCGGCCGTCGTCGCTCACCGACGGCATCTGCTCCGAGATCGCATTGTCTGCCACCCATACATCGTGGCCCAAAGCACTCGAATTGACTAGGTGTCAGCGTCGGCTGGCGTCCGGAACCGGTGCCGGACAGCGGGTTCCGGGGAACGTCGAGAGTTCGAAATGCCACCACTCGTTGTCGAAGGAACGGCACAGTCCGTAGCGGTTCCCGTTGCGCTGCAGCCAGGCCGCCCCGGCCCGCGGTCCGACGTCGACGGCGCGGCCGGTCACATGGGTCGACTCGTTGGGCGGCAGCACCCAGCGACGGGCGATCGCCGGGCTTCCGTAGTCGCGGACGCCCTGCCGCCACAGCCGGTTCTGTTCGGCGCGCGATCGCTTGCCCGATGTGATGGACAGCGGCACGCCGGACCGCTGCGCGTCCTGCTTCGCCAGCGTGTAGGCCACCGCGAGTTCGGGAGTGAGGCCGCCGGTGCCCGCCGCGAGCGGAATCCCGAGAACGCGGGCGGGCGGCGCGGCATCCGCCTGCCCGGCCGCCGCGACTCCCGCCGCGAGACCGACGACCGACACCAGCACGGCCACCACCACTGCTCGAACACGCATGCGCCGAGACTACCCCGGATCGAGGACTCGGCTCTCGTCGGCGGGACCCAGCACCACCAGTTCCCGAGTGGATCGCGTCATCGCGACGTAGCGGTCCACCGCACCGGCGACGCCGTCGCCGAACCGTGCGGGATCGACGAGCACGACGAGGTCGAACTCGAGCCCCTTCGCCGTGCTCGGGCTCAGTGACGCGACCCGCGCCCGGACACGGAAGGCGGGCGCCCCGATCACGCAGACCGTGCCCTCACGGTGTGCGTCCAGCCAGTCCGCGACGACCGTGTCGAGATCGGCGATGCGTCCGCGGCGCACCGGGATCCCGGTGGCACGCACCGACGACGGGACGTTCGCGTCCGGCAGCACAGCCCGGATGACCGGTGCCGCGGCGTTCATGATCTCCCGCGGGGTGCGGTAGTTGACGGTGAGCGTGGCGATCCGCGCCCGGCCGATCCCGACCCGCCGCAGCCGCTGCGGCCAGCTCTCGACGAATCCGTCCCGCGCCTGCGCTCGATCGCCGACGATCGTGAAGCTTCCAGACGGGCAGCGGTCGACGAGCATGCGCCACTGCGCGTCGGTGAGTTCCTGTGCCTCGTCGACGACGATGTGCGCGAACGGTCCGGCGAGCGCGTCGGGTTCGGGTCGGTCGAGTCCCGCGTCGTCGACGATGACGCTCTGAATGTCCTCGGCGCGCAGCATCGACACGAGCGCCTCACCGTCATCGGACGAGGTGATCAGATCCTCGACGACGCGGTCCATCGCGCGCCGCCGCTGTGCGGTCTCGGCCCGGTTTCGGGCGGTGCGGCGGGCCGCGTCGGGATCGCCGAGGCGACGGCGTGCGGCGTCGAGCAGCGGCAGGTCGGCGACCGTCCAGGCTCGCGGGCGGTCCCGTTGGAGTGCGCGCACCTGCTCGACGGTCAGGTGCGGCGCGCACCGTCGCAGGTATGCGGGCACGCTCCACAGATCCGACACGAGATCCTCGGGGTCGATGACCGGCCACACCCGACCGAAGGCGACGGCCAGGTCTCGGTTCCTCGCGGGTTCGGTGCGCAGCACCGCGGGCGGGACGTCGTCGTATCCGTCGACGACGATGTCGAGCAGAGCCTCCCACACCTCGGCGCGCGCCTCGTTGTGCGGCACTCCGGGTTCGGCCGCGGCGATCGCCTCGGCCCAGTCGGTCCGGTCGATCCGGACCTCGCCGTAGGCGGTGTCGACGTCCGTGGCGTCGCGCGGCGGCTCTTCGTAGAAGCGCACGGCGGGTTCGACGGCGGCGATCATCGCGACCGTCGCCTTGAGCGCCGCGATCTCCGGGTCGGGCTCCGCCGGGAGGTCCTCGCCGCCCGGAACCATCTCGGCCACCGTGCATGTCGTGACACCGTCCTCCCCGAGACTCGGCAGCACGTCGGCGATGTACGACAGGTACGGCCGATGCGGTCCGACCACGAGGATCCGTCCCCGACCGCCCTGCAGGCGCGGGTCGGCGTACAGCAGATAGGCGGCCCGGTGCAGAGCGACGACGGTCTTGCCGGTGCCGGGTCCGCCGTCGACGACGAGCGCCCCGTGCGAGGATGCGCGGATCGCCGCGTCCTGGTCGGCGGCGATGGTGGCCAGGACCGACGTCATCGTCGCCGACCGACTCGCGCCCAGGCTCGCGATGAACGACGACTGGGCGTCGAGGGCCGCCGCACCGGTGTCGTCGAAGTCGAATCGCTCGTCCCAGTAGTCGATCACCCGCCCGCGCGACCACCGGTAGTGGCGCCTGCTCACGATGCCCGCGGGGTCGGCGACGGTCGCCGCGAAGAACGGCGCCGCCTCGGGTGTGCGCCAGTCGACGAGCAGCGTGGTCCCGTCGGCGTCGGTGAGGCCGATGCGCCCGATGTACATCGGGGCTCCGTCGGCGGGAACTGTTCGGCCGAGCACCAGATCGCCGCCGAGCGCGCGGAGACGACGCCTGCGCGCTTCGAGTCGGCGGATCTCCAGGTCGCGTTCCACCCCGCCTGCCCCGCGTAGATCGGTGATGCGGCGGGCCGCGTCGAGATCGGCCTCGGATTCGGCCAGCTGCTCGGCGACACGGAGCCCGATCGCCGTCAACCGCTCCTCGTCGTGGCCGATCACGACGGGGTCGGATTTGGTGGGAGAGGTGTGGCTGAGGTCGAAGACAGTGCTGGTCACAGGGCCCTTTCATCGAGGAGAGGCACCATTGTGCACCCTCGCCACGGCCTTGCCGCAAGCCCCGATCCGCGATATACAGTGAAGTGGGACAGACGAGTTCGACGACGCGTCCGCTACCTCCGTCGCAGCCTCCAGTACACGAATCCGGCGAGGACCACAGCCATCGCGGCCAGTGCGCCGTAGCCGATCGCGCTATGGGCCGCCGACGGCTCCCAGAACGGATACATGATCGGATCGTCGCGGCTGGCGCGGTCGACGGGGTTGACCTGCGACACGTCGGGCGCGATGTACGGGACGTCGACCGCCTGGGCCGCATTGGCGAATCCCCAATAGGTGGGCAGTAGATAGGTGAACGGCGTGACGACCGCCGAACTGATCGCGATGACTCCACCGGACAGGACCAGCTGCACCATGACGACGATGACCAGCGGCGGCATCGTCTGCTCGCTCGATCCGACCGCAGCCGAGATCGCCAGTCCGACGAGGACGCCCACCCACGCGACGGTCGCGACCGCGAGGAACAGCGTCAGCGCGGGCGGGAGCATCGGATACGCGGTGCCCGGTTCGGTCACGTCGTCGGCCGTCGGCATGGCGCGCAGCCCGTAGACGATCCCGATCATCACCGCGGCCTGCAGGGGCGCCACCGCGCAGAACACGGCGATCTTGGCCGCCAGATACGCGGCCGGACGGAGGCCGACGGCGCGTTCGCGTTCGTAGATCCCGCGTTCGGCGACGAGGTCGCGCACGGCCAGTGCCGTGCCCATGAACGCCGCCCCGATCACCAACACGGTCAGCAGTTGAAGCACTTCGCCGACATCGTCCGGCGGCGGACCCTTCATGTCCGGCCGGGTGAATCCCTTGTCCCCCGGCACCACCAGCACCAGCAGGCCGAGCACGATCGGCATCACGAGGAGGACGGCCAGATATCCGCGGTCGGAGACGATCAGTCGGATCTGCCGCCTGCCGAGGGTGCTCAGCTGACGGGTCACGCCGGCGCGCGCGATCTTCGGGGTGGGTCCGGGCGGAGTCGACGGCGGTGGGGCCGCCTCTCGCGGATGACGCATCCGATAGGCGGCCCACGCGCGCTCCGGCTGCTCGGCGACGTGGGCGAAGATCTCGGCCCAGTCGGTGGTGCCCATCTCCGCCGCGACGTCGCCGGGTGCCCCGCAGAACGCGGTCCTGCCGCCCGGGGCCAGGAGCAGGACCTGATCGCACAGGCTCAGGTAGGTGAGCGAGTGCGTCACCACCAGCACCACGCGGCCGGCGTCGGCCAGGCGACGCAGCGTCCGCATCACCTGTTGGTCCAGGGCCGGATCCAGGCCGGAGGTCGGCTCGTCCAGGATCAGCAGCGACGGTCCCGTCAGCAGTTCCATGGCGACCGAGGCACGTTTGCGCTGTCCGCCGGAGAGTGTGTCCACGCGCGTGTCGACGTGATCGGTCAGCTGCAGTTCGGCGAGCACGCCGTCGATCACCTCGTCACGGTCGGACGTCGACAGGTCCTTCGGGAGTCGCAGCTCGGCCGCGTACCGCAGCGCCTGGCGCAATGTCAGCCGACCGTGCAGGACGTCGTCCTGCGGCACCATCCCGATGCGTGAGCGCAACGCCTCGTACTCGGCGTGCACGCCGCGCCCTTCGAAGGTCACCGCGCCGACGGTCGGCGTGTTCAGCCCGGCCACGATTCTGGACGCCGTCGACTTGCCTGCGCCGGACGGACCGATGATCGCCGTCAGCGTGCCCGGGGCGGCCGCGAACGACACGTCGTCGAGCAGCTTCTTCCCGTCGACGGTGAGCCCGACGCCGGTCACGGCGAGACCGCCGGACACCGACGCCTGGGGCCGCCCGCGGGTCAGGGCGCCCGCGGACACGACGAAGTCGGAGTTGCCGATGGTGACGACGTCGTTCTCGGCGAGTCGCTGCGAGGACGTCCGGCGACCGTTGACGAAGGTGCCGTTGACACTGCGCAGGTCCTCCAGGAGCAGTCCCTGCGGGGTCGACGTCAGACGCGCGTGATGGCGGGAGGCGAGGACGTCGCTGACGACGATGTCGTTGTCGGGGGTCCGGCCGATGGTCGTGACGCCGCTGACCGCGATGGACTCGTGTCCGCGCTGCTCGCCCGGCACCTCGTAGATGGCCGACGCGTTCTGGTGCAGTGCGGCCAGGTGCGGCGCCTGCGGCAGGGCACCGAATCGCGGCGGCGCCTGGTGGTATCCGCCGGGCGGCGCCTGCGCGGGAGTCGGCGCGGTTCCCGGTGCGCGTCCGGGCCGCGGCGCCGGCGCCCGCCCGGGCGTCGGCGGGCGCTGCGGGAACGACGGCGGCGCACCGCTGCTCGCCTGCGGCGCCACCTCGACGATCGGTCCGGCGGTGCCGTCGCCGAGCCGGATCCGCAGCTGCCGGTCCGCGCGCAGACGGGCGATGCGTCCGCCGTCGAGGTAGAAGCCGTTGGTGCTCCCCCTGTCGACGATCCACCAGGCGCCGTCGACGAATTCGAACGCCAGATGCGTCCGAGAGACCAGGGGGTGGTTCACGACCACGTCGTTCTCGGGGGTGCGCCCCAACGTCGCCGGGGACGTCCGCAGCACCTGGGGCCGGGACTGCGCCATGCGAACCGACAGCGGGGCGATCAGAGTGGCGGTCATCGGCGGTGCTCTCCGGGAGTGGCGTGCGGCGACGCGGTACTCTGCTGTACTCCGACGTCGAGTCTGATCAGGGTGTCGGCGACGTCGAAGTATCGGTCGTCGTGGGTGATCACGACGACGGTCTTTCCGCGCGCGGCGAGGTCGCCGAGGATCTCGCGGTAGAACCGGTCGCGGAACCGCGGCTCCTGGTCGGCCGCCCATTCGTCGAACAGGTAGATCGGCCGGTCCTCGAGCATCGCGGTGACCAGGGCCAGGCGTTTGCGCTGCCCCTGCGACAGCGCCGTCGTCGACAGGCGACCGTCGAGCACGCGCGCCTTGTCGCCGATGGCGAGCATGTCGAGGTAGCGGTTGGCCCGATCGTCCAGGTCGGGGTCGTCGAAGCCGAGGTATTCGTCGAACAGGTGGAAGTCGGTGAAGATCGCCGACGTGTTCTGCCGGAACCATTCGATGTTCCCGTGGTCGATGCGCTCGCCGTTCAGCGTGATCGTCCCCTGCTGCGGGACGTACAACCCGGTCAGGAGCTTGGCGAGGGTCGACTTTCCGCTGCCGTTGCCGCCGACGATGAAGGTGATCCGTCCCGGCTCGAAGACGGCGTCGACGGGGCCGAGGTGGAAGCCCGCGGGCGGGGGTCCGCCCGGCGCGCCGGGGCCGCGGCCGTCGGGAGGCGGTGGGCCCTGACGTCCGGGCGGCGGGCCCGCGGGTCCGCCGCGTCGACCCGGTCGTGCGGGGAGCCTGCCGTCGGGCACGGTCTCCGCACGTCCGCTCGTCCCCCAGTCGACGTCCGGTCGCGGCCGTCCGTCCCGGCCGCCGCCGTCCGGCGGCCGCCGGTGCTCGCCGCCGGGGCCCGGCGGCGGACCCGGCACGCCGGGTTCGGTCAGGTACGTGTAGCCCAGCCCGGCCAGTTCCAGGCGCGCCGAGGTCGCGAGCGGTCGTTCGGTGTAGGGCAGCGCCTCCTCGTCGTGCAGCGCCTCCATCGAGAGCTCGAGAGTCGTGATCTTGGCGAGGGCGACGTCGCCGCGCAGCAGATCGGGGATGCGGCTCATGAAGTTCTGCATCGGCATCGCCAGGAAGGTCGTGACGATCACGTAGCCGACCATCGTCTCGGCGGGCAGATCCATCCAGACGGCGACGCCGAACAGGATGAGCGCCATGGTCCCGAGCTGCAGGACCTGTCCGATGTTCTGGCCGATCGAGAACTTGACGCCGGCCTCGACGTTCCGGTCGCGGAGGTCGGCTGCCGCGCCGAGCAGCCGCCGGTCCATGAAGTCGCGGCGCCGTGCACGGTGGCCCTTGAGCTCCTTGATGCCGACGCTCACCGAATGGAACGATCCGAGCAGGTCGTCCTCGCGTTCGCGGGCGCCGCGGAAGATGCCCCGGACATGGGTGAGGAACGACTCCACGACGCCGATCGCGATGAGCGTCGCACCCACCTGGATCGCGAACAGCGGCGCCGACAGCACCGCCAGGTACACGAGGCAGCCGACGATGGTCGCGATGTCCACGCACATGCTCGGGATCGCCGAGACGGCCATCGACAGCGACCGCACATCCTCGGTGAGCGTGGCGAGGAGACGATGCGTGCCGAGCCGTTCGAGGTGTTCCAGCGGGGCCGAGACCACGCCGGCGCTGAGCTTGGCCCGCAGCCGGTAGATCGCGTCCTGGGCGAGTCGGATCAACAGGATCTGCGAAGCCAGGCCCGTCGCGATGACCACGGCGACGGTCGCCACGAACCGTTGCCAGGACGGATCGGCGCCGACGCCCGGCGGCGCGACCGCGGCGTTGATCTGGGTGACCAGGTACGCGTTCGCGCCTCCCCCGATCAACCCCATCAGCACCGCCGCGGCGATCTGTGCCCACGAGACGGAGAACAGGAAGCCGAAGAGCTTCATGACGTGCCCTTTCCTGGATCTGAGATCGTCGCCCCGGTCAGCGGACCAGGTCGAAGAGCATTCCCTCGAGGGTCACGCCGGGTGCGAACGAGAACGCCACCCCGGTCGACGGTCCCTCGTGATCGCCCCGGTCGGCGATGAGCCGTTCCAGCACGAACACCAACGCCACGCTCAGCATGTTCCCGTACTCGGCCAGGACCTCCCACCCGGTCGACGAGCGCTCCCGAGCGAGACCGAGCGACCGCGCGGACTGCTCCAGGATCGCCGGGCCGCCCGGATGAATCGCCCACAGCTGCACATCGCCGCGCACCAGCCCCGATTCGGCGAGCGCGGCGTCGATCGCCGGGCCGACACCGCGGTAGATGTAGTCGGGCAGGTCCCGGGCCAGCTCACACGTGATCCCGTCGTCGTTGACCCCCAGCACGATGCCGTCCTCGGTATCGGCGAACAGCCGGCTGAACGTGTCGCGGACGACGATCTGCCCGGCCGGCAGCTCATGCCCCGGCTCACTCGCACCGACGAGCATCGCGCCGCACCCGTCACCGAACAGGCTGTGCGTGACGATCTCCACGACGTCGCCGCCGAACACCGCGTTCACCGACGGCAGCTCCAGACAGATCACCAACGCCTTGCGGTCCGGGTGGGCCCGCACATAGTCGCTCGCGGTCCGGATCCCGTTGACCGCGGCCGCACAGCCCATGAAGTTCACGACCACCCGGCTCACCGTGGCCGGCAGACCGAGTCGCTTGATCACCGCGACGTCGACGCCCGGCGCGACGAACCCGGTGCTGGTCACGAAGACCACCGAGCCGATGTCGGCGACGTCGTCGACGGCGGCGATCGCCCGGGACGCGACGTCGACGGCGAGCGGAACGGCGTGCTCGGCGAACAGTCGCATCCGCTCGCGGACGGTGCCCGGCCGCGAGCTGAACTCGACGAACTCGGCGGCGGTCGGGTCGATCGCGAGACGCCGGGTGGCGATCCGGGTGTTGTCGTAGACGCGCAGGACGCGTTCGGCTGCCACGGGATCGCCGACGATCCGCGCGGTGCGGCGCGCGGCCTCGCGTTGGTCGACGACATGCGCCGGAGCGCCGGTGGCGAGCGATTCGATGACGGCGACCGTGGTCGGCGGCGACGGACGCTCGAGCGTGGGAGGCGACGTCGGCGCGGGCCGCTGTCGAGGATCGAACGAGAGGGTCATGGCGGGGTCCTTTCTCACCGTCTCGTACAGGTGCGGACAATCATGTCCGGTCGTGGCGGTCGTCGCGAGCATCGAGTCGATCGGCCGAATGGTCGGCTTCACACGGTTCCGATGCCGGTGAATCCCTTCACCGTGTAATCGGCGCACGTCTTCAACGCGGTCGGTGAGAAGTGCTCGCGGAAGAATCCCCACTCGTTCTCCTGCGCGGTTCTCGACCGTGCGCCGAGATAGGTCGACAGCTGTTTCGGCAGCCGATCGGTGAAGAAGCTCTTCGCGGGCAGCCATTCCACGTCGAATCTCTCGGCTTCTTCGCGCAGGACGTCCTCGGTGACGATGTTGGCGAATCCGCTGCGTTGATACGGCAGCACATGGTGGACCCGATGCGAACTGAGTCCGGCGGAGAGGAAGCAGTCGACGTACCGGTTGCCGATCACCTTGAGGTCGTAGGCCTGCTCCACCTGGTTCACCGCCCAGTCGTCGGTGTCGGATTCGACGTCGTCGGCGTCGATGTCGAAGTCGTGGCTGGCGACGACGAGGAAGGTCGAGACCCACAGGGTGGCGACGAACTGCAGGATCCAGGCCAGCACGTCGCCCGCGACGATGAACACGATCAGCTCGCCGAGCAGCAGGAATCGCATGCCGAACGCACCGATGAAGTGCGGCAGACCGCCGCGCCACGACCCGTACATGTCCGCGATGCCGACCTGGCGGGTGAGTTTGCAGATCTCCAGCAGCCGGACCGTCATTCCGGTGACCGTGTGCCCGAACTTGTGGACGGTGTGGATCGGAACCCGGTACAGGCGAGGCAGGTCCATCATGAAGGTGAAGACGTTCTTCTTGATGTCGACCTGGCTCTGGGTGTGCGGATGGTGAAGGAGCGCGTGCCCGTCCGCGGTGACGAACGAGAGCGCCACGTAGTTCATGTCGAAGGCGTTCACCGCTATCTTGTTCGCACCCTTCTGCGCGCGATGAATCGCATAGTGACCGACTCCGGCCAGTGCGCTGCGCACGACCACCATCAGGACGACGAACGCGACCAGCGGCATCCACGAGGTGTTCCACAGACGCAGCCCCATGATCGCGAAATAGGCGATGAACAGCAGGACGGCGACGATGTCGAAGGCTCGATCCATGCGCCGGATCCGCGCCCGCATCTCGGGTTCGGTCAACCGCCTCCGGACCGCGTGCAGGAGATCGTCCTGTCGCGAGAAGTCGTAGTGCGGGGTGTCGCGCCAACTGTCGAATCCCTCGGTGAACAGGAAGGCCGGCGCATTCGCCTTGGGGTGCACGTCCTCGATCACCGCGTCCCGGCCGAGAGCGTATCGCTCGATCATGCGACTCACCTTCTCCGGATCCTTGTGGTAGGACCCGATGATCGAGGTGATGTCGCGGTTCTTGGTGCGTCCGATGAAGAACTCCCCGCCCGGATGCTTGGAGATCCAGTCGGACAGATCGTAGGCGCGCCCGTTGTAGACCCACACGTCCGACAGCTGCGGGCCGCCGTCCGGCGCCGCCTTCCGCCCCAGATCGGGGCCGGGCGAGTCGTCGGGAAGATCATCTGCTTCATCCGCCTGAACGGCCTCGGACGACATCGTCGCTCCTGTCTCGATTCCGCCCACCTGCTGTGCGGTTGGCATCGACTCTGACACCGCGCAGCGTCCGAGTCATCCGGATTCATTCAATTGACAGATATTGAGTAGAGAATCCGACCGATTCCGTCAAGTGTCCGCTAGGGTACCGAGGTGTGAAATCAGACACATGCACGGCACCGTCCCGAATGAAGCGTTGGGCTGCACCCGCAGTCGCGACCATGGCGATCTGCGCCGTGGTTCTGACCGGTTGTTCGTCGGAGACCAAGAGCGACGAACCCACGAACTCCGCCCCGCCGACGTCGGCGGGGCCGCGGTCGGGCGACGCCCCGAAGGTCGACGTCACCGACGCCGCCGCCCTGCTCGACCAGGCGTCCAAGACCACTCGTCTGACCTCCGCGGTCCACATGAACCTGAAGGTCGACCCCGAATTCAAGGGTCTGCCCGTCAACGATCTCGACGCCGACGTGGTCGTCGAACCGGCTCCCGCGGCCAAGGGGTCGGGCGAGTTCCGACTCACCGAGGAGTACACGAGCGCGGAGTTCGTCATCGTCGACGGCACGCTCTACATCCGGGAGAAGGGCAAGACGGAGTGGACGACGTCGCCGGCCGGGGAACGGTCGTACGATCCGTCGGTCGTCCTGTCCGAGGACAAGGGCCTGGCGAATGTGCTCGCGAAGTTCCGGAATCCCGAGGTCGCGGGGACCGAGACGGTCAACGGCGTCGAGGCCGTCAAGATCACCGGCACCCTCGACTCCGCCGACTTCGAGGCGATCTTCCCGACCCAGGGGCCGGGTGCGCTCAAGGGCGAGCATCCGGCGACGGCCTACATCGCCGCCGAAGCACCGTACAACCTGGTGGAACTGGCGTTGAACACCAAGGACGGCGACATCACCCTGACCACGTCCAAGTGGGACGAGAAGGTCACCGTCACCAAGCCGTGACGGCTCCCGGGAGGCCGGACCGGTGGCGCACGGCGAACCGCATCAGCGCGGAGTCAGCTCCTTGCGGTAGAGGGACGTCCCGGTCGCATCGCGCAGGTCGACGGTCAGCGACCGGCTGTCCTTGGAGATCGTCACCGTGCCGAAGTGCGCGAAGCCCTCGGCCGGCGACGAGTCGGGCTCCGCGGGCGCGTGGACGAACTCGTACTTCGCGCCGAAGGTGCCGTCGAGCGGGCTCTCCGGGAAGGCTCCGGCCTGCAGCGGGCCGGTGACGAACTCCCAGAACGGCGCGAAGTCCTGGTAGTCGGCGCGCTCGGGCTCGTAGGAGATCGCCGCGGCGTAGTGGACGTCGGCGGTGAGGTACACGATGTTCGCGACGTCCCGGGTGGCGGAGAAGATCCGCGCGAACGCCTTCTCGCGGCCGAGAGGAGCGCCGTCGTCGCCTTGGGCGACTGCCTCCATCGACGCCCGCGCCCCGGGCCGGTCGGTGTTGGTGTCGGGTACGACGATGCTGATGGGCAGGTCGTTCGCGACGACCTTCCAGGTCGCCGTCGACGTTCTGAGCTCGTCGATCAGCCACCGTGTCTGCTCGGCTCCGAGGATTCCGTCGGAGTCGTCGGGGTTCCACGCGTCGGGATTCGGATCCTTGTACGAGCGCATGTCGAGGACGAAGACGTCGAGGAGCGGACCGTACGGAACCTTGCGGTAGAGCCGGCCGCCGGCGGCGAGCTGCGTGGGCTGCCACTCCGCCCAGGCCCGGTGCGCGCGCTCGGCGAGCACGTCGACGCGCATCTCCGTGTAGCCGTCGCGTTTCTGACCGGTCAGGTCCTCGCCGGGGAACCAGTTGTTGAGCACTTCGTGGTCGTCCCACTGGATGATCTGGGCGACCGACGACGCGAACCGTCGGTACTGCTTGTCGGTGAGGTTGTACGCGTAGTTGCCGCGGAACTGGTCGAGCGTCTGCGCGGGCTGGTTCTTGGCGTCGGCGGTGACACTCCGATAGACCTCGCCGTTGTTCTGCTTCTTGGTCTCGGCGATCGGGCCGTCGGCGTAGATCGCATCGCCCGAGTGCAGGAAGAAGTCCGGGCGGGCGTCGGCGATCGCACCGAAGATCGGCATGCCGCCCAGATCCGGGTTGATGCCCCAGCCCTGGCCCGCGACGTCTCCGGACCAGGCGAACGTGATGTCGGCCGCCGCCGTCGGCGCGGTGACGAACACGCCGGTGAGCGGCTCCGACGTCGCACCGTCGTCCCCTTCGAGCGTCACCCGGTAGTGCACGGTCCGGCCCGGTTCCAGACCGGCGACTCGGATGCGCCCGGTCCCGTCCGAGGCCGGTGTCAGCTGCGGTCCCCGCAGGCTCTTGGCGTTGGCGAAGTCCTCGGTGGCCGCCGTCTCGACGAGCATGCGGGCCGGTGTGTCCGACCGCGCCCACACCAGTGCGCTCGACGCGGTGATCTCCCCGGCGGCGACCCCGTGCGTCAGCGTCGGACGGTCCCGACGGAGAGTCGGTGACGGCTGGGCGGAGCTGCGGCCCGCGAGCACGGCGCCGGCCGGCACCAGAAGTGCTCCGGCCGCGCCCGCACGCAGAATCGTGCGACGGGACAGGGACTGATGAGGGCTCGACATGCGTCCACCGTCGCGGCGGCAGGCGACGTGCCCGCCAATGGCGCATGACGACCGGATGAATCGTTACTGTCGGTCGAACAGACGACACTTCGGCCGGTGTGCGGATCCGGCGACGTCAGCTCTTGCGCAGCACGGCCAGGAACATCGCGTCGGTGTCCTGCCGGTGAGGCCAGAGTTGAACGTGCGGACCCGCGCCGAACGACGAGGGGTCCACCGCGTCGCCCGCGACGAGGGGTCGCGCGTCGATCTGCTCGACGCCGTCGACCGTGTCGAGCACGGACGCGATCACTCCGGTCGTCTCGGCCGGATGCGGCGAGCACGTCGAGTAGACGACGACTCCCCCGGACCGGACCAGGCGCAGCGCCTCGGTCAGCAGCTGGGTCTGGAGTTCGACGAGGGCGGGGATCTCATCGGGGGTGCGCCGCCACCGGGCCTCCGGACGGCGACGCAGCGAGCCCAGACCCGAGCACGGCGCGTCGACCAGGACGCGGTCGTATCCCGGTTCCAGACCCGAGTCGCGGCCGTCGGCCACGTGCACGGTGACCGGCAGCGAGTCGACGACCTTCTCGATCAACGCGGCGCGGTGTTCGGACACTTCGACGGCGTCCAGGTGCGCGCCGTCGAGGTCGGCGAGCGAACCGAGCAGCGCGGCCTTGCCGCCCGGGCCCGCGCACAGGTCGAGCCACCGCCCGCCGTCGGCGCCGACGTCGGCGCGAGGGAGTGCGAGCGCGACGAGTTGGCTGCCCTCGTCCTGGACCCCCGCGAAACCGTCGCGGACGGCCTCCAGCGATCCGGGATCGCCCTCGGGCAGGTACACGCAGTACGGCGAGTAGCGCCCCTCGTCGCCGCCGCTGATCAGCGCGAGCTCCTCGGCGGTGATCTGTCCCGGACGGGCCACCAGATGGACGATCGGCCGTTCGTCGTCGGCGGCGAGCGCCGCCTGCAGTTCGCCGATCGAGCCGAGGGAATCGAGGAACACCTCGGCGATCCACCGCGGATGGGCGTAGGTGAACGCCAGGTGGCCGACCATGTCGTCGGCCATCGACGGTGCGACGGTGTCGATCCACAGCTGTTCGTCGCGCTGAGAAACCTTGCGCAGCACGGCGTTGACGAATCCGGCCTGCCCCATGCCGTGTCGGGCGCGCACCAGGTCGACCGACGTCGACACCGCGGCGTGCGAGCCGATGCGCGTGCGCAGCAGCTGGTACGACCCCAAACGGAGGACGTCGAGGAGATCGCCGTCGATCTCGGCGACCGGGCGTCCGGCAGCGGACGCGATGATCTCGTCGAGCATGCCCGCGCAGCGCGCGGTGCCGTAGGTCAGCTCGGTGGCCAGCGCCTTGTCGCGGCGGTCGAGGCTCCGCTCGCGGAGCAGGCGCGGCAGGAGCAGGTTCGCGTACGCGTCGTCGCGGCGGACGGCGCGCAGCACCTCCAGTGCGACGCTCCGCGCCGGATCGGTCTGCTTGTCGCGTGTCTTCGGATCGCGGGTCGTCTGCTGGGGATCTCGCCCGCGCGCCGCACTCCGATCCGGTCGGCCCCGTCCATCCTGTGTCATGCCAGTCGTCCGTTCTCGTCGAGTCGTGTGCCGCGCGCCCAGTCGGCGGCGTTCATCGCCTTCTTGCCGGGCGCCTGCACGGTGCTCAGGCGGACCGGACCCGATCCGGTGCCGACGAACACCGCCTTCTTGGTGACCGCGAGCCGTCCCGGCTCGAGCGGCCCCGGAACGTTCGGGTCGTCGTCGGCCGGGCTCACCGGGCCGAGCTTGAGGCGGAGGTCACCGAGACGGGTCCACGCTCCGGGCGAGGGTGTGTGGGCCCGCACCGTGCGGTCGACGATGTGCGCGGGAAGGTCCCATCGCACCCGGGCGTCGTCGACGGTGATCTTCGCCGCGTGCGAGACTCCGTCCCGGTCCTGCGGCACGGGTGACAGCTCCCCGGCCTCGATGCCGTCGACGACCGCGCGCGTGAGTCCGGATCCGGAGTCGGCCAGGCGCGCGAGGAGGTCGCCCGCGGTGTCCGTCGAGCGGACCGGCGCGGTGAGCGTGCCGTACACCGGCCCGGTGTCCAGGCCGGCTTCGAGGGCGAAGACGCTCGCCCCGGTGATCTCGTCGCCCGCCGCGATCGCCGCCTGCACCGGGGCCGCTCCGCGCCAGGCGGGCAGGATCGAGAAGTGCAGGTTGATCCAGCCGTGCGGGAGCAGGTCGAGCACCGGCTCCGGGATCAGGCCGCCGTAGGCGACCACGACGCCGAGGTCGGGCGCCCACCGCTCCAGGGTCTCCACGACCTCGGGATCGGACATGCGGCGCGGCGTGAGGACCTCGATGCCGTGTGCGTCGGCGACGACGCCCACCTCCGAGCGCACCGCCTTGCGTCCGCGTCCGGACGTCGTGTCGGGTCGGGTGATCACCCCCACCACATCGTGGTCGGATGAGTCGATCAGTTCTCGAAGGGTCGGCACCGCCACATCGGGCGTGCCCGCGAACACCAGCTTCATAATCATCCAATCGTAGGCGGGTCGATCTGGACCCGGATGCCCGCGGTGTCGTCGTGGCGGGCGTGGCGCACGGTCTGCGCGGCACGCAGCGCGTCGGCGAGGTGACGGCCGGAGCTGCGCGGGGCCCGGAGCAGGAGTCGTTCGACGTCCCCGTCGCCGTCCATCCCGGCCGGCCGCCGGACTCCGGACGGCAGCGGGACCGGGCCGAGGGTCTGGGCCCCGGCGGGCAGGTCGACCATCTCGACGAACGCGGTGATCGCCGGTCCCGGTCCGTCCACCGACGCCATCGTGACCGCGGGCGGAAATCCGAGCTCCCGCCGTTGCTGCAGGTCGGCGGCGGCGAATCCCACGGGATTCCACGCGATCAGCGCCTGGACCACGGCCCCGGAGGCGTCGGCGACCACGACGACCCGTCCGCCGTCGGCCTTGCATCGGACGAGGGAGGCGACGGCCGTCCACTGCCGCATCGCGTCTTCGCCCGCCCTCAGATCCTCGCGGTCGAGTTGCGCCCAGGTGTCGAGCAGGACGGCCGCACCGTATCCGTCCGGTGCGCGCGGAGCCGCCCCGGGAGTGGCGACGACGACGCGAGGTCCCGCCGGGATCTCGTCGACGATCTTCTGTCCGCCCGAGGTCACGACGGGGATCCCGGGAAACGCGCGGCCGAGTTCCTCCGCGGTGCGTTGATCTCCGATCATTAAGGCGCGCACCGCTTTCGCACCGCATACCGGGCAGACGAACCGAAGTTCGGGGCGTCCGCACCACCGGCACGACAGGTCGCCGCGATCGTTCATCGACAATGGCCCGCTGCACGTCCGACAGCGGGCGTGCGTCCGGCAGCGCGCGCAGGCGACCGACGGTAGATAGCCGCGACGGGGGACGCTGAACAGGACCGGAAATCCCGCGGCGATGGAGCGTCGAGCCGCGTCGAAGGCCGTCGCGGGGATGCGGGCCGAGCGTGCGAGCGGGTCTCCGCCCAGCCGACGGTCGTCGTCGGCGACGCCCTCGATGCGCGGGGCCGCCGCCCGAACGGTCTCCCGCGGGGCGAGCAGGTCGTGGGCCCAGCCCGACTCGACGAGCGCCTGGGCCTCGGCGGTGCGCGCGTAACCGCCGATGAGCATCGCCGCGCCCGCCGCGTGCGCCCGCAGCACCGCGACCTCGCGCGGATGCGGATACGGCGACCGGGGTTCGTTGAGGCTGTCGTCGCCGTCGTCGAAGACCACGGTCAGTGCGAGATCCACGACGGGGGCGAACATGGCGCTGCGCGTGCCGATCACCACCGACGCCTGACCGCGCAGCACCGCGAGCCACCGCCGGTAGCGCGCGGTGGGTCCGAGTCCGGCGGCCAGGGTGACGCACCGGTCGCCGAGCAGCGGCTCGCACGCCGCGGCGAGCCGGTCGAGGTCGCGCTGGTCCGGCACGACGACGATCGCGCCGCGGCCCGCGGCGGCGACCGTCGTGACCAGCTCGGCGAGCCGCGCCGCCCAGTCGTCGCCGGGCAGCACCTGCCACACCGCACGCGGATGGCGCCCGTCGACGACGGCCTCGAGGAACGACTCGCCCGCGGCGTACTGCGCCCACCCCGCGAGGTCCGGAGGCGTGATCGCGGGGTGCGGCCCGTGCGCCACGGCCTCCTTCTCGACGCGGGCGTGGCGCGGCGGAACCGCCAGTCGCAGCACGTCGGCCACCGTCCCGGCGTATCGCTGTGCGACGGCCCGACACACGGCGATCACCTCGTCGGTCAGCACCTGTTCGGGCGAGACGACCCGTTCGAGCCACGCGAGCTGTCCGCCGTGGTCGCTGGATTCGCGGCGTTCCAGTAGGTATCCGTCGACGAGGCGTCCGGCGAACCGGACCCGGACTCGGACCCCGGGCTGGGCGTCGGCGTCGGTCTTCTCGTCGACGAGATAGTCGAACGGGCGATCCAGGTGGGCCAGCGTCAGCATCGGCAGCACCCGAGCGACGGGACGATGCGTCGCCGGCCTGCGCCGGTTCACCTCGTTCGTGTCGCTCACTGCTCGGGCCTCATCATCGGGGAGAACGATCTCGACTCCGCTCGATCACCGAGGTGGCGCGTCGAGCGGAGTCGTGACGGGACATCGGGTCGAGCGCGGCGCCGACTGCTGGTCGAGCCCTCCGCCCGTACTCCGGGGAGTCGGTCGAGTCGAGCCCTACAGCCCCGCGGCGCTGCGCAGTTCGTCGACGCGGTCGGTGCGCTCCCACGGCAGATCGAGGTCGGTGCGGCCGAAGTGCCCGTAGGCGGCGGTCGGCGCGTATATCGGCTGCAACAGTTCCAGATCGCGGACGATGGCGCCCGGGCGCAGGTCGAACACCTGCGAGACGGCCTTCTGAATGGTTCCGGGATCGACCTGCTCGGTGCCGAAGGTCTCGACGAACAACCCGACCGGGGCGGCCTTGCCGATCGCGTACGCGACCTGGACCTCGATGCGCTTGGCGAGGCCCGCGGCCACCGCGTTCTTGGCGACCCAACGCATCGCGTAGGCGGCGCTGCGGTCGACCTTCGACGGGTCCTTGCCCGAGAACGCCCCGCCGCCGTGGCGGGCCATGCCGCCGTAGGTGTCGACGATGATCTTGCGGCCGGTGAGCCCGGCGTCGCCCATCGGTCCGCCGAGGACGAAGCTGCCGGTCGGGTTCACCAGCAGACGCACATCGCTGGTGTCGAGGGCGACGGGGAGGTCGAGTTCGGCGAACACCGGGCCGAGCACGTGCTGACGGATGTCCGGAGTCAGCATGTTGTCGATGTCGATGTCGGCGGCGTGCTGGGTGGAGACGACGACGGTGTCCAGGCGGACCGGCGTGTCGCCCGCGTACTCGATGGTCACCTGGGTCTTGCCGTCCGGGCGCAGGTACGGCAGAGTGCCGTTCTTGCGGACCTCGGTGAGACGCCGGGAGAGCCGGTGCGCCAGGGCGATCGGCAGCGGCATCAGTTCGGGGGTCTCGGCCGAGGCGTAGCCGAACATCAGCCCTTGGTCGCCCGCGCCCTGGCTGTCGAGGTCGTCCCCGCTCCCGCCGGTGCGCGTCTCGTGCGAGGCGTACAGGCCCTGCTCGATCTCCGGCGACTGCGCGCCGATCGCCACGTTCACGCCGCACGAGGCGCCGTCGAAGCCCTTGGTCGACGAGTCGTAGCCGATCTCCAGGATCTTCTCGCGCACGATGGTCGGGATGTCGACGTAGCCGGTGGTGTTCACCTCACCGGCGACGTGCACCTGGCCGGTGGTGACGAGGGTCTCCACGGCCACCTTCGCCTTGGGGTCGACGGCAAGCAGTGCGTCGAGCACGGCGTCGCTGATCGCATCGCAAATCTTGTCTGGGTGGCCTTCGGTCACGGATTCGCTGGTGAACAGGCGGGACGCTGAGGCGGTCATCGGTTCCTCTCGGGAGTGCTTTCATCGCAGGGCTCGCCCCTGCGGTCGTCAAATCAGAACAAGCGGGTTTCTGCTCGCCTAACCATGAGGCACGACAGACGCCGCTTCGTCAAGGATTCTGCTCGCCATCAATGTCTTCGATCCGAACGGGAGGGCCGTCTCCTGACCGTCGGCGGTCAGGATCCAGCCCGTGTTGTCGTCGGTGCCGAACGCCTTGCCGTCGCCGACGGCGTTCACGACGAGCAGATCGCAGCCCTTGCGGCGGAGTTTGGCCCGGCCGTGGTCGAGGACTCCCCCGTCGGCGTCACCGGTCTCGGCGGCGAAGCCGACGATCACCGTCTCCCGGCGGAGCGTGCCGTCCGACCTGGCCCGGACGAGTCCGGCGAGGATGTCGGGGTTGGTGTCGAGGCGGATCGGTGCGGGACCGTCGTCGCCCTTCTTGATCTTCGATCCGGCGACGGAGATCGGGCGGAAGTCGGCGACGGCCGCCGCCATGATCACGATGTCGGCGTCGCGGGCGTGCTCGATCATCTCGCGTTCGAGTTGCACCGCGGAGTCGATGTGCACGATGTCGACGGCGGCGGGCTCGCCCGGTTCGCTGGTCGCTCCCGAGACGAGGGTCACCTGTGCGCCGCGCTGCGCGGCCGCGCGGGCCAGGGCGTACCCCTGTTTGCCGGAGCTGTGGTTTCCGAGGTAGCGGACGGGATCGAGGGCCTCGCGTGTACCGCCCGCGCTGATCACCACGCGGCGACCGGCGAGGTCGTACGGGAGGGCGTCGGCGCGGTCGAGGAGCAGTTCGCCGATCAGTCCGATCTCGGTCGGCTCGGGCAGGCGGCCCGCGCCGCTGTCGGCACCGGTCAGCCGTCCGCTCGCCGGTGTCATCACCGTCGCGCCGCGACGGCGGAGGGTGGCGACGTTGTCGACGGTCGCGGGGTGCTGCCACATCTCGGTGTGCATCGCGGGCACGAACAGCACCGGGCAGGTGGCCGTCAGCAGCGACGCGGTCAGCAGGTCGTCGGCGCGGCCGGCGACCGCTCGCGCCATCAGGTCGGCGGTGGCGGGTGCGATCACCACGAGGTCGGCACGGCGGCCGAGCGCCACGTGGGCCACCTCGTCGACGTCGTCGAAGACCTCGGTGCTGACCGGGTTCCCGGACAGCGCCTCGAATGTCGCGGCCCCCACGAAGTTCAGGGCGGCGCGTGTCGGGACGACCCGTACATCGTGTCCGGCCTCGGTGAAGTGTCGGATGACACTGCACACCTTGTACGCGGCGATCCCCCCGCCGACCCCGATGAGGACGTGCGACACCGGCGGGCCTACTCGCCTTCGGTGTGCTCGAGCAGATCCGAGTGGATCTCGCGCATCGCGATCGAGAGCGGCTTCTCCTGGACGCCCGGCTCCACCAGGGGGCCGACGTATTCGAGGATGCCCTCGGCGAGCTGGTTGTAGTAGTCGTTGATCTGGCGGGCGCGCTTGGCGGCGTAGATCACCAGCGCGTACTTCGACGACGTGCGTTCGAGCAGTTCGTCGATCGGCGGGTTGGTGATGCCCAACGGGGTGTCGTACACGGGCTCGTCGACGACGGTCTGATCGATCTCGGTCTGAGTGCTCACACGTTCTCCTGCGCAGTATTCGTACGGTCGGCCGCATCTGACGGTCGCGGCCCGACCAGCAAGCTTAGCAATTGTCCCACCGCTTCGTCGACATCGTCGTTCACGATGAGGTGGTCGAACTCGTCCTGGGCCGCCATCTCGACCCGCGCGGTGTCCAGTCGACGCGCGACGGCGTCGGAGGTCTCGGTGCCGCGGCCGGTCAGGCGGGACACCAGTTCGTCCCAGCTGGGCGGGGCGAGGAACACGGTGATCGCCTCGTCGAGGTGTTCCCGGACGTTGCGGGCGCCGACGAGGTCGACCTCCACCAGGACGGGCCGTCCGGCGGCCATCGCCGCCTCCACCGGTGCCGCCGGGGTGCCGGAGCGCTGCAGCCCGCCGTGGACGTCCGCCCACTCGAGCATCTCGCCCGCGGCGATCATCTCGTCGAACGCCGCGCGCGTCACGAAGTGGTAGTCGCGGCCGTCGACCTCGCCGGGGCGAGGGTCGCGCGTCGTCACCGACACGCTGAAGTGCAGTTCGGGAAGTTCCTCACGGAGACGGCGTACCACCGTGGACTTACCTACGGCCGAGGGGCCGACCAGCACTACCAGTCGGCCCCTCGGTCGGGTGTTCTTCTCGGGCACGCTCAGGAGCTGAACTTCTCGAGCAGAGCCTTGCGCTGACGGTCGCCCAGGCCGCGCAGGCGGCGCGTCGGTGCGATCTCCAGTTCGGTCATGATCTCCTGCGCCTTGACCTTGCCGACCTTGGGCAGGGCCTCCAGAAGGGCCGAGACCTTCATCTTGCCGAGGATCTCGTCGTTCTCGGCATCGGCCAGGACCTGCTTGAGGTCGGTGCCACCGCTCTTGAGGCGGTTCTTGAGCTCGGCACGCACGCGGCGGGCTGCAGCCGCCTTCTCGAGCGCAGCAGCGCGCTGCTCGTCGGTCAACTGGGGAAGAGCCACGGTTCCTCCGTCTTTCGTTTCTACGGGTTCGGTTGGTCCGCACGACGCTACCAAGGTCGGACGGTGGTCCGCCGGGAGACCTGTCTGCCCCCGGCGATCTCCGACGATCGTAACGCTCGTCGCGTGGACCAGCACAGACGGTACCCGCTGCGGCCGGTACTTCGCACGCTCCACCCCGGGCGCGCCGCGGAATCTCCTGCGGTAGTACCGTGTCGCAGCATGCTGAACGACCTGCGCACGCTGGCTCGCGTGCTCTGTGACGACTACGCCCCGCGCACCGCCACCGAATCGGTGATCATCAGCGACCGCCCGCATGGACGTCTGCGCAGGTACGGGAGCCGCGAACAGTTCGATCGGGCTCGCCGCGACGGCGCCGTTCCAGTCCTTCTCGTGCCGCCGTTGGCGGTCCCGGCGAGGTGCTACGACCTCGCGCCGGGCGTCGAGCCGGCGAACTCCGTCGTCGAGTTCCTGTTGTCCACCGGATCGATTCCGTACGTCGTCGATTTCGGCGACGTGGGACGCGCCGAGCGGCGTCTGGGGTTCGAGGACTACTTCGACGGCTTCGTCCCGAGGGCGCTCGGGGACGCGCTCGGCGACTTCGGCGTGTCGGGCGGCTCCGCGGACCTGCTCGGGTGGAGTCTGGGCGGGACGATCTCGTTGCTGACGGCGGCGTTCCACCGCGATCTGCCGATCCGTTCGGTCATCACCGTCGGCACCCCTCTCAGCTACGCGAAGATCCCGATGTACCGCGCGGTGCGCACGGTGCTGGCACCCACCGCGGGCCGGCCCGTCGACTCGGTCCTGAAGGCGCTCGGCGGCATTCCGGCGCCGTTGGTCCAGTTCTCCTACCGGGCCCTCGCATGGCAGCGTGAGCTGCGTAAACCCAAGTACATCCTGGACAATCTGAACGACCGCGACGCGCTGATCCGGATGCAGGTCATCGACCGCTTCCAGGACTCGATGCCCGGCTATCCGGGACGTGTGAGCGAGCAGATGCTGCTCAACCTGGTGGTACGCGACGAGATCGGCGACGGGGTGCTCCACCTCGGCGACCGCACCGTCGACCTGCGCGCACTGACCGCGCCGGTGTTCGCCGTCGGCTCACACCGCGACGCCGTCGTGAGCCACGCCGCGGCACAGCACTGTGAGAACCTTCTGACGTCGTCGTCGCGCGTGGACTTCCACACAGTCGAGACGAGCCACCTGGGTCTGCTGACCGGCGGCGTCGCCGCCGCGCGGACCTGGCCCGCGATCGCGAAGTTCCGCGACGAACTCACGGTCACCGCCTGAGCGCTGATCGACCCGAGTGCCTGGCTACCCGAGCACCTGGCTGCCCCGAGTGCCCTGGCTGTCCCGACTGCCCTGGTTACAGGGCCGCCTCGATCTCGTCTCGGGTCGCCTCCACCGCGGCACGCAGCGCGGCGACGTCGGGACCGGCGCGCAGGATGCTGCGGGAGGCCGCGGGGAGCAGCCACGACACGTCGGCGCCGTCGAAGATGCGCGCGAGGTCGGCCGGGGTCGCCCCCTGGGCGCCGAGTCCCGGCGACAGGATCGGGCCGCCCAGACCGCTCAGGTCCAGACCGTGCTCGCGGGTCGCACCGACCACGACGCCGACGGTGCCCGGACTCTGCGCGTTGACCGCCGCGCCCGCGTCGACGATCGTCTGCGCGACGGTGCCGTGGTCGGCGACGGCGGCGGTCTGCAGCGCTCCGCCGTCGGGGTTGGACGTGCGCGCCAGGGCGAACACCCCCCGATCGGTCGCCTGCGCCGCCGTCACAGCGGGAGAGAGCGATCCGAAGCCCAGGTACGGGGATACCGTGACGGCGTCACTGCACAACGGTGAGGCGTCGTCGAGCCATGCCGTGGTGTAGGCGGCCATCGTCGATCCGATGTCGCCCCGTTTGGCGTCGGCCAGGACGAGGGCGCCGACGTCCCGGCAGCCGGCGATCGTCTCCTCCAGCACCGCGAATCCGGCGGATCCGAACTGCTCGAAGAAGGCGACCTGGGGCTTCACCACGGCGGCGATCGGTGCGACACCCGCCACGCACGCCTGCGCGAAGGCGCGCAGGCCGTCCACCGACACCGGCAGACCCCACTCGGTCAGCAGTGCGGCGTGCGGGTCGATGCCCGCGCAGAGGCGGCCGCGCGCGGCGACCGCCTCCGTGTAGCGTGCACCGAAACTCACGCCCGACCCAGCATCTCGGCGTGGCGGCGCTGCAGCGAGGCCACACCCATCGACGCGCCGATGGCGGCCTCGATGCCCTGCACCGCGGCGCTCGCGCCCGGCACCGTGGTGATGCACGGGACCGTTGCGCCGATGGCCGCCGCGCGGATCTCGTAGCCGTCCACGCGGGGACCGGACGTGCCGTACGGCGTGTTGATGATCATGTCGACCTCGCCCGCCTTGATCTCGTCGACGACGGTCCGCCTGCCCTGTGCCGCCTCGGCGCCCTTGGCGACGGTGGTGACCTCGATACCGTTGCGCCGCAGGACGTCCGCGGTACCGGCGGTGGCCATGATCGAGAAGCCGAGATCGGACAGCCGCTTGATCGGGAGCAGGATCGACGCCTTGTCGCGGTCGGCGACGGACACGAACACGGTTCCGGAGGTCGGGAGTGCACCGCCCGCGCCCTCCTGCGACTTGGCGAACGCGCGTCCGAAGTCGGCGTCGATGCCCATCACCTCGCCGGTGGACTTCATCTCCGGCGACAGCAGCGAGTCGACGCCCGTGCCGTCGGCCCGACGGAAGCGGTTGAACGGCAGGACGGCCTCCTTGACGGCCACCGGGGCGCCCGCCGGGGTCGTCGACCCGTCACCGGTCGCCGGCAGGATGCCCTCGGTGCGGAGCTCGGCGATGCTGCGGCCCATCATGACGCGGGCACAGGCCTTCGCCAGTGGGACGGCCGTCGCCTTGGAGACGAACGGCACGGTGCGGCTGGCGCGCGGATTGGCCTCCAGGACGTACAGGACACCGTCGGCCAGGGCGTACTGGACGTTGAGGAGCCCGCGGACGCCGATGCCCTTCGCGAGCGCCAGCGTGGACGCGCGCACCTGCTCGATCTGCGCGGCGCCCAGCGTGATCGGCGGCAGAGTGCACGCCGAGTCGCCGGAGTGGATGCCCGCCTCCTCGATGTGCTCCATGATGCCGCCGATGTAGATGTCGGTGCCGTCGTAGAGGGCGTCGACGTCGATCTCGACGGCGCCTTCCAGGAAGCGGTCGACGAGCACCGGGCGGTCGTCGGAGATCTCGGTGGCGCGGGCGATGTAGGAGGCCAGGGCCTGCTCGTCGTAGACGATCTCCATACCGCGGCCGCCGAGGACGTACGACGGGCGCACCAGCACCGGATAGCCGATGTCCGCGGCGATGTCGCGTGCGCCGTCGAAGGTGGTCGCGGTGCCGAACTTGGGCGCGGGCAGACCGGCTTCGGTCAGGACGCGGCCGAACTCGCCGCGATCCTCGGCGAGGTCGATGGCCTCCGGGCTCGTGCCGACGATCGGCACACCCGCGGACTGCAGGCGGGCGGCCAGGCCGAGCGGGGTCTGTCCGCCGAGCTGCACGATGACGCCGACGACGGTGCCCGAGACGCTCTCGGCGTGGTACACCTCCATCACGTCCTCGAACGTCAGCGGTTCGAAGTACAGGCGGTCGGCGGTGTCGTAGTCGGTGGAGACCGTCTCCGGGTTGCAGTTGACCATCACGGTCTCGTAGCCGGCTTCGCTGAGCGTGAGGGCGGCGTGCACGCACGAGTAGTCGAACTCGATGCCCTGACCGATGCGGTTGGGGCCCGATCCGAGGATCAACACCTTGGGCCGTTCGGTCTGCGGGGCGATCTCGCTGGTCGCGGCCGGATCGATCTCGTACGCGCTGTAGTGGTACGGGGTCTTGGCCTCGAATTCGGCGGCGCACGTGTCGACCGTCTTGTAGACCGGGCGGACGCCGAGACCCACTCGCAGGGCGCGCGCCGCGTCCTCGTCGGCGAGATCGGCGCGCAGCGCCGCGATCTGGCGGTCCGACAGACCCGTCGTCTTCGCCACCCGCATCAGCTCCTCGTCGACGACGTCGGCATCACGGACCCGGTGGCCCACCTCGCGGACTCCGTCGATCTCGGCGAGGAACCACGGGTCGATCGCCGTGACCTCGTACAGCTTCTCGATCGACACCCCGGCCTCGAGTGCGAGCATCAGCTTGTACATGCGGCCATCGCGGGCCACCGCGATGTCGGCGAGCAACGCGTCGACGTCGAGCGTCGCCGGATCCGGGCGGTCGGCTTCGGTCCAGAATCCGGCCGCCTTGGTCTCCATGGAGCGCATCACCTTGCCGAAGGCCTCGGCGAAGCTGCGGCCCAGGCTCATCGCCTCGCCCACCGACTTCATCGTGGTGGTCAGCTCGTCGTCGGCGCCCGGGAACTTCTCGAACGCGAAACGGGGCGCCTTGACGACCACGTAGTCGAGCGTCGGCTCGAACGCCGCCGGGGTCACCTTGGTGATGTCGTTGGTGATCTCGTCGAGCGAGTAGCCGATGGCCAGTTTGGCGGCCATCTTCGCGATCGGGTATCCGGTGGCCTTGGAGGCCAGCGCCGACGACCGAGACACGCGCGGGTTCATCTCGATGACCACCAGGCGGCCGTCGCGCGGATCCTGCGCGAACTGGATGTTGCAGCCGCCGGTGTCGACGCCCACCTCTCGGATGATGTCGATCGAGAGGTCACGCATGATCTGGTACTCGCGGTCGGTGAGGGTCATCGCCGGGGCGACGGTCACCGAGTCGCCGGTGTGCACACCGACCGGGTCGACGTTCTCGATCGAGCAGACGACGACGACGTTGTCCTTGTTGTCGCGCATCAGCTCCAGCTCGTACTCCTTCCAACCGAGGATCGACTCCTCGATGAGTACGTTGGCGGTCGGCGAGGCCGCGAGGCCGCCGCCCGCGATGCGCTTGAGATCGGCGTCGTTGTACGCCATGCCCGAGCCGAGTCCGCCCATGGTGAACGACGGGCGCACGACCACCGGGAAGCCGAGCTCGTCGACGGTCGCGCGGACCTCGTCCATCGTGTAGCAGACGGCCGAGCGGGCGCTCTCGCCGCCGACCTTGGTGACGATGTCCTTGAACATCTGACGGTCTTCACCGCGCTGGATGGCGTCGAAGTCGGCACCGATGAGTTCGATGTCGTACTTCTCCAGGATACCGGCGTCGTGCAGACCGACGGCGGCGTTGAGCGCGGTCTGTCCGCCGAGGGTCGCGAGCACCGCGTCGATCGGGTGACCGCCGGCCGCTTCGGCCTGGATGACCTTCTCGATGTACGCGGGGCTGATCGGCTCGACATAGGTGGCGTCGGCGAACTCCGGGTCGGTCATGATGGTCGCCGGATTCGAGTTGACCAACGACACGCGCAGGCCCTCGGCCTTGAGAACGCGGCAAGCCTGGGTGCCCGAGTAGTCGAACTCGCAGGCCTGGCCGATGACGATCGGGCCGGACCCGATCACCAGGACGTGGGAGATGTCTGTACGACGGGGCATCAGGAACGGTTCCCTTCCATGGTCTGGACGAACTTGTCGAAGAGGTTGGCGGCGTCGTGCGGGCCGGACGCGGCCTCGGGGTGGTACTGAACGGAGAAGGCCTTGCCCGAGAGCAGTTCGACGCCTTCGACGACGCCGTCGTTGGCACACACGTGGGAGACGCGGGCGCGGCCGAGCGGGCTGTCGAACTCCTCGCCGGCCTCCCCCTCGAGGGCGAAGCCGTGGTTCTGCGAGGTGATGGCGATACGGCCCGTCGCCGTGTCCAGGACCGGGATGTTGATGCCGCGGTGACCGAACTTGAGCTTGTAGGTGCCGCGACCGAGGGCGCGGCCCAAGATCTGGTTGCCGAAGCAGATGCCGAAGGTCGGCAGCCCCGAGTCGACGATCTCGCTCGTGAGGGCGACGGCGGCGTCGGCCGTGGCGGGGTCGCCGGGACCGTTGGAGAGGAAGAATCCGTCCGGGTTCACCGCGCGGATGTCGTCGTAGGTCGCCGTCGACGGCAGAACATGCACTTCGACGCCTCGGGCGGCGAGCATGCGCGGAGTGTTGGCCTTGACGCCCATGTCCAGCGCGGCGACCCGCAATCTGGCCTGTCCGCCCGCTGCCTCGACGACGTACGGCTCGGCGGTGCTGACCTCGGCGGCGAGGTCGGCTCCGGCCATCGACGGCTGGGCGCGGACCGCGTCGAGCATCTCCTCGGTGGAGGCCAGTGCGTCGCCGGAGAAAATTCCCGCGCGCATCGAACCGTTCTCGCGCAGGATCCGGACCAGGGCTCGCGTGTCGATGCCCGCGATCGAGACGACGCTCTGATCGGCGAGTTCGCCTTCGAGGGTCGAGCCGGCGCGCCAGTTGGACACGCGGCGCGCCGGATTGCGGACCGCGTAGCCCGCGACCCAGATCTTGCCCGGATCATCGTGATCGATGAAGTCCGCCGACCAGGTCTGATAAGGCCCGCTCCCCGGCTCTCCCGGCACCCAGCGCACCGACGACCGCTTGCCGAGCAGGCTCTCGCTGTCTTCGGTGTTCCAGCCGGTGTTCCCGATCTGCGGCGCCGTGGCGACCACGATCTGGCGGTGGTAGCTCGGGTCGGTCAGCGTCTCCTGGTACCCGGTCATCGCGGTGCAGAACACCGCTTCCCCGAGTGTGCGGCCGGTGGCGCCGTACGCCAGTCCGGTGAACACCTGGCCGTTCTCCAGCACCAGTACTGCCTTGCTCATCTAGTCTTCCTTCTTTTTCGTGGTGCCGGACTCGCGTTCCGCCGCGTCGAGGTCGGCGAAAGCGCGTTCGGTGAGTTCTTCGTATGCGGCCACCCACTCGGGGTAGGCCGACTTGTCGTCGCCGCGCAGACCGGTGTCGATCTGGGTTCCGGTCGGCAGGGTCCACCGGATCACCAGGACGCCGTCGCGGCTCATGACCTTGCCCGCGAGCCCGTTCTCGGTGCGGACCGCGACGATCGACTCGCGCGGGATCCAGATCGGCGAGGCGCCCCGGCGGGTGAGGGCGATGCCCTCCTCGTAGTCGGTCAGTTCGGCCAGGGCGCGGTCGCCCTTGTCGCCGATGGCGATGCGATTCTGCCAGCTCGGCGCCAGCGTGCTGCCGACGTACAGGCCGGTGTGCGGTCCGCGGACCGGTTCGCCGAGCTCGGCGGGGAGATCGGGGAACTCCCCGACCGCCTCCTCCTGACGACGGCCCCGATTGCGCCAGCCGCGCAGGGCCAGCGCCACCAGAATCAGCCAGACGAACAGCGCGCCGAGCGCGATCAGCAGGTAGTACAGGGTGTTGCTCATGACCACTCTCCCACCGTGTCCGCCGCCGCTCGGCGTGCGGTGACTCGTCCGCGCAGGAGCGTCGCCCGCACGACGCCGGGCAGTGTCATCTCCTCGTACGGGGTGTTGCTCGACTTGCTGGCCAGTCCGTCGCCGCGCACCGTCCACTCCTGGTCGGGGTCGACGACGGTGAGGTTGGCCGGTTCGCCGACGGCGATCGGGCGGCCCTGGTCGTCGAGTCCGACGATCTCGGCGGGCCGTTCGCTCATCACCCGGGCCACCCCCCGCCAGTCGAGCAGACCGGGCACGAGCATGGTCTCGACGATCACCGACAGCGCCGTCTCCAGGTTCAGCATGCCCGGGCGGGCCTGGGAGAACTCGCAGCACTTCTCCTGGGAGGCGTGCGGCGCGTGATCGGTGGCGACGCAGTCGACGATCCCGTCGGCGAGCGCCCGACGCAGCGCGGCGACGTCGCTCGCCTCGCGCAGCGGCGGGTTGACCTTGTTGACGCCGTCGTAGGTCTCCAGGCGGGAATCGTCGAGCAGCAGGTGATGCGGGGTGACCTCGGCGGTGATGTCGATGCCCTGACTTCGCGCCCACCTGATCAGTTCGACGGTGCCCGCGGTGGACGCGTGCGCGATGTGCACTCGCGCCCCGGCGTCGCGAGCGAGCAGCGCGTCGCGAGCGACGATCGACTCCTCGGCGGCACGCGGCCACCCGGCCAGACCGAGCCGGGCGGCGGTCGGACCGTCGTGGGCGACGGCGCCGACGGTCAGTCGCGGATCCTCCGAGTGCTGGGAGATCAGGACGCCGAGCCCCCTCGAGTACTCGAGGGCGCGCTTCATCAGCACCGGATCGTGAACGCACTTCCCGTCGTCGCTGAACAGGCGGACCTTGGCGACGCCGTCGGCCATCATGCCCATCTCGGCGAGTTGCTCGCCGGCCAGACCGACGGTGACCGCGCCGACCGGATGCACGTCGACGAGGCCGATCTCCCTGCCGAGTCGCCACACCAGGTCGGTGATCGACGAGTTGTCGGCGACGGGCGCGGTGTTGGCCATCGCGAACACCGCCGTATAGCCGCCGCGCGCCGCGGCGAGCGATCCGGACGCGATGGTCTCGGTGTCCTCCCGGCCGGGTTCGCGCAGGTGAGCGTGCAGATCGACGAATCCGGGCAGCAGGACGCCGCCGCGACCGTCGACGATCTCGGCGCCCTCGGGCGCGTCGAGTCCGCTGCCGATCGCCGCGATGACGCCGTCGACGACCGCGACGTCCACCGGGTCGCCGTCACCGTAGGGCCGAACATTGGTAATCAGGGCCGAACCGGCGACGGTCACTACTTGTCTCCTTGAGATTCGATGGCGGTGTGGTGGGCGGGCGCGGCGTCCTCGGCGCCCGCGATGAGGCGGAACAGCACGGCCATGCGGACGTGCACTCCGTTGCGGACCTGTTCCAGGACGGTCGCCTGCGGGGTGTCGGCCACGTCGAAGCCGACCTCCATACCGCGCAGCATCGGCCCGGGATGGAGCATGACCGCGTGCTCGGGCAGCATCGCCATGCGCAGGTCCGAGAGTCCGTACCGCACCGAGTACTCGCGGCTGCTCGGGAAGAAGCCGCCGTTCATGCGCTCGGCCTGCACGCGCAGCATCATGACCGCGTCGGCGCCGGGCAGTTCGGAGTCGAGGTCGGTGGCCACGCGGACCGGCCAGGTGTCGACGCCGGTCGGCAGCAGGGTCGGCGGTGCGACGAGGACGACCTCGGCGCCCAGCGTCGACAGCAGCAGCGCGTTCGAGCGCGCCACCCGGGAGTGCAGGATGTCGCCGACGATCAGCACGCGTCGGCCGTCGAGTCCGCCGAGTCGCTGCCGGATCGTGTAGGCGTCGAGCAGGGCCTGCGTCGGGTGCTCGTGCATGCCGTCGCCCGCGTTGACGATCGACGGTCCGCTCTGCCCGGGGATCGACAGCACATCGCTGCCGTCGTTGGTCCACCGCGCGATCTGCGCCGCGGCGCCCGAGGCGGGATGCCGCACGACGAGGGCGTCCGCCCCCAGCGCGCGGAGCGTCTTGGCGGTGTCGCGCAGGGATTCGCCCTTGTTGACCGAGGAACTGGAGGCGCTGACGTTGATCGCGTCCGCGCTCATCCATTTGGCGGCGACCTCGAAGGAGACCCGGGTGCGCGTGGAGTTCTCGTAGAACACCGTCATCACGGTGCGGCCGCGCAGGGTCGGCAGCTTGCGGACCTCGCGTCCGGCGAGCGCCTGCTCGAAGCGCTGCGCCTCGTCGAGGACGTCGATCGCGTCGTCGCGCGAGAGGTCGGCGGCCGAGAGCAGGTGCTTCATCGGAGCACCACCTCATCGACGCCGTCGTGCTCGAGGAGGTGGACCTGCACGTCCTCGTCGCGGGCGGTCGGGATGTTCTTGCCGACGTAGTCGGCGCGCAGCGGCAGTTCGCGGTGTCCGCGATCGACCAGCACGGCCAGTTGCACCGCGGCCGGCCGGCCGAGATCGCGCAGCGCATCGAGTGCGGCGCGGACGGTGCGGCCGGAGAACAGGACGTCGTCGACGAGGATCACCAGCGCACCGTCGACCCCGCCCTCCGGGACCAGGGTCCGTTCGAGGGGCCGGTGCGGCTTATCGCGCAGATCGTCGCGGTAGAGCGTGATGTCGAGGTACCCGGTGGGCAGTCGCACATCGGTGAACTCGGCGATCTTCTCGGCGAGTCGACGGGCCAGCGACGTGCCCCGGGTGGGAATCCCGATCAGCAGCACCCGGCGAGCGGACGGCTCGTCCAGGGTGGTCTTCTCGATGATCTGGTGCGCCATGCGGGCCACCGTGCGTCCGACGTCCGAGGTGTCGAGCAGGACCCGCGGCTGCGGCTTGTTCTGGGCATCATCGACCGGCGGAGCCAAGCCGACCTCCTTCCCCGCCTCACAGGACGGTCCGTTAAAGGAATTTCGCTTGTCGAGAAGTCTACCCCCGCGTCAGCGGGCGCCGCGAGCGGGCCGGGCTTCGGCCCGCTCGCACGTCATTCCGCGGAGGCGGCGGCGCGGACCTGCGGGGCGAGTTCGGCCACGCGACCCAGCACACCGTTGACGAACGCGGGCGATTCGTCGGTGGAGAGCTCCTTGGCGAGTTTGACGGCCTCGTCGATGACGACGTTGATGTCGACCTCGTTGGAGTAGAGCAGTTCCCACACCGACAGGCGCAGGATCGCGCGGTCGACGGCCGGAAGCCTCTCCAGTGTCCAGTTCTGCAGATGCGAGGAGATGACGGCGTCGATCTGCGCCGCGTCCGCCGCGACCCCTTCGACGAGGGTGACCGTGTAGCCGGTCATCTCGCCGACGGCGTCGTGTTCGGCGAACCAGGCGCGGCGTTCGGCCACCAGCTGGGTCGCGGGGACCTCCTTGGCCTCCGCCTCGAACAGGATGTCGACCGCACGACCGCGCATGCGGTGGCGACCCTTGGCTTCACTCACTGGTAGTTCTCGTCACTCGTCGTCGTGGTGGGATGGGGATGGTCGTCGCGAGCCTGATCAGCCGTTGACGCGACCGAGGTAGTTGCCGTCGCGCGAGTCGATCTTCAGCTTGTCACCGGTGTTGATGAACAGCGGAACGGCGATCTCCGCGCCGGTCTCGACCGTGGCGGGCTTGGTGCCGCCGGTGGAGCGGTCGCCCTGCAGACCCGGGTCGGTGTGGGTCACTTCGAGCTCGATGGTGACCGGCAGTTCCACCGACAGGGGCTCGCCCTCGTGGGTGGAGACCTGCACGGTCATGTTCTCCAGGATGAAGCGCGCACCGTCGCCGACCACTTCGGGGGCGATGTTGATCTGCTCGAAGGTCTCGCCGTCCATGAAGACGAAGTCGGCGCCGTCCTTGTACAGGAAGGTCATGTCGCGGCGGTCGACGGTCGCGGTCTCGACCTTGACGCCCGCGTTGAAGGTCTTGTCGATGTTCTTCGCCGACGTCACGTTCTTGAGCTTGGTCCGGACGAAGGCCGGGCCCTTGCCGGGCTTCACATGCTGGAACTCGACGATCTGCCAGAGCTGGTTGTCCATCTTGAGAACGAGGCCGTTCTTGAAGTCTGCGGTCGTCGCCATGGATAGGTCTCCTCGGGGTTGTCGTGCAGGGCCGGTGGCCTGCCGGGCGGTTGGTTCTACAGGGCGGTCAGCGCCCGGGACGCGGTCGTCAGTGACCGGGGTCCGGCGTCGGTGACCACCAGGGTGTCCTCGATCCGCACGCCACCGCGTCCGGGAAGGTAGATACCCGGCTCCACAGTGACCGTTGCGCCGTCAGGCAGTGTACCGCTCGCGGCGGCTCCGATTCCCGGTGCTTCGTGGATCTGCAGGCCCACACCGTGTCCGAGACCGTGCACGTACCGCGGTCCGTACCCCGCATCGGCGATCACCGAGCGCGCCGCGGCGTCGATTCCGGCCAGATCGGCCCCCACGGCCAGCGCGTCGCGGCCCGCACGCTGGGCGGTCGCGACGACGTCGTAGATCTCCCGTTGCCAGTCGGCGGGCGACCCGAGGACGAAGGTCCGTGTCATATCCGAGTGATATCCGCCGACGACGGCCCCGAAATCGATCTTGACCAGGTCGCCGGTGGCGAGGACGGCGTCCGTCGGGCGATGGTGCGGCACGGCGGACCACTGTCCCGTCGCGACGATCGTCTCGAAGGCGATCGCGTCGGCGCCGAGGTCGAACATCGCCCACTCCAGATCGCGGGCCACCTGTCGTTCGGTGCGGCCGGGTGCGATGGCTCCGCGCGCGATCAACCGGGCCAGGGCGTCGTCGCCGATCCGGCAGGCGGACGTGATCAACTCCACTTCGTCGGGGTCCTTCGCGATGCGCAGACGCTCGACCGCGTCGCCGACGGGGACGATGCTCGATCCGGTCTCGGCGGCGAGGTCGACGAGGCGCCGGTAGTCGGCGACCGGCATCACGTGGCCCTCGATCGCGATGCGGGAGCCCGGCCGCACCGTGCCCGCGTAGCGCACCAGCTCCGCCGGGCAGTCGCGCACGATGATCGCCGTGAGGTCGGGGGTCTGCTCGGCGACCTGGGTGATGTAGCGGCCGTCGGTGCTGATCCGGTCGTCGGCCCGGTCGTCCCCGGTCCAGACGATCGCCGCACCGTTGCTGCCGGTGAATCCGGTCAGATACCGGAGATTGGTCGGATCGCTGACGACGATCGAGTCGGCCTCGCCCAGGCTCGCCGAGGCCGCGAGGGCGGTTCGACGAGCACTGTTGTGGTTACTCATCGGTATGTCTCCATTGTTGAACGTGTTCCAGACCGCTAGTGTGTTCGGCATGACTTCGTGGCTTCTTCGTGGCGTGGTGATGTCCATTGTGCAGATCGCGGCACGGTTCATCCTCGGCGCCTTCATCATCTCGTCGCCGCTGTCGAAGACGCCGGCCACGTGGGTGACGATCGCGATCGTGATCGTCGTCGCCATCGTCTGGGGCGGCATCGACGGCATCCGAGACGCCAAAGCCCACAGCGACCCCGACGACTACGAGGACCTGACCGTCCGTTGGCTCAAGGCCGGGCTGCTCGCCGGCTTCGTCTCGTGCCTGGTCAGCTACATCGTGGGCACCGCGGGCTGGCTCAACGGCATCGGACAGGCCTCGTTCCCGATCGAGATCATCGCGGGCACCTCGTTCGTCGCCCTGCTCGTGTTCGTCCCGGCGTTCTTCGGCGTGTCGATGGGACGCATCATCATCCGTCGCGAACAGCGCAAGGCCGAAGAGGCCGCCGAGGCGCAGACGACGCAGTTGCCCGTCGCGAGCTGACCGGACCGCACTGCTCCACCCCGACTCGTCTCGTCCGCCCCTGGGGCTCGTCCAACCCGGCGCTCGTCCAACCCCGGGGCTCGTCTACAGCAGGATCGCTCCCCCGCCCGTCGGCGCGTCCTTGGAGATCGCCGAGTAGGCGGCCGCGATGAGCGACGGGTCGGGCGCCTCCAGGCGTCCGGGCTTGGCCAGTCCGTCCAAGACGACGAAGCGCAGCATGCCCGAGCGGTTCTTCTTGTCGCCGGCCATCGTCGTGAGCAGGGCGCTGAGCGCATCGGCGTCGTACGACGTCGGGAGTCCGACGAGTTCGAGGATCGCGCGGTGCCGGTCGGCGGTCTCATCGTCCAGTCGTCCGGCCAGGCGTGCGAGCTCGGCGGCGAACACCATGCCGACCGAGACGGCCGCCCCGTGGCGCCACTTGTACTGTTCGCGCCGTTCGATCGCGTGCGCCAACGTGTGACCGTAGTTCAGGATCTCGCGCAGCGACGACTCCTTGAGGTCGGCCGAGACGACGTCGGCCTTGACCTGGATCGCACGACGGATGAGTTCGGGCAGTACGTCGCCCGCGGGGTCCAGTGCGGCTTCGGGGTCGGCTTCGACGAGATCGAGGATCACCGGATCGGCGATGAAGCCCGCCTTGATGACCTCGGCCATACCGGACACGACTTCGTTGCGCGGCACGGTCTCCAGGGTCGCCAGGTCGACGAGGACGGCGTCGGGTTCGTGGAACGAGCCGACGAGATTCTTACCCGCATCGGTGTTGATACCGGTCTTGCCGCCGACGGCCGCGTCGACCATGGCCAGCAGCGTGGTCGGGACGTGGATGACGCCGATTCCGCGCATCCAGGTGGCGGCCACGAATCCCGCGAGGTCGGTGGCGGCGCCGCCGCCGAGGCTGATCACCTTGTCGTTGCGCATCATGCCGATGCGCCCGAAGACCTCCCAGCAGAACGACGCCACCGACAGGTCCTTCCCCGCTTCGGCGTCCGGGATCTCGACGCGGTGAGCGTCGAATCCGCGTTCGGCGAGATACTCGCGGATCTGCTCCGCGGTGGCGCCGAGCGTCGGCTGGTACACGATGGTGATGCGATCGGCGCCCCGGGCCGCGGCGACGACGTCGTCGAGCAGACCTCGTCCGATGGTCACGTCATAGGGCGACGCGGCGCGGACGGCGACGGTGACCGGTTCGGTCATGAGTTCTCTCCTTGCAGCGGGGCGTCGGACGGACGGTACGGCGTCCATCCTGAATTCGGCAGTCCTTCGATGATCTCGGCGACGATCTGCGCGACCGGACGCGCCGCGTCGACGGTCTGCGCGGCCACCGCGCGGTAAGCGTCGACGCGCGAGGCCAGGATCGCGGCGTAGCGGGCGCGCGGGTCCGGATCGGCGAGCATGGGACGGTCGGAGCCGCTCACCCGCTCGTAGCCGTCGTCGGGGCCGATCTCCAGGTACACGACGTGGTGTCCGGTGAGCGCCTCACGGATCGCCGGAACGGTCGGTGATCCGCCCCCGAGGGCGACGATCCCCCGGGAGGTCGCCAGAACGTCGCGGACGGTGTCGGCCTCGATGGCGCGGAAACCGTCTTCGCCGTCGGCGGCGAAGATCTCCGGGATGGTGCGGCCCGCCCGTCGCTCGATCTCGGCGTCGGTGTCGACGAAGTCGAGACCGAGTGCACCGAGCGCACGACCGACGGTCGACTTTCCCGACCCCATGAATCCGGTGAGGACGACGGCCGGGCGGGACGTCACGGCCGCGGCGGGCGAGCGTTCACGCCGGCGAGGTAGGCCTGGACGTTCTGTCCGGTCTCGGTGACCGAGTCGCCGCCGAACTTCTCCAGAGCGGCCTGCGCGACGACGAGGGCGACCATCGCCTCGGCGACGACGCCCGCCGCGGGCACCGCGCACACGTCGCTGCGCTGGTGGATGGCGCTGGCCGTCTCGCCGGTGGTCATGTCCACGGTGGCGAGGGCGCGCGGCACCGTGGAGATCGGCTTCATCGCGATGCGAACGCGCAGATCCTCGCCGTTGGTCATACCGCCTTCCAGACCGCCTGCGCGGTTGGTGGAGCGCAGCACGCCGTCGGCGCCGGGCACCATCTCGTCGTGGGCCTGGCTTCCGCGGCGGCGGGCCGTCTCGAAGCCGTCGCCGACCTCCACGCCCTTGATGGCCTGAATGCCCATCAGCGCGGCGGCCAGGCGTGCGTCCAGGCGGGTCTCGCCGCTGACGTGCGAGCCGAGGCCGACGGGCACGCCGGTCGCGATCACCTCGACGACGCCGCCGAGCGTGTCGCCGTCGCGCTTGGCCGCCTCGATCTGGTCGATCATGGACGTCTCCGCGTCCTTGCCGAACGCGCGGACCGGGCTGGCGTCGATCGCGTCGAGGTCGCCTGCGCGCGGCGCGGGGCCCTCGTACGGTTCGCTGGCGCCGATCGAGATGATGTGCGAGACGATGTCGACGCCCAGCACCTGCTTGAGGAAGTTGCGGGCCACGGTGCCCGCGGTGACTCGCGCCGCGGTCTCCCGCGCGCTCGCGCGCTCGAGGATGGGGCGCGCGTCGTCGAAGCCGTACTTGAGCATGCCCGAGTAGTCGGCGTGTCCGGGCCGCGGGCGGGTCAGCGCAGCGTTGCGCGCGGTACCCGCGAGCTCATCGGCGTCGACGGGGTCGGCCGACATCACCTTCTCCCACTTGGGCCACTCGGTGTTGCCGATCTCGACGGCGATCGGGCCGCCGAGGGTCTTGCCGTGGCGCACGCCGCCGATCATCGTGACCTTGTCAGCCTCGAACTTCATGCGGGCGCCGCGACCGTAGCCCAGGCGACGCCGAGCCAATTGCTCGGCGATGTCGGCGGAGGTGACGTCCACCCCCGCGACCATTCCCTCGACCATGGCGACCAGGGCCGGTCCGTGTGATTCTCCGGCAGTTATCCAACGCAGCACGATTCGATTGTTCCAGAGTCAGGTCCAGGCGCCGAATTCCGGCTTGAGGATCGTGTTCACATCCACCTCTACGCCCCCGACTCGCGACTGCCCGGGCAGCTGGCGAAGATGCGCCGCCGGGTGCACGTAGCCGGCAGGCGTTCCCCATCCGTGCTGCCAGAAGCGGGTGGCCAGACCGAGCGACGCCGCCCGCTGGATGGTCGGCGCGTTGGCGTAGAGCCCCACTCGACCGGGGCCGACCACAGCGTTCCATCCCGCCAGATACGGTGCGATCCGCAGGTAGAACTGCTCGGCGCTCGGATCGTCGTCGATGGACGCGTAGATCGGCGCGGACACCGGTCCGCCCGCCTGACGGTGCAGCTCGTCGCCGCGCCGCGCGTGTTCGAGACCCGCGGCGAACCCGCCGAGCCAGTCGGCGGTCTCGGCCTTGCCGAACTGGTAGCAGGAGACCACCGCCAGCCCGGCGGCGCGCATCTGGTCGGCCTCGGCGCGCAGCAGTGGTTTACCGGTCATGAACTCGGCGCCCGGTCGGCGATCGGAGACGTAGCGGATCACTCCCCGATGTCCCGCGCCGCGCACGGCCGCGGCGGACGGCACTCCGACCGCGTAGTCGAGCAGAGTGCCCAGGCCCGGGTCGGCCGCGCCCGACGGCGGCAGCTCGGACGATCCGGCCGCGGCCGCCCGTCCCCCGCTCCGTCCGGCGACCGCGACTCCGGCTCCCGCCACCGCGGAGGCCAGGAACGTACGACGAGTGAGCGACATGGCGAGATCCGATCTGCTTGGCGACGCAACGATCGTACCTTCAGCCACGTGAGAACCAACAGTCACTTGAGTAACAGGAGAAACAGGTTCTCGGCGTGCCGCAGCAGTCAGATCATCCGTCAGATCATCGCCGCCGCGAGGACCGCGGCGGCCGCGCCCACCATCGCCGGACCGTGGACCGTCGTGCGCCGTCGCCGCGCGGCGGCGGCGATCAGCGACAGCACGGCCGCCCCGACCACCACGAGAAGGATCGCGGCGGGGTTCCCGACCGCCCCGCCGACCACCGCGGCGAGCTTGACGTCGCCCCCACCGCACGCCCCGCACACGAAGGCCACCGCGTACACGGCCGCGCACAGGGCCGCGGACGCCCCGACGGCGGGCTGGAACATCGCGACGATCGCGACGACGCCGATCGCCGGCATCGTCAGCGCGTTGGGTATGCGACCGGTCCGCGCGTCGACGACGGCGCATGCGAACGCGACGGCGAGGAGACCGATCGTCAGGACCACCATGCCCCGAGCATCGTCCCCGTCCGCTCACCTGCCAAGGGCGTTGTCCACAACCGGCGAGTAACCGGGACACCGAAGGCGATGCGGATGTCCGCGCGGGACGAACGGCCGCATCACGGACGGTGGCCGGGGTCCGTCGTCACGACGTCAGGCCGACGGCCGACGCCATCGCCGACTTCGGCGCGGGCCTGCCGGTGAACTGCTCCACCTGGCTGTAGGCCTGGTGCAGGAGCATCACGACACCGCCGACCACGGTGCCGCCGGCCTCGGCCACCGCGGTGGCGAGCGGAGTCGGCCACGGATCGTAGATCACGTCGACGAGCCGCCGTGACGCGGCGACCGCCGGGGCGAGAACCGCCGCCGCGGGTGCGGGCACGGTGGAGATCGTCACATCCGACGCCGCGCATTCGCCGCGGAGTTCGGCGGAGTCCTCGAAGCCGACGAGACGCGCGCGCACCGACAGGCGGTCGGCCAGATCGAGGACGCCCGCGGCTCGGCCCGCATCACGGGCGACCACCGCCACGTCCGTCACCCCGGCGGCGGCGAGCGCGGCCAGCGCGGGACGGGCGGTGCCGCCCGCCCCGATCACGACGGCGCGCGAGCACGGTCCGGCGAGGCCGGTCTCGGCCAACGCACCGGTCACGCCGTCGACGTCGGTGCAGTCGGCGCGCCACCCGTCGGCCGTGCGCACCAGGGTGTTCGCCGATCCGATCAGTTCGGCCCGCGGGGTGACGACGTCGGCGAACGCCAGTGCGGCCGATTTGCACGGCATGGTGACCGAGAAGCCGATCCACTCGTCGCCGCACCCGCGCACTCGATCCGCGAGTCCGTCCGCGGTCGTCTCCACCGCGTCGTAGGTCCACCCGGTGAGACCGAGGGCCGCGTAGGCGGCGCGGTGCAGCGCGGGCGACTTCGAATGCCCGATCGGCGACCCGAGCACGGCCGCCTTGCGGGCGCCGGGATCAGGCACAGCCGACCTTCAGGAACCCGTTGCGGCAGGCCACCTCTCGGTTCTGATTGTGCTTGGCGAAGGTGTTCGCGAACAGCGTGGTGCCGTTCTCGTCGACGGTCACGAAGTACAGCCATTTACCCGGTGCCGGACTCTCGGTGGCGCGCAGCGCACGATCGCCGACGGCTCCGATCGGGGTCGGCGGCAGACCCTCGTGCTTGTAGGTGTTCCACGGGTTGTCGCCGTCGTAGACGTCACCGTGCACGTCGTTCGCGCGCACGTCGGCGGTGTAGTTGGCCGTCGAGTCCATCTCGAGGCGCTGCCCCTTGTCGAGCCGGTTGAGCAGCACTCGCGCGACCTTCGGGAAGTCCTCGTCCTTGCGTGCCTCGGCCTCCACGATCGACGCGAGGATCAGCGTGTCGTACGGCGACCGCCCGGTGCTGTTGTCGCCCAGCAGACCCCACGCGGTGTACCGCGAGACGCTGCGGGTGATGAGTTCACGCAGGATCTGCGTCGCGTCCAGACGCGGGTCGACGTTCTCCCAGGCGCCCGACGCGATGAGTCCCTCGATGCGCCGATGATCGCCGGTGAGGGCCTGGACCTGCTTCGCGGCCCATGCGGGAACACCGAGGTCGGCGGGCGACGCGTCGGCCGCCGCCTTGTCCAGATCGGCGACGCTCACCCCGTACTTCGCGTCGTCGGTGGTGAAGGTCGTCGCCTTCGAGATCATCTCGAACACGCCCGGTCGGCTCTCACCGCCGGTGCTCTTGGTCGAGTCCAGCTGGAGGCCCTCGGGGACCACGATGCGTCCGACGCGCTTGTCCGTGCCGCTCATCATGTCCACGGCGGCCTTGGCCGACAGTCCCTTCGGCAGGTCGTAGAAGCCCGCGGGCACCCCCGGCCCGTTCTCCGCGGCGTCCACGAACGCCCGCTTGCTGCCGACAACACCCGCGTCGGCGAGCGTCTGACCGACGTCGCGGATGGCGGCGTCGGCGGGTACTTCGACCAGTACCGAACCCGAACCGGTCGTGCTGCTGTAGTCGGTGCGCGAGTCGAAGACGCCCAAGAACTTCAGACCGAGCCCGCCGACGACGAGGATCACGACCAGCACGACCAGACCGATGCCGAGCAGCAGCCGCTTGTTGCGACTGCGTTCGGGCATCGCCCCGCCGACCCCGTCCGGATCGTCGTCGAGGATGTCCGGTGGCGGCGCCGCATCGTCGCCGCCGACGTACAGCGGCTCCTCTGGGGCAGGCACCACCTGGATCTCTCGCGGGGCGCTGCCGATCTCCTCGGGAACGGGTTCGAGGACGTCGAAATCAGGGGTGAACTCCGGACCGGACTCGTGCCAGGGCTCGCCGGAGGCCGCATGGCGCGGCTCGGCCGCCGGAACCACCTCGATCGGTCCGGTCGTCGCCTCGGCGGGAACATCCGGCTCGACGCCGCGTCGCGGCACGGCGGTGCGCGGCGGCTCCGAGACTCGCGGCGGCTCTGACACTCGCGGCGGTTCTGGGGTGCGCGGCGGTTCTGGGGTGCGCGGCGGCTCGGGCGTCGGCTCCGGCGCACGATGCGCGGCTCGGTACCGCTCCTCCCACTTGGGTTCGGAGAACTGCATCGTCGGCTCCGCCGTGCTCCGGTAGCGGACCTCGAAGTACGGCGAGGCGCCGGCCGGCGGCTCCGGCGTCCGATACTCGATCGTCGGATCCGGTAAGGCGTTGTCCACGCGGACGATCGGAATGCTGCCCGTGGTCGTCGGGTCTCCCGGACCGCGGCGACGCCGATGCCGGTTGGCGGCCTGCGCGGAGGACGAGTCGGTGAAGAACCGTCGCGCATCGTCGTCACCCGGTCGGGATGTCCGGTCCTGATCACTCACGTCGGTCGTTCCTCCTCATAGGCGGGGCACACATCACCGTCTCCCGTCCAACCATCCCTGAAGAATAGCCACCGCGGCCGCCTGATCCACGACGGCGCGCGCATCCTTCGCCTTCACACCACTTGCCCGTAATGCCGCCGTCGCGGTGACTGTCGTCAGTCGTTCGTCGTAGAATTCGATCGGCACATCGCCGCCGGTCTCGCGCCCGGCCAGACCCGCCGCCAGCGCTTTTCCGAAGCCGCGCGCGGCCCTGACCGCGGGCCCCTCGGTGTTCGAGAGGGTACGGGGCAGACCCATGACCACGCCGATCGCCTCGTACTCGTCGATGATCTCGATGATGCGCGCGATGTCACTGCCGTCCTTGGCGCGGCGCACCGTCTCGACCGGCGTCGCCAGGATCCCGTCGGGATCGCACACGGCGACGCCGATGCGGACGCTGCCCACATCGATCGCCACTCGCCGCCCGCGAGGGGTGATCATCGGCCCCCGACGACGTCGGCCAGACGCACCAGCGCGGCGTCGACGCCCGCGGCATCGGTTCCCGAGCCCTGCGCCAGATCGGGCTTGCCGCCGCCGCGACCGGCCACCAGCGGCGCGATCTCCTTGACGACGTCACCCGCCTTGATGCCCGCCGCGCGTGCGGCGTCGGTGGTGCCGACCGCGAACGGGACCTTGTCGCCGTCCACGGAGAACAGGGCGACCACGGCGTTGCGGTCGGCCACCCGGCCGCGCAGGTCGGTGACCAGCGCACGCAGTCCGTTCGCGTCCACACCGTCGGCGACGCGACCGGCGACGACGAGGGTGTCGCCGACGGTGCGCGCCTGATCGATCAGACCGGACACGGCGGCCCGCGCCTGCTCCGCCTTGGCCGCCTCGACCGCCTTCTCGGCATCGCGAAGGCGGGCCACGAGCTGCTCGACCCGCCCCGGGACCTGATCGGAGGGCACCTTGAGCGAGGACGCCAACCCGGCCATCAACGCCCGTTCCTTGGACAGGTAGCGGAACGAGTCCATGCCGACGTACGCCTCGACGCGGCGTACGCCCGAACCGACCGACGACTCGCCGATCACCGTGATCGGGCCGACCTGCGCCGAACTGCCGACGTGCGTACCACCGCACAACTCCATGGAGAAGGGTCCACCGATCTCGACCACACGCACGCGGTCGCCGTAGTTCTCGCCGAAGAGCGCCATCGCACCCATCGCCTTGGCCTTGGCCAGTTCCGTTTCGAAGGTGTTGACCTGGTAGTTCGCCTCGACGGCCTCATTGGAGATCTGTTCGATCTGCGCGCGCTGCTCGTCGCTGAGCCCGGTGGCCGAATGGAAGTCGAAGCGCAGGTAGCCCGGCCGGTTCAGCGAACCGGCCTGGGTGGCGGTCGGACCGAGGATCTGTCGCAGCGCCGCACCGACCAGGTGGGTGCCCGAATGCCCCTGCGTGGCGCCGTGGCGCCAGCCCGCGTCGACGCTGGCCAGGACCTCGTCGCCTTCGGCGATCTCGCCCTCGTCGACGATCACGCGGTGCAGCCACACCTGCTTGCCGACCTTCTGCACGTCCTTGACCGAGAGCCGGACGCCGTCGGAGGTCGTGATGACGCCCTGGTCGGCCGTCTGGCCGCCGGCCTCGGCGTACAGCGGGCTGCGATCCAGGATCACTTCGAGTTCGGTGCCCGGGGCGGCCGAACGGACGCGTTCGCCGCCCGCCACCAGACCGAGGACACGGGCCTCGGAGACCAGTTCGTCGAAGCCGGTGAACACCGTGGGGCCGCGGTCGAGGAACTCGCGGTACACGGTCTGATCGGCGTGGGACGACTTGCGCGCGGTCGCGTCGGCCTTGGCGCGGCTGCGCTGGGCGGCCATGAGCTCGGCGAATCCGTCGCGGTCGACCTCCAGGCCCGCCTCGGACGCCATCTCCAGCGTCAGGTCGATCGGGAAGCCGTACGTGTCGTGCAGGGTGAACGCGTCGGTACCGCTGAGCTGCGTCCTGCCGTGTGCCTTCGTGGCGTCGGCGGCCTCGGAGAACAGCTTCGAACCGGCGGCCAGGGTCTTGGAGAAGCTCGCCTCCTCGCCCACCGCGACGGCGACGATGTGGGCGCGCTGCTGCTCCAGTTCCGGGTACGACGGGCTCATCAGATCGATGACGGCCTCCACGATGCGACCCATCGTCGGCTCGCTGGCGCCGAGCAGACGCATCGAGCGGACCACGCGGCGCAGCAGGCGGCGCAGCACGTATCCGCCGCCCTCGTTGGACGGGACCACGCCGTCGCCGATGAGCATCACCGAGGTGCGGGCATGGTCGGCGACCACGCGGAAGCGGACGTCGTCCTCGTGACGACCGGCGCTGTAGCTCCGGCCGCTGAGGTCGGCGGCCAGGTCGATGATCGGGCGGCACAGATCGGTCTCGTAGACGTTGTCGACGCCCTGCAGGATGCAGGCGACACGTTCGATCCCCATACCTGTGTCGATGTTCTTCTTCGGGAGCGCACCGAGGATCTCGTAGCCGTCCTTGCCGCCGCCCTCGCCCCGGATGCTCTCCATGAAGACGAGGTTCCAGATCTCGATGTAGCGATCCTCGTCGGCCTCCGGACCGCCTTCGACGCCGTACTCCGGTCCGCGGTCGTAGAAGATCTCCGAGCACGGGCCGCACGGTCCGGGCACGCCCATCGACCAGAAGTTGTCCTTCTGTCCGCGCCGTTGGATGCGCTCGGCGGGCACGCCGATCTCGTCGCGCCAGATGGCCTCGGCCTCGTCGTCGTCGAGGTAGACCGTCGGCCACAGGCGGGTCGGGTCGATGCCGTAGCCGCCCTCGGCGACCGGGTTCGTCAGCAGTGTCCACGCGAACGAGATGGCATCGCGTTTGAAATAGTCGCCGAAGGAGAAGTTGCCCGCCATCTGGAAGAACGTGTTGTGGCGGGTGGTGACACCGACCTCCTCGATGTCGAGGGTGCGCACGCATTTCTGGACGCTGGTGGCGCGCTCGTACGGCGGTGTCTGGTCGCCGAGGAAGTACGGCTTGAACGGCACCATGCCCGCGTTCACGAACAGCAGGTTCGGGTCGTCGACGATCAGCGATGCGCTGGGCACCTCGGTGTGTCCGGCCCGGATGAAATGGTCCAGGAAGCGCTTCCGGATGTCATGCGTCTGCACTGCGGGGTGTCCTTCGTCGAATTCGGGCGATGATTCACCGGCGAGTTTACCGGGGCGCGACCGTGGGCCTGCATCACAGTCGGCGGCTCGCGTGTCAGTTGCGGCGGCCGCGGCCCGCGATGCCGCGCACGATCGAGCGCAGCTTGCCCACGCGCGGGCCGAGTTCCCGCTCGAAACCGTGATCGGTGGGCTGATAGTAGTCCGCGCCCACCAGTCCGTCCGGCGGATACTGTTGGGGCAGAACACCGTCCGGATGATCGTGCGGGTACTTGTAGCCGACGGCGTTCCCCAGCTTCTTGGCGCCCGCATAGTGCCCGTCCCGCAGATGCGGGGGCACCGCGCCGACCTTGCCCGCCGAGATGTCCGCGACGGCCGCACCGAGCCCCGAGGTGACGGCGCCGGACTTCGGTGCGGTCGCGAGATGGATCGTCGCCTGCGCCAGTGCGAGCTGCGCCTCCGGCATGCCGACCATCTGAACGACGTGCCCGGCGGCGACGGCGGTCTGCAGCGCGGTGGGATCGGCCATGCCGATGTCCTCGCTCGCATGGATCATCAGACGCCGCGCGATGAACCGGGGGTCCTCCCCCGCCACGATCATCCGCGCCAGGTAGTGCAGAGCGGCGTCGACGTCGGATCCGCGAATCGATTTGATGAACGCGCTGGTCACATCGTAGTGCTGGTCGCCGGAGCGGTCGTAGCGGACGGCGGCGCGATCGATCGCGGCCTCCACGTCGGCGACGGAGACCACGGCGTCCGTCGCGCCGTCGGCGCTGGCCTCCAGCGCCGTCAGAGCGCGCCGGGCGTCGCCGCCGGACACCGCGACGAGGTGATCGAGGGCCTCCTCGGACAGTTCGACGGTGCCGTCGAGCCCGCGCGGATCGGTCGTGGCCCGCCGCAGCAGCGTCTTCACATCGTCGTCGGTGAGCGAGCGCAGGTGCAGGACGAGCGACCGGGACAGGAGCGGCGCGACCACGGAGAACGACGGGTTCTCGGTGGTCGCGGCCACCAGCAGCACGATGCGGTTCTCGACGGCGTCGAGCAGTGCGTCCTGCTGAGTCTTGGAGAAGCGGTGCACCTCGTCGATGAACAGGACCGTCTGCTCGCCGCCGACCAGACGACGGCGAGCGGCGTCGATCACCGCGCGGACCTCCTTGACGCCGGCCGACAGCGCCGACAGCGCCTCGAAGCTGCCGCCGGTGGCCTGGCTGATCAGCGAGGCCATCGTCGTCTTGCCGGTACCGGGCGGGCCGTACAGCATCACCGAGGAGCCGCCGGATCCGGCGATGAGCCGCCGCAACGGCGACCGCTCGCCCAGCAGATGGTCCTGCCCGACCACCTCGTCGAGCGAGGTGGGACGCATCCGGACGGCCAGCGGCGCGGACGGCGCGGGGGTCGTCGGCGCCGACCGACGTGCAGTTCCGACATCGTCGAAGAGGCTGTCCTCGGTCACCGGGAACTCACTCGAACCAGAGGCGGCGCAGCGCCCGCTCCATGCTGCGGGCCACCTCGCCGACCACCTGGACGTCCTCGGCGCCGACCGAATCGTCGACCGTGTCCGCGAGATCGGCCCAGCGCATGGTCACCACGCGCGGATCGGAGGTGTGCAGGGCCCAATCGTGTCCGGACGTGTCGGACTCGAGCATCCAGTAGGTGCCCAACCACGCCCAGAGGGTGCACGCGGTGATCAGGCGTGTGTGCAGCGTCCGGTCGTCCGAGAGCGCGGGCCACAGCGGCGACGCCTCCGACCGCCAGGCGTCGATCAGCGCCGACTCCAGTTCCACGCGGCGAGTCGACGCCTGATCCGACAACGCGGCCGGGAACGTCGTCAGCGCATACGCGACGTCGAGTGCGGCATCGCGGAAGGCGCCCCACTCGTAGTCCATGAACTGCACGCCGTCGTCGTTGATCAGGATGTTCTCCGGACCGACGTCCGACGGACTGAACGCGCGGAACCGGCTGTCGCTGAACAGTTCGAGTCCCGCGGAGAGGACGTCGCCGAACTCGCCGGGGACGTCGATGCCCACCTCCGCGGCGACCTCGTCGGCGCGCCGCACCGAGGCCGCGGCCTCCCGACCGATGCCCGCCGCGAGGGCGTCGGCGTCCGGGCGTCGGCCGCCGCGACCGGACACGCGCAGCAAGGCTCTGAAGTCGTCCTCGCCGCCGTAGGTGGCGGCGTGCATCCGACCGAGCGCCTGGCCCCACGCGCTGACACCGCGTCGGACCTCGTCGACGTCGGGTGAGGCGAGCTGGTCGAGCATGCCGCGACCGTTGCCGAGGTCGGTCAGGACCAGGATCCGCGTGTCGAGATCGGATGCCAGCAGTTGCGGTCCCGGCCGAGACGCGGTCGGGAGGGCGGTCGCGTAACGGTACGACGCGATCTCGCGCAGCACCTGTGCGGACTCGGAGTTGTCGTCGAAGGCCTTCACCACCAGCGTCCGGTCCAGGGAGACGGGGTTGTCGGCGACCCGGACGCGCAGCACCGTGCTGCGTCCGGAGCCGCCGAGGTCTTCGGGGTCGTCGATGCGGACGGAGGCACCGGCTCGACGCGTCAGGATGTCCTGCGTCGCGTCGAGCACGGCATCGATCCGATCGTGTGCCACTAGGGTCATGTTCAGATCAGGCGCCGGACGCCTGTCCCTCCTGAGCTGCCACCGAGCTCTCGTCCCGCTTCTTGACGGCGGGTCTGGCGTCGATACCCGACTCCTTGCGCTGCGCCGCGGTGATCGGCGCGGGCGCATCGGTGAGCGGGTCGACGCCGCCGCCGGACTTCGGGAAGGCGATCACTTCGCGGATCGACGACTCGCCGGCGAGCAGCGAGGTGATGCGGTCCCAGCCGAAGGCGATGCCGCCGTGCGGCGGTGCGCCGTAGGCGAAGGCGTCCAGCAGGAAGCCGAACTTCTCCTGCGCCTCCTCTTCGCTGATGCCCATGATCGCGAAGACACGTTCCTGAACGTCACGTCGGTGGATGCGGATCGATCCGCCGCCGATCTCGTTGCCGTTGCACACGATGTCGTAGGCGTAGGCGACGGCCGCGCCCGGATCGGCCTCGAGGTCCTCGAGACACTCCGGCTTGGGCGAGGTGAACGCGTGGTGCACGGCGGTCCAGGCTCCGGAGCCGACGGCGACGTCGCCCGCCTCCACGGCGTCGCCCGCCGGTTCGAACATCGGCGCGTCGACGACCCAGGTGAACGCCCAGTCGCCGTCGTTGATGAGGCCGAGCTTGTTCGCGATCTCGCCGCGCGCGGCGCCCAGGAGCGCACGCGAGGACTTGACGGCGCCCGCCGCGAAGAAGATCGCGTCGCCGGGCCGCGCCCCGACGTGGGCGACGATGCCGTCGCGCTCGGCGTCGGAGATGTTCTTGGCGACCGGCCCGGTCAGCGAGCCGTCCTCCTGGACCAGGATGTAGGCCAGCCCCTTGGCGCCGCGCTGTTTGGCCCACTCCTGCCAGGCGTCGAGCTGGCGGCGCGGCTGCGAGGCGCCGCCCTCCATGACGACGGCGCCCACGTACGGAGCCTGGAACACGCGGAACGGCGAGTCGGCGAAGAACTCGGTGCACTCCACCAGCTCGATGCCGAAGCGGAGGTCGGGCTTGTCGGAGCCGTAGCGCGCCATGGCGTCCGCGTAGGTCATCCGCGGGATCGGGGTGGTGATCTCGTACCCGATCAGCTTCCACAGCGCCACCAGGATCTCCTCGGCGAGGGCGATCACGTCGTCCTCGTCGACGAAGCTCATCTCGATGTCGAGCTGGGTGAACTCGGGCTGGCGGTCTGCCCGGAAGTCCTCGTCGCGGTAGCAGCGCGCGATCTGGTAGTAGCGCTCCATACCCGCCACCATGAGCAGCTGCTTGAACAGCTGCGGGCTCTGCGGCAGAGCGTAGAAGCTGCCCGGCTGCAGGCGCGCGGGCACCAGGAAGTCGCGGGCGCCCTCGGGCGTCGAGCGGGTCAGCGTCGGGGTCTCGATCTCGACGAAGTCGTGACCGCCGAGCACCTCGCGGGCCGCGGCGCTCACTTTGGAGCGCAGCCGGATCGCCTTGGCCGGACCCTCGCGTCGCAGATCGAGGTACCGGTGGCGCAGACGCGCCTCCTCGCCGGGCTGCTCGTCGAGCTGGAACGGCAGCGGCGCCGACTCGTTCAGGACGACGAGTTCACGGGCGTTGAGCTCGACGGCGCCGGACGCGAGGGCAGTGTTCTCGCTGCCGTCGGGACGGACCTCGATCTCGCCGGTCACCTGCACGCAGAACTCGGCACGGAGCTTATGGGCGGCCTCGGCCACCTTCTCGTCGCGGAACACCACCTGGACCAGGCCCGAGGAGTCGCGGAGGTCGATGAAGACGACCCCGCCGTGGTCGCGTCGACGAGCCACCCAACCGGCTACGGTGACAGTCTGCGAGGCGTTCTCGCGGCGCAACGATCCGGCGAAATGCGTGCGGAGCACTGGGTTCCTTCCTGATAAGGACAAGATGATCTCGACCCAGTCTACGGTCCGGTCCCGACAAAGCGACACCTGGATCGACTGTCTGTGCGACAGTCCCCCGATCCGCCGTGGGCACCGGATATCGTGTTCGCATGACTTTCCAGGGAAGCGGCCCGCTGAACACCGGCGGAGTCTCCGCGGGCGGCGGCGGAGGCGGTGGCGGCCGGATCGCGATGGGCGGCGGACTCGGTCTCGTCGTCACGATCGTCGCGCTGCTGTTCGGCGTCAATCCCGGCGACATCATGGGCGGCGCGGACACGTCGTCGGGTCAGCAGGCGACCGGCGACCAGGCGGCCCTGCAGCAGCACATCGACGAGTGCACCGTCGAACTGGCCAACTCCGACGACGTGTGTCGGCTGGTGGCCACCAAGAACAGCCTGAACCAGGTGTGGCCGAAGCTGATGAACGGCTACACCGACGCCGACATGACCATCTTCTCCGGGGGCATCGACACCGGATGCGGTGCCGCGTCGTCGGCGATGGGCCCGTTCTACTGCCCCGCCGACCAGACCGCGTACTTCGATCCGAGCTTCTTCTCCGAGCTCAAACGCATGGGCGGATCGGACGGTCCGCTCGCTCAGATGTACGTCGTCGCCCACGAGTACGGCCACCACGTCGAGAATCTCACCGGCGTCCTCGCGAAAGGACAGCGGATGGGCAACGACGGTTCGGTCCGCATCGAGCTGCAGGCCGACTGCCTCGCGGGCGTGTGGGCCAACCACGCCGACGACGGCCCCGACGCCATGCTGGCTCCGCTGACCGACGACCAGATCGCGACCGTCATCCAGTCCGCGAAGGCCATCGGCGACGACACCATCCAGGGTGCCAACTCCAACCCCGAGGGCTGGACCCACGGCAGCGCGAAACAGCGCGTCCGCTGGTTCACCACCGGCTACGAGTCGGGCGACCCGAAGCGCTGCGACACGTTCGCGACCGACGACCTGTAAGCTCGTTCATCTCCGCCAGTCGACGCGCCGCATCCGCGGCACCCGCAGACGCCCGCGGCCGTCGGGAATGCCGCGCATGTCGGCGGAGCCCGCGAATGCCGGTGGTGCGACGACCCTGTGGACAACGCGGGTGCGCTTTTCGGGATTCGCGCGTGTACTTCAGGCCATGACATGGCCAGTAGATCGATACGGAATCATCCACCGTGACGTCGCTCTCGCGTCCGGTATCAGCGAACGCACGATCTCCGGCGCGCTGCGTCGTCACGAGATCCACGGCGTCGGACGCGGGAGGTACATCCCGACGCGGCCGCTGGCCGGTCGAGACGACGCCGCGGACCTCGTCTACATCGCGACGTGCATCGCGGCCGCGACGGGCGTCGGAAAGCCGGTGCTGAGCCACGACTCCGCGGCGGCCGTACACGGGTTGCCGACCCTCTTCCCCGACCGGACGCACGTCCACGTCACCAACGGACGCGACGGCGGCGGCACCAGGCGCGGGGCCGCATCGTGCACGCGGGACTGTTCGGCCCGGACGACGTGGTGGAGGTCGACGGGGTCGTCGTCACCAGCCTCGAACGCACCTGCGTCGACCTCGCGACCGCCCGTGACGATCTGCCCGAGGCGCTGACGGTGTTCGACGCCGCACTGCGCGCCGGTGCGAGCACCGAGGGGATGGAGAGGCACCTGCGCAGGAGCAAGCGCGGGGTCGCGATGGCTCGTCGCGCGTACTCGTTCGCCGATCCCCGAGCCGAATCGCCCGGCGAGTCGTGGAGCCGCGCGCAGATGATCGACGCCGCGCTGCCACTTCCCGACCTTCAGGTCGAGCACCTGCTCGGCTCGGGTCGTCTGGCGCGATGCGATTTCGGTGTCGACGGGGTCTTCGTCGGCGAGTTCGACGGCCTCGTCAAGTACCGTCGCGAGATGCGTCGGGGCGAACCGCCCGAGCAGGTGGTGATCCGGGAGAAGCTTCGCGAGGACGGCCTGCGCGCGCTCGGCCTCGACGTCGGACGGTGGATCTGGGACGACCTGCGCGCCGGCCGACTGGTCGCCAGACTCGAAGAGCGCTACGACAGGATCGGAATCCGATACGGCTGACCGCCGCGTCGGCGCATCCGCGGCCGCCACCGGCATCCGCGGCCTCCCCGACTGCCGCGGAAGCAGCCGGGAGCCGCGGATGTCAGGAGTCGAGTCGGCGCTGGACCTCGGCGAGGACGTCGTCGAGCGCCACCGACTCCTGGGAGCCGTCGCCGAGGTCCTTGAGTTCGACGATCCGCTCGCCGAGCTCGCGTTCGCCGAGGACCAGGGCCAGGCGCGCGCCGGAGCGGTCGGCGGCCTTCATGGCGCCCTTGAGGGCGCGGTCGCCGTAGGCCAGGTCGACGGTGACACCCGCGTCGCGGAGACGACCGGCGATCGCGACCATCTCGGCCTTCGCGTCGTCGCCCAGCGGGACGCCGAACACCTGGACCCGTCCGGCGCCGGCCACCGAGACGCCCTCGGCCTGCAGCGCCAGAATCGTGCGGTCGACGCCGATGCCGAACCCGATTCCGGAGAGCTCCTGTTTCCCGCCGATCTGCTTCATCAGACCGTCGTAGCGGCCACCGCCGCCGATGCCCGACTGCGCGCCGAGCCCGTCGTGCACGAACTCGAAGGTCGTCTTGGTGTAGTAGTCCAGGCCGCGGACCAGACGCGGGTTGATCACGTACTCGACGCCGAGCCGGTCGAGGTGGCCGGTGACCTTCGCGAAGTGGTCGCGGGCCGACTCGCTGAGGTGATCGAGCATGAGCGGGGCGTCGGCGGTCATCGCCTTGATCTCGGGGCGCTTGTCGTCGAGCACACGCAGCGGATTGATGCGGGCGCGCTCGCGCGTGGCCTCGTCCAGGTCGAGCCCGAGCAGGAACTCCTGCAGCGCCTCCCGGTACTGCGGACGGCACGTGTCGTCGCCGAGCGAGGTCAGGTCGAGGCGGTAGCCGGTGAGTCCCAGCCGCTTGTAGCCCTCGTCGGCGATCGCGATCACCTCCGCGTCCAGCGCCGGATCGTCGACGCCGATCGCCTCGACGCCCACCTGCTGCAGCTGGCGGTAGCGACCCGCCTGGGGCCGCTCGTAGCGGAAGAACGGACCCGAGTAGCAGAGCTTCACCGGGAGCTGACCGCGGTCCAGACCGTGCTGGATCACCGCACGCATCACCCCGGCCGTCCCCTCCGGACGCAGCGTCACCGTGCGGCCGCCGCGGTCGGCGAAGGTGTACATCTCCTTGCTGACGACGTCGGTCGACTCGCCGACACCGCGCGCGAACAGCGCGGTCTCCTCGAAGATCGGCAGCTCGATGTGTCCGTAACCCGCCCGGTAGGCGGCGTCGGTCAGCGCGGACCGGACGGCGACGAAGTCCGCCGAGGCCGGCGGGAAATAGTCCGGAATGCCTTTCGGCGCGGAGAACTCGCTCACAGTCCGAAACGTCCCTTCTTCTTCACATCGGGCAGATCGACGAGGAACGGGTTCCCGGTGCGCTCGGCGCCGATCGTCGTCTGCGGTCCATGGCCGGGCAGGATCACCTGGTCGTCGTCGCGCGGCATCAGTCTGGCCGCGATGGAGTCGAGCAGCTGCTGGTGACTGCCGCCGGGCAGATCGGTGCGGCCGATCGAACCGTTGAACAGCACGTCGCCGGAGAAGCAGACCGAAACCGCTCTCCCGGTCTCCGGATCGACGGGCAGATCGGGGGTCAACAGGACGCTGCCGCGCGAATGCCCGGGTGCGTGGTCGACGGCCCACCGCACACCGGCCACCTCCACGTCCTCCCCGTCGACGAATTCGACCACTTTCTCCGGCTCGCGGAACTCCAGACCGGCGATCATCGACGAGAGGGCCGAACCGATGCCCATCCCCGGATCGGTCAGCATCGGACGATCGTCGGCGTGGATGTAGGCCGGGATCGAGTACTCGTCGGCCAACTCCTGCGCGTTCCAGGTGTGGTCGAGGTGACCGTGCGTCAGAAAGATCGCGACCGGGGTCAGCGAGTACTCGGCGAGCGCGGCGCGGACCTGCGGCGCCGCGTCCTGCCCCGGATCGATGACGACCGCTTCCGAACCGGGCCCGTCGGCCACGAGGTAGCAGTTGGTCTGGAAAGCCCCCGCGGCGAATCCCGCTATCAACACTGCGCTGAAGTCCCTTCGATCGTCGGCACATTCGGTGTGCGTCGGACTCCATTGTCTCATCGACCTCTCACGGCTCTGCGATAGCATGGGTCGCGCCGTGCGGACGAGACCGCCGACGGCACCCGCGTACAGGAGGTTCCACCAGCGTGTCGACCAACGAAGAGCGTCGCGAGGCCGCCCGCCGCAAGCTCGAAGAACGGCTGGAGCGCGAGAAGCAGGCCGCGAAGAAGCGGCGCCTCTCGATGATCGCCGCCGCAGGCGTCGTCGTCGTCGCCATCGCCGCGGTGGGCGGTTACTTCTGGTGGCGGTCGTGGGACAACGGTCGTCACGCCCAGTGCACGTACGCGGACGCCCCGTCCGACTTCAAAGCGCAGATCGATCGACTCACCCAGGCGTTGCCGCAGGCGCCCGCCGATCAGAAGGCAGAGGTCGAATCGCTCATCAAGCAGCTCAAGGACGGTTCGCAGAAGGAGCGCAAGTCGGCTAAGCCCGACGACCGCCCCCGCAACTCCGGGACCGCGGATGTGACGTTCACGACCGACAAGGGCGACATCTCGATCGCCGTCGATCGCAGCACCGCCGCGTGCAATGCGAACGCGTTCCTCACCCTGGCCTCCGCAGGCTATTACGACGACACCGGCTGCTCGCAGCTGTGGAACACCGAGAACATCCGCGGTCTGCAGTGCGGCGATCCGACCCTCACCGGTATCGGGGCGCCCGGTTGGAGTTCGCCGGACGAGCCGCCGCACGGTCTGCGCACCGTCCCGATCGATCCGCAGACGGCCCAGATGGGCTCCCCCGACGCCGTCATCTATCCGCGCGGCACAGTGGCGATCGTCAACACCAACGCCGAGGACGGTTCCCGCACGAACACCGGCAGCGGCAACTTCATCATCTTCACCAAGGATTCGAAGCTGACTCCGACTCTCGCCGTCGTCGGCAAGGTCGACCGGGACGGTATGAAGATCGTCGACCAGATCGCCGCGGGCGGCATCGCTCCGGGACCGGGATCCACGGCGACCAACGGCCTGCCGAAGACTCAGCTGAACATCACGAAGGCGTCGGTCAGCGACGACGACTGAGCCCGCACCCGTGTGCCGGGGCGCGGCTCAGCTCGCCGAGGTCACCCGGTACACGTCGTAGACGCCTTCGACGTTGCGGACCACGTTCAGCACGTGGCCGAGATGTTTGGGATCGCCCATCTCGAAGGTGAATCGGCTGATAGCGACGCGGTCGCGGCTCGTCGTCAGCGACGCCGACAGGATGTTGACGCGTTCGTCGGCGAGCACTCTCGTCACATCCGAGAGCAGCCGATGCCGGTCGAGCGCCTCCACCTGGATGGCGACGAGGAACACCGCGTTCGTGGTGGCCGCCCAGCTCACCGGCACCAGTCGTTCGGGCTGGGTGCGGAGTTCTTCGGCGTTCGTGCAGTCCGAGCGGTGCACGCTCACGCCTCCGCCGCGCGTCACGAAGCCGAGGATCTCGTCGCCCGGCACCGGGGTGCAGCATTTGGCGAGTTTGACCAGCACGTTGTCGATGCCCTCGACGACGACGCCGCTGTCACCGCTTCCGGTGCGTGATGCGGGCGGGGTCGACGGCGTCGCCCGATTGGCGATCTCCTCCTCGGCGGCCTCCACCCCGCCGAGCATCGCCACCAGACGATGGACCATCCGCCCGGCGGGTACGTGTCCCTCGCCGACCGCCGTGTACAGGGCGTCCACGTCGTTGAACCCGAACTCTTTGGCCACGGCCGTCACGGACTCGCCCGAGAGCAGTCGGTGCAGCGGCAGACCGCCGCGGCGGACCTCCTTGACGATCGCCTCCTTGCCCGCCTCGAGCGCCTCCTCGCGACGCTCCTTGGCGAACCACTGACGGATCTTGGCCTTGGCGCGCGGCGAGACGACGAAGTTCTGCCAGTCCTTGCTCGGCCCGGCGCTCTCGGCCTTGGAGGTGAAGACCTCCACCACCTCGCCGTTCTCCAGCGGCCGTTCCAGGGCGACGAGCCGACCGTTGACGCGCGCGCCGATGCATCGGTGCCCCACCTCGGTGTGCACCGCGTACGCGAAGTCGACCGGAGTCGAGCCCGCGGGCAGCGTCACCACGTCGCCCTTGGGGGTGAAGACGAAGATCTCCTTGACCGCGAGGTCGTAGCGGAGCGACTCGAGGAACTCCCCCGGGTCCGCGGCTTCACGCTGCCAGTCGAGCAACTGCCGCATCCACGCCATGTCGTCCACTTCGGCGACGTCGGTGGCCTTGCGCCCCTTGCCTTTGCGTCCCTCTTTGTACCGCCAGTGCGCCGCGATGCCGAACTCGGCGGTGCGGTGCATCTCGTGGGTGCGGATCTGGATCTCGAGGGGTTTGCCCTCCGGTCCGATCACGGTGGTGTGCAGCGACTGGTACACGCCGAAGCTGGGCTGGGCGATGTAGTCCTTGAACCGGCCGGCCATCGGCTGCCACAGCGAGTGCACCACGCCGATCGCGGCATAGCAGTCGCGCACCTCGTCGCACAGGATGCGCATGCCCACGAGGTCGTGGATGTCGTCGAAGTCCTTGCCGCGCACGATCATCTTCTGATAGATCGACCAGTAGTGCTTGGGCCGTCCCTCGACGGTGGCCTGGATGTGGGCGCCGCCGAGGGCGTTGTTCAGGTCGCTGCGGACGCGTTCGAGATACGTGTCCCGGCTGGGCGCGCGATCGGCGACCAGACGCACGATCTCCTCGTACTTCTTCGGGTGCAGGATCGCGAACGCGAGGTCCTCCAGCTCCCACTTGACCGTTGCCATGCCGAGCCGGTGCGCCAGCGGAGCGATCACCTCGAGGGTCTCGCGTGCCTTGCGCGCCTGCTTCTCCGGCGGCAGGAAACGCATGGTCCGCATGTTGTGCAGCCGGTCGGCGACCTTGATCACGAGCACCCGGGGATCGCGGGCCATCGCGATGATCATCTTGCGGATGGTCTCGCCCTCGGCGGCGCTGCCGAGCGCCACCTTGTCGAGTTTGGTGACGCCGTCCACGAGGTGCGCCACCTCGGGACCGAAGTCGGACTCGAGCTGATCGAGCGAGTAGCCGGTGTCCTCGACCGTGTCGTGCAGCAGCGCGGCGACGAGGGTCGTGGTGTCCATTCCGAGGTCGGCGAGGATGGTCGCGACCGCGAGCGGATGCGTGATGTACGGGTCTCCGGACTTGCGCATCTGACCGGTGTGGTGGGCGTCGGCCACGTCGTAAGCCTGTTGGAGGACGGCGACGTCGGCTTTCGGGTAGACGTCTCGATGCAGGGCGACCAGCGGTTCGAGGACTTGCGCGACACCGCCGCGCGGCGCGGACGTCATGCGGCGCGCCAGACGCGCGCGCACCCGCCGGGAACTCAGAGGTGCAGCGGTCTCGTCACTGCGGCGCGCGGCATCGGGTTCGCTCATGGTGCGAGTCTAAGCCCCGATCGAGGAGTGACCCACATCACCCGTCACAGAGGTTGTGCACGCGCAGCGAACCGCCGCCCGCCGCCTCGACCCGCGTGCGTCCCGGAAAGCCCTCCAGTTCCATCACCACGGCCACATCGCGCACCGACGCACCCATTCGCATCAGGAGTTCCACACTGGCGCACAGGGTTCCACCCGTCGCGAGGACGTCGTCGACGACGGCGACACGGCGACCGGCGAACTCGATGCCCGATGCGGGCACCTCCAGCCGCGCCGAGCCGTACTCGAGGTCGTAATCGACGCCGACGACCGGCGGCGGCAGCTTTCCGCCCTTGCGGACGGCGACGACGCCGATGCCCAGCCGGTGCGCGATCGCGCCGCCGAGCAGGAAGCCGCGGGCGTCGATGCCGGCGATCAGATCCGCGCCCGCACAGACGTCGGCGAGCGCCTCGGTGACCGCGGCGAGCCCGTCGGCGGCGGCGAGGACCGGCGTCAGATCTTTGAACGCGACGCCCGGTTCCGGGAAGTCCGGCACCAGCCGGGCGTGTCGCTCGATCGCCGTCCGGGCACGCGCCAGGCGCACGGCCGTCTCCTCGGCCACTCCGACCGTCATCCGGTCACTCCCCATCGATCCATGTTCCATCCCGTTCCCGAGCGCCCGAGTCCGGGCACCATCCGTTGCACCGCGTCGGTGGCCTCTCGGCCTCGCACGGTGCCGTACAGCGGGATCGTCGGCAGCCGATCCCAGGTCTGCGTGTCGATCGTCCGCAACAGCGGCAGTCGAGCGCTGTCGCTCGCCGTCGCGGACAGGTCGGTCACCGCGGCGCCCACCGACTCGCTCCGGAAACCGGAGAGGTTCAGCGGATCGCCCGGATAGAACGCGTAGATCGCGGGCACCCCGCTGGCCGTGCCCGACGCGGCGAACGTGTCACCGGACATCAGGACCGCGTCCGCGGTCTTGCCGAGCTGGGACACCGAGAAGTCGGGCGTCGCGACGTCGCGCACGGTGATCCCTGCGCCGACACACGCGTCGGCGATCGTCGTGACCACCGCCGCCGCAGTCGGCGACCCCTTCGGATACCCGATGCGGATCACCGGCTTGGACCGCCGCCCGTTCTCGTCGGTCGGACGCTGTTCCAGGATGCCGCGGGCCCGCGCCGGGTTCGATCGCGGGTACCGCCTGCTGAACTGCGCGTTGAGCGACGGCCCGAGCGCATCCGCCGGGGCGGCGCTGCGCAGACTCCACACGATGCCGTTGGCGCCGTGCTCGCGGGCCAACCGATCCCGCGGCATGCACGTGGCCAGCGCCTGGCGCACTCGGAGATCGGCGGCCACGCCGCTCCGCGCGAACACCAGGCTCGTCACCGCCAGCGGCGCCGTGTCGCGCTGGGCGCTGCGATCGGTGTCGGTGGGCGCGGCATCCTCGCCCGCGACCTTGTCGGCGGTCGCGACGTCCGCGGTGTCGGCGACGTCGACGACACCGTCGTCGACGGCTTTCGCCCCGTCGGTGCCGGACGGCCAGACCGTCACGTCGCCCAGGACCGGATCGCGCCCCCACCACTTGTCGTTCGCGACCAGTCGCAGGCCCTTGTCCGCGCTGTAGGACTCCACCCGATACGGACCCGAGGCGACGAAGGTCTCCGGATCCACGTCGTCGCCGGGTGCGAGTTTGAAGCCGGTGTTCCACGCGTCGGCGATCTTCGCGATCGCCGCGCGGTTGCCCGTGGTGAGCGCGGAGGCCACCTCGGCGACCCCGGCGAGGCGTCCGACGACGTGGGCGGGCAGCAGGGTGCCGGCGCCGAACAGTCCCTGCCAGTCCAGGTACTGGCTGTTCTTGTCGAATGTGACGGTGGCCGTCTTGGCGCCCGGGGTGCAGTCGACGCGATCGATGTCGCGGTAGCCCGCGTTGGTGGCGGCGTCGAAGCCGCGGACCCGGCCGCCCATCGCGGCGGCGGCCAACACGATGTCGTCGCACACCATGGGCTTGCCGTCGGAGTAGACGGCCTTCGGGTCGAAGTCGTACCGGACGGTGGTCGGCGACGATTCGACGAGAGTCGCGGTGCCCACATCGCGGTCGGCGACGATCTGACCGTCGGGTCCGATGAACGAGAATCCGGGAAGCACACGGGTCAGCGCCATGAGCGAGCCGTCGGCGTACCCGTCACTCGTGTTCGCGTTGTAGTCGGAGACTCGGGCGTCGATCAGGTAGTCGATGCTCGAGGACTCCTGCTCGCCGCACGCGACGAGGCCTGCGCCCGCGGCCGCGAGGGCAGCGGTGAGTGCTGCGATCCGTCGCAGCCGCGGGCCGATCACGCCTGTGCCGCCATCTTCTCGCGGCGAGCCAGCACCTTCTTGGTGTGCCTCTGAACGTCCTTACGACGCTCCTTCATCGACACCAGCAGCGGCGATGCGAGGAACACCGACGAGTAGGTGCCGACGACGACGCCGACCAACTGGATCAGCGCGAGGTCCTTGAGCGTGCCGACGCCGAGCATCCAGACCGCGACGACCATCAACGCGATGATCGGCAGCACCGAGATGATCGTCGTGTTGATCGATCGCATCAGGGTCTGGTTGACGGCGAGGTTCGTCTGTTCGGCGAAGGTTCGACGGGATGTGGCGAACACCGATCGAGTGTTCTCCTCGACCTTGTCGAACACGACCACGGTGTCGTACACCGAGAAGCCGAGGATGGTGAGCAGACCGATGACCGTCGCGGGCGTCACCTCCCACCCGACGAGCGAGTACACGCCCGCGGTCGCGACCACGTCGAACAGCAGGGACACGAGTGCACCCGCGGACATCTCCCGGTCGAAACGGATCGCGATGTAGACGAACACCACCACGAGGAACACGATCAGCGCGATCACCATCTTGCGGGTGATCTCGGCGCCCCAGGTGGAGCTGACGTCCGAACTGCTCACATCCGACAGCGTGATGTCGGGTTTGAACGTGTCGGCGAGAGCATGCGAGAGCTTGTTGGCGTCCTGATCGGACAGCGACTCGGTGCGCAGCTGAATCGTGGCGGCGTCACCGGCGCCCGCGGTCTGCACGGCCTCCGGCGCGTACCCGAGGGTCGTGCTGAACACGTCGCTCACCGCATCGGTCGTGACCGACGACGACGCGGGCAGCGACACCTGGGTGCCGCCCTCGAAGTCGATGCCCGGCGTGAAGCCGCGGAAGATCATCGACAGCACGCAGATCAACATGATCACGGCCGAGACGATGTACCAGGTCTTGCGTTTTCCGACGATGTCGAACGCACCGGTGCCGGTGTACAGGCGGGACAGGAACGACTGGTTCTTCGCCGCGACGTAGTCGTCGTCGGCCCAGACCGTGGTGGGCTTCTCCTCGCTCACAGCGCGTCCTCTCCTGCGTTCGCCTTCTGCTTGGCGGCGGCACGTCGTTTACGGGCCACTTCCGACACCGCACCGAGACCGTTGATGCTCGGGCGGGACAGGAACTGCGTCCTGCTCGCCAGCACGACCATCGGATGCGTCACCAGGAACACGATGACGACGTCGATGATCGTGGTCAGGCCCAGCGTGAACGCGAAGCCCTTGACCTGACCGACGGCGAGGAAGTAGATGATCGCCGCGGCGATGAAGCTGACCGCGTTGCCGGTCCACACCGTGCGACGAGCGCTGGCCCAACCGCGCGAGACCGCCGAGCGGAACGATCTGCCCTCGCGCATCTCGTCCTTGATCCGCTCGAAGTAGACGACGAACGAGTCGGCGGTCATGCCGATGCCGATGATCAGACCGGCGATGCCCGAGAGGTCGAGGGTGAAGCCGATCCATCGGCCGAGCAGCACGATGAGGCCGTAGACCATCGCCGACGCCAGGATCAGCGACAGGAAGGTCAGGAAGCCCAGCATCCGGTAGTACAGCAGCGCGTACAGCAGCACCGCGAGGAGACCGATGGCACCGGCGATCAGACCCGCCTTCAGGGACGAGAGTCCGAGAGTCGCCGAGACGGTCTGCGCGTCCGAGGTCTCGAACGAGAGCGGCAGCGAGCCGTACTGGAGCGCGTTCGCGAGTTCTTCGGCCTCGGCCTGGGTGAAGTCGCCGGACACCTCCGTGGTGCCGATGATCGCCGAGTTGATCGTCGCGGCGCTGACCACCCGCGAGTCGAGGACGGTCGCGGTCACCTTGCCGACGTTCTTGGACGTGTAGTCGACCCAGGTCTGCTTGCCGTCGCCCTTGTAGTCGATCTGCACGACCCACTGGCCGGTCTGGTTCTGCGCCGCCTTGGCCTTGTCGACGTCGGTGCCCTTGATGATCTGCGGTGCGAGCAGGTACACCTGCCCGTCCTTCTGACCGCAGGCGACGAGGTACTCGTCGGGCTTGTCGTAGCCGACGAGCGGGTCGACGGCGTTCGGATCACAGTTGACCTTGGCCATCTCCGCGCGCAGACGCGTGATCTGCGCGTCCTTCGGGTCGTTGGGATCGGCGGTGGCCGGCGCCTGCCGCGCGGCGCGCGCGGCGTCGATGGCGGCCGTCTGCTCCTCCGAGGTCATCTCCGACAGCTTGGGCGCGTTCGGATCGGTCTTCTGCTGGACCGCCGCCTGCGAGTCGATGACCGGCCGGATGTAGAGCCGTGCGGTCTGCGCCAACGAGCGCGCCTGCTTGCCGTCGTTGCCGGGCACCGTGATCACCAGGGTGCTGCCGTTGACCACGACCTCGGAGCCGCCGACGCCGAGCCCGTCGACGCGCTGCTCGATGATCTGGCGAGCCAGATCGAGCTGCGACCGGTCGGGGGCCTTACCGTCCTCCGTGCGGGCCGTCAGGACCACGCGGGTACCGCCCTGCAGGTCGATGCCCAGCTTGGGTTCGGCCTTGTGATCGCCGGTCGCGAACACCAGCACGAAGATCAGGGCGAGGACGCCGATGAAGCCCAGGAGCGGCGCCCACGGCGACGTCTCCCGCTGCGCGTTGCGCCTCGCAGTGAGTGGATTGTTGCTCGTCACGTGCAGTGAGCCTACTTCTCTTCGGGCTTGTCGTCGTCCGACTCGTCCTTCGAGGGCTCCGGATCGGCGGCCTTGCGCAGATCCGGACCGTCACTCGCACCGTCCAGTCCTTCGAGGCTGTCGGGCACCTGGAAGTCGGTGTCGTCGAGGTTCTCGGGCTCGTCGGAGGCGATCGGGGCCGCCTCACGGATCGCGAGGCGGTTCCACTCGGTCACGACGCCGGGCGCGATCTCGATGTGCACCACATCGGAGTCGGAGGTGTCGGCCACGATGCCGAACAGACCGCAGTGCAGTTGAACACGTGTGCCCTCCACGATGGAGGACTGCATGTCGGCCGTCGCCGCGGCCCGCTTCTTCTGGTTGCGGATGTTCACGAACATGAACACCGCCATCGCCGCCAGCATCAGCGGGATGATCAATGAGGATGACATGGCCTCCAGTGTGCCAGGCCGAGTCGCGCACGCATGCAGCGCACACGCCGGGAGGCGGGCCGATCAGTCGAACGGCGTCTCTTCGCGGGCCCGCACACCGTGAACCTGGTCGATGGCGTCGGGCGGCGCCTGCAGGCCGAGGTGATTCCATGCCGCTCCCGTCGCGATCCGACCGCGCGGGGTGCGCGCGATCATGCCCGCGCGCACCAGGAACGGTTCGCACACCTCCTCGACGGTGGCCGGTTCCTCGCCGACGGCCACGGCGAGGGTCGACACGCCGACCGGTCCCCCGCCGAATCCGCGGACGAGGGCGCCGAGGACGGCACGGTCGAGCCGGTCGAGTCCGAGCTCGTCGACGTCGTAGACGGCCAGTGCCGCACGTGCGGCGGCCACGTCGACGCGGCCGTCGCCGCGGACCTCGGCGTAGTCGCGGACGCGCCGCAGGAGTCGGTTGGCGATACGCGGGGTCCCGCGTGAGCGTCCGGCGACCTCGGCGGCCGCATCGGCGTCGATGTCGATGTCGAGGATCTGCGCGGACCGCACCAGCACGCGGACCAGTTCGGCGGCCTCGTAGAACTCCATGTGCGCGGTGAAGCCGAATCGGTCGCGGAGAGGTCCGGTCAGCGCGCCCGACCGCGTCGTCGCGCCGACCAGGGTGAACGGTGCGATCTCCAGCGGGATCGACGTGGCGCCGGGCCCCTTGCCGACGACGACGTCGACGCGGAAGTCCTCCATCGCCATGTAGAGCATCTCCTCGGCGGGCCGGGCGATGCGGTGGATCTCGTCGATGAACAGGACGTCGCCCTCGACGAGATTCGACAGCATGGCCGCGAGGTCGCCCGCCCGCTCGATCGCCGGGCCGGACGTGATGCGGATGGCCGATCCCATCTCGCTGGCGATGATCATCGCCAGCGACGTCTTGCCGAGTCCGGGCGGACCCGACAGCAGGATGTGGTCGGGAGTCCGTCCGCGCCCTCGCGCGGCGTGCAGGACGAGTTCGAGCTGTTCCCGGACCTTCGGCTGCCCGACGAACTCGGCGAGGCTGCTCGGTCGTAGGCTCGCGTCGAGATCACGGTCGGCGGGGATGGCGTCGGCCGTGAGAAATCCGTCGTCGGCGTCGAAACCGTCGGTCATCGACGCGGTCCGAGTCCGGCGAGCGCGGTCCGCAGCAGCGTCGCGGAGTCGGCGTCGGGTTGTCCGGCCAGAACGGCGGCGACCGCCTGCTGCGCGGCGTTCTCGGTGAAGCCGAGACCGATGAGCGCCTCGACCACCTGGGCTCCGACGCCCGTCTCCGGGGCACCGGGCACACCCGCTCCGACCGGGGCGGCGGCCACCTTGTCGCGCAGTTCCACGACCAGACGCTCGGCCACCCGCTTGCCGATGCCGGGCACCGCGGTCAGCGCCTTGGCGTCCGATTCGGCGAGCGCGCGACGCAGACTGTCCGGTTCGAGGACGGCCAGGGTGGCCATCGCGAGCCGGGGTCCGACGCCGGTGACGGTCTGCAGCAGACCGAACAGCTCACGCGCCTCCGGATCGGTGAATCCGTACAGGGTCATCGAGTCCTCGCGCACGATCATCGACGTGAGCAGGCGCGCATGCTCCCCGCGGGTGAGTCTGCCGATGGTCGGCGGCGTCGCCAGCACCCGGTAGCCGACGCCAGCGCATTCGACGACGACGTGGTCGAGGGCGATCTCGACGACCTCTCCCGAGACAGACCTGATCATCGTGCTGCAGCCTCCTCCTGTGCCGCCTTCAGGCGCGCACGGTGCCGATCCTGAGCCGCCTTGGCCTTCGCGGCGGCCTCCTCCATCCGGTCGTTCAGGGGACCGCGCCAGCAGTGGCAGACCGCCAGCGCGAGGGCGTCCGCGGCGTCGGCGGGCTTAGGCGCGGTCTGCATCCCGAGGATCCGGGTGATCATCATCGTCACCTGGGCCTTGTCGGCGCGACCGGAACCGGTGACCGCGGCCTTGACCTCCGACGGCGTGTGGAAGCGGACCGGGATGTCGCGCTGCGCGGCGGCCAGGGCGACGACGCCCGCCGCCTGCGCGGTGCCCATCGCGGTGCTCACCTGACGCTGCGCGAAGACGCGCTCGACGGCCACCACGTCCGGTCGATGCGTGTCGAGCCAGTGCTCGACGGCCGTGTGGATCTTCAGCAGCCGCTCGGCCAGATCCATGGCGGCCGGGGTGCGCACGACGTCGACGTCGAGCGCGGTGACCTTACGACCCGAGCCGGACTCCACCAGTGCGACACCGCACCTCGTCAGCCCCGGATCGACGCCCATCACGCGCACCTTCGCGACCCACCTCTCCCGATTACGAACAGTTGTTCGAGATTGTATCGCATGGTCGCCCCGCATCGCGCCGCCGACACGGCCGTGCCGACGGCGAAGGCCCGGCGTCCGCCGATCGCGGTGCCGGGCCTTCGTCTAAGGAGGTCAGTCCTCGTCGAGCTGTGCGAGCACCTCGTCGCTGATGTCGACGTTGCTGTAGACGTTCTGCACGTCGTCGGAGTCCTCGAGGGCGTCGATGAGCTTCATCATCTTGCGAGCGCCGTCGACGTCCACCGCGACCTCGACCGACGCGCGGAAGTCCGGTTCGGCAGAGTCGTAGTCGATGCCCGCCTCCTGCAGCGCGGTGCGCACGGCCACGAGGTCGCCCGGTTCGCTGACCACCTCGAAGGTCTCGCCGAGGTCGGTGACCTCTTCGGCGCCGGCGTCGAGAACCGCCATCAGGACGTCGTCCTCGGTCTGGTCGCCCTTCTCGAGCGTCACGACGCCCTTACGGGTGAACAGGTACGAGACCGAACCCGGGTCGGCCATGTTGCCGCCGTTGCGGCTCATCGCGGTGCGGACCTCGGTGGCCGCACGGTTGCGGTTGTCGGTGAGGCACTCGATCAGGATCGCCACGCCGTTCGGGCCGTAGCCCTCGTAGGTGATGTTCTGCCAGTCGGCGCCGCCGCCCTCTTCACCGCCGCCGCGCTTGCGGGCGCGCTCGATGTTGTCGTTCGGGACCGACGACTTCTTCGCCTTCTGGATCGCGTCGTAGAGCGTCGGGTTGCCCGCAGGATCACCACCACCCGTACGGGCGGCCACCTCGATGTTCTTGATCAGCTTGGCGAACATCTTGCCGCGCTTGGCGTCGATGGCCGCCTTCTTGTGCTTGGTGGTGGCCCATTTGGAGTGGCCGCTCATGGTGGTGATCCCTTCCGTGTACGCAGTCCCGGCGCTGTCCGCACCGGAAGTGACTGTGAAATCTTACGCCGCCCGAACCATGTCGACGAAGTACCCGTGCACTCGATGGTCGCCGGTGACCTCCGGATGGAACGAGGTGGCCAGCACGTTCGCCTGTCGGACGGCGACGACGCGCCCGGCCGCCGGGCCCTGCGGGACGGTGGCCAGAACGTCGACGTTCTCGCCGACCGACTCGACCCACGGCGCGCGGATGAACACCGCGCGCATCGGAGCGGCGTCCGCGACATCGGTGATGCCGCGGAACTCCAGATCGGTCTCGAACGACTCGACTTGCCGTCCGAATGCGTTGCGCCGCACCGTGATGTCGAGGGCGTCGAGGTGTCGCGCATCGGCGCGCGTGTCGAGGATCGCCGAGGCGAGCATGATCATCCCGGCGCAGGAGCCGTAGGCGGGCAGGCCGTCGCGCAGCCGCGCCCGCAGCGGGTCGAACAGATCGAACACGCCGAGCAGGCGACTCATGGCCGTCGACTCCCCGCCGGGGATCACGATCCCGTCGACGCGGTCGAGTTCGCTCACGCGTCGCACCGGCAGGACGTCCGCCCCGGCCGCCCGCAGACCCGCCGTGTGCTCGCGCACATCGCCCTGCAGTGCCAGGACCCCGATGAGCGGCGTCACTCGCGCACCGCGATGAAGGTGGCCTTGCCCTCGGGCACGCCGGTGCGCGTGAGGCCCTCCTGGGTCACCGCCGCGACCATGCGGCCGGCCCGATCGTAGATCCGGCCCTGGGTCAGCGAACGCGCGTGCGACGCCGACGGCGAGGTCTGGTCGTACAGCAGCCAGTCGTCGGCGCGGAACGGACGCAGGAACCACATGGCGTGATCGAGCGAGGCGCTCTGCACCGTCGCATCGGGGTGCGCGACCTTCGACGAGCCGAGCAGCGTCATATCGCTCATGTACGCCAGCGTGCACACGTGCAGGAGCTGATCGTCGGGCAGCGGTTTGCGGTAGCGGAACCAGACGCGCTGCTGCGATGCGAACCACCCGTGGGTCACGAGTTGGTCGGGCGGGACGATGCGGACGTCGAAGTTGTCCCATTCGGCGCGCAGGAGCTTGGCCGTGCCCTCGAGTTCGCTGCCGTCGGGCAGGCTCTCCGGGTCGGGCGCCGGCGGCATCGTGTCCTGGTGCTCGATCCCCTCGTCGTCGGCGACGTGGAACGAGGCCGACATGGAGAAGATCGTCTCGCCGTTCTGCACCCCGTTGACGCGACGCGTGACGAAGGACCGTCCGTCCCGGATGCGGTCCACCAGGAACACCGTCGGCTGGTGGGGTTTGCCCGGACGCAGGAAGTAGCCGTGCAGCGAGTGCACACCGAACTCCGCTCCGACGGTGCGTGTCGCGGCGACCAGCGCCTGGCCCGCGACCTGGCCGCCGAAGGTGCGGCGGAGCGCGCTGGCGAAGGCGCTGCCGCGATAGATGTCGTCGTCGATGCGCTCGACGGCAAGAATGTCCTCGATGTCTGCCACAGCAGGCATTATCCCTCACCGGCGGGGCTCCGTCTCATCTGGGCTCACTGCGTGAACGCGGCTTCCTGGGTACGCTCGCGGCATGACTGGAGCCGACGCCGAGCACACCACAGCCACCGATCTGACCGACCTCCTCCGCGATGTCCTGGACGGGCGGTGGAGCGCCACGCGCGACGCGGTGCGCGCGCACATCGCCGCCGACGACGTCGTACCGCGCAGCGATCTGTCCATCCCCGAGTACCGAGCCCGGATGCTCGAGCAGATGACGGCGATGGTCCCGCTCGGCTTCCCGGCCGACGGGTTCGCCGCCTCGCACGGCGGCACCGGCGACGTGGGGGCCGCGGTGACCGCGATCGAGACCCTCGGGTACGGCGATCTGTCGCTCATGGTGAAGGCCGGCGTCCAGTGGGGACTCTTCGGCGGCGCGATCGAGAACCTCGGCACCGCGCGCCATCACGAGCGGTACGTCCGCGGCACCATCGATCTGGACGTTCTCGGCTGTTTCGCCATGACCGAGACCGGTCACGGTTCCAATGTCCAGGCGCTGGAGACCACGGCGACGTACCTGCCCGAGACCGGCGAGTTCGAGATCACCTCGCCGACCGCGAGCGCGCGCAAGGACTACATCGGCGGCGCGGCGCAGCACGCCCGGTATGCGGCGGTGTTCGCGCAGTTGATCACGGCGGGGCCGGGCGAGGAGCAGCAGGGGCGCGGCGTGCACTGCTTCGTCGTCCGGATCCGGGACGACGACGGGAACGACCTGCCCGGTGTCACCACCTCCGACTGCGGACGCAAGGGCGGCCTGCCGGGCGTCGACAACGGTCGGATCGTCTTCGATCACGTGCGGATCCCGCGCGACGACCTGCTGAACCGGTACGGGGACGTCGCCGCCGACGGGACGTACTCGAGCCCGATCGAATCGGTGAACCGACGCTTCTTCACGATGCTCGGCACGCTGATCCGCGGCCGGGTGACCGTCGGCGCGGCGGCGGGTGCCGCCGGACGTCTGGGACTGGCGACGGCCGTCAAGTACGCCCTGGTACGACGACAGTTCTCGGCGCCCGACAGCGACGACGAGTTGGTCCTGCTGGACTACCGGACGCATCAGCGTCGCCTCTTGCCGCTGGTCGCGCGGGCGTATGCGTTCGCCGTCGCCCAGAACGAGGTGGTCGCCGAACTCCACGAGTTGCAGTCCGGGGACCCGAGCGAGGCCGATCCGGACGCGGTTCGCAAGCTGGAGGTGAAGGCGGCCGCCATCAAGGCCGGGCACACCGCGCTCGCGTCCCAGGCCGTCTCGCAGGCGCGTGAGGCGTGCGGCGGCGCGGGCTATCTCGACGAGAACCGCTTGTCGTTGCTGCGCGGCGACATCGACGTGTTCACCACGTTCGAGGGCGACAATCTGATCCTGCGGCAGTTGGTGGCGAAGAACCTGCTGACCGCGTACGCCGCCGACATGTCCGATCTGGACGCGGTCGGCTGGATCCGGTTCGTGGCGTCGACGGTCCGGGACATCGCCTTGGAGAAGACGGCGGCGCGACAGGTGGTGCAGACGCTGTTGGACGATTCGGACGAGGATCCCGAGGACAGCGATCTCACGCATCCAGGCACGCAGCTGCGGTTGCTGCGCAATCGGGAGGATCATCTGCTCCGGACCGCGGCGGCCCGGATGCAGCGGGCCTCCGCCGACGACGCCGACGCGCAGGAGGTGTTCACCGAGACCCAGGACCACCTGATCAAGGTCGGCGACGCCCACATCGAGCGCATCGTGCTGGAGATCTTCGTCGACGTGATCGGCTCGGTCGAGGATCGGGCCGCTCGGACGGTGCTCAAGCGGGTGCGCGATCTGTTCGTCTATTCGCTGCTGGAAGAGGATCTCGGATGGTTCCTGATGCACCGGCACGTCTCGGTGGAGCGGGCCAAGGCCATCCGCCGCGGCGTCAATGATCTGTGCGGAACCCTGCGCCCGCACGCCGACGCCCTGGTCGACGCGTTCGGCGTCCCCGACGTCGCTCTCGACGTGCCGATGATCCGACACGGCTGACGCGAGTCTCCTCTCGCCGGTCGGTTCCTGTCGCCGGTCGAGCCCCGCTCACCGGTCGACCGGAGTCGACCCCGTCACAGCTCGTCGATGTCGACGATGTCGTCCTGGATGGCGCGGGCCACGAGAGCGGCCTTGGTGGAGGCCGGTCGGCCGATCTCGGCGTACTTGGCGCGGATGCGCGTCAGGTGCGTGTTGACGGTACCGAGCGAGATGTGGAGCTCGTCGCCGCATACGGGCTTCGAGTCGACCATCAGCCAGGTGCGCAGCACCTGCACCTCGCGGTCGGTCAGCGTCGGGCGGGGCAGTTCCGGAGCGGCCGGCTCGATCGATGCGACGGCGGTCAGGTGGCCGCGACGGCTCAACGGCGCCTCGACGTACACGGGTCGGCCGGGCAGCGGCATCACCCGGGCGGACAGACGCGCCAGAGCCTCGCGGCGACGGGCGTCGGCCGAGGCCGATCGGGCCGGTGTCGAAACGGTGAGACGTCCTGCGGTCGAGTGTCCTGCGGTGGAGTGGATCGCGGCGGCGGTCATCTGTTCTTCCCTTTCGTACCTGCCCGGGCCGGTCGGTCACCGGGCTGTTGAGAAGAACGTTATGGTGACGCCGACCATAACGCGATGGGGAGAACTACCCATGGTATCGACGCAGGTCAAACCCTGTTTTTCAGGTCGGCGGATTCGTGTTGCGCGCGTACTCCGCGTCGAGCATCGGCAGATCGCCGCGACTCACGAGTCCGGTCGACAGCGCGTACTCGACGAGCTTGAGTCGTCGGTTGGAGGCGAGTCGCCCGCCGCCCGCGCGCATGCCGCCGACCCCGATCATGTCGAGTTTGTCGCAGACGTTGTCGAGCTTGCGGTTGAACTTGGTCAACGACCATCCCAGGCGGGCGGCGGCCTGCGCCGAACTCGGCAACGCGCTGGCGCCGGTGCCGTCGCGGCGCAGGATGGCCTCGGCGAGGACGAGGACGGCCAGTTTCTGGCTGTCGGTGAAGTTGGGCACTCCCCTGGTGGTGTCGCCGCCGACCGTCGTCCCGGGCGGCGGCGGGGCCACCGCGGGTGCGCCGGCCTGGACCTGTACCTCGTAGGTGGTGGGGCCGGCCGCGAACACGATGCTGGTGCGGCCGAACACCAGCGGCATCCGCGCACCCGGCCCGAGCGTGGCGGTGAAGCCGAGGTCGGCGGCGGTGACCGTCGCCGACAGGTGGGTGCCCAGATTGGTGAGCCACCACATGCCGTTCTCGTCGTGCAACAGCAGGAACCGGCGATGCAGATACGGGTTGTCGTCGACGGTGAGCGTGGCCTCGCGGCCGATGTAGAACGGTTGTCCGGGGACGACGGGGTAGCGTTCCCCGACGAATTCGACGAACGTCGTGCCGTGGCCCGAGGCCTGCACCGCTATCGACTCACCGTCAACGCGGCGACGGTGACGTTGTCGTGGGCTCCGCTGTCGAGCGCGGCTTCGACGAGTGCGGCGGCGGCGACTTCCACGTCGCCGTCCGCGGCGGCGAGGACGGCGGCGATCTCGGAGTCGGCGAGCTCGCCGTCGAGGCCGTCCGAGCACAGTACGACGATGTCGCCCGGCACCGCGGCGAAGGCGAAGTAGTCGGCCACCGGCTCGGCCATCCCCGCGCCGAGAGCACGGGTGATCACGTTGCGGCGCGAGTCGACCCGGGCCTGCTCCGGCGTCAGATAGCCCGCGTCGACGAGCTCCTGGACCTGCGAGTGATCGACGCTCACCTGAGTGAGCGAACCCTGCGAGTACAGGTAGGTCCGCGAGTCGCCGATGTTGAACGCGACCCAGGCGGGACCGTCGTCGCCCGCGGCCATGACGACACCGGTCGTCGTGGTTCCGGCGCGGCGACCCGTGTCGGACCCGAAGGCCCCGATCTTCTCCTGCGCCGCGACGAGAAGTCCCGCGATGTCGGTGCGGGTGGCGTCGAAGTCCTCGCCGACGGGCGCCTGACTCAAGGTGAGGAGCGCGGCCTCGCTGGCGAGCTCTCCGCTGTCGTGGCCGCCCATGCCGTCGGCGACGAGGTAGCGCCCGGGCAGGGCGAGGGCCGCGTCCTCATTGGCCTCGCGGACCCGACCGACATGGCACACCACGGACCAGTCGACGGTCACGTCGCCGACCACGTCCTGCCCGGTCTGCGCTACGTCACGCAAGATGACGGTGTCGTCCATGCTGTTCCTGTCCCTCCGGCCACTGACTCATCACGCGAGACGTCTCATCGACCGCTCAACGAGGCGGGGCGTCCCAGTACTGATCTCTACCCTGTCACAGCACAAACCATGCCCGACAGAATAGTCGAGATCGCCCACGAGGATCACAGCGGTGTGGGCATCACGAGCGGGTCGGGCCCCGACTCACCATCCGCGTTCGGCGAACTGGATCGACCGTGCGGGCTCGTCGACGTTGATACCCACCATCGCCTCCCCCAGACCACGCGAGACCTGCGCCAACACATCCGGATCGTCATGGAACGTCGTCGCCTTCACGATCGCGGCCGCACGCTGAGCCGGATTCCCCGACTTGAAGATCCCCGACCCCACGAACACGCCCTCGGCGCCGAGCTGCATCATCATCGCCGCATCCGCCGGCGTCGCGATACCACCCGCGGTGAACAACGTGACCGGCAGCTTGCCCGCCCTGGCCACCTCCACGACCAACTCGTACGGCGCCTGCAACTCCTTCGCCGCCACGAACAACTCGTCCTCGGGCAGCGACGTCAGACGACGGATCTCCTGACGGATCTTCCGCATGTGGGTGGTCGCATTCGACACGTCACCGGTGCCGGCCTCACCCTTCGAGCGGATCATCGCCGCCCCCTCGTTGATCCGCCGCAACGCCTCACCCAGGTTGGTCGCGCCGCACACGAACGGCACCGTGAACGCGAACTTGTCGATGTGGTTCTCGAAATCGGCGGGAGTCAACACCTCCGACTCGTCGACATAGTCCACCCCCAGGCTCTGCAGGATCTGCGCCTCGACGAAGTGACCGATCCGAGCCTTGGCCATCACCGGGATCGACACGGCCTCGATGATCCCGTCGATCATGTCCGGATCGGACATGCGCGACACACCGCCCTGGGCCCGGATGTCGGCGGGCACGCGCTCGAGGGCCATCACGGCGACCGCACCGGCGTCCTCGGCGATCTTCGCCTGCTCGGGGGTGACCACGTCCATGATCACGCCGCCCTTCAGCATTTCCGCCATACCGCGCTTGACGCGGGCGGTACCGGTTGCCGGGGTGTTCTGCGGATCGGTCGTCACGGTGCGGTGCTCCTTGGTCTGTGCTGCGAACTGACCACATAAGTAAACCCGATCGACCGGGCGGCGACCAACGCCGGGTCGGTAAGCGGACCACGAGCACTTCCGCAGATCACGGACTCACCGGCCGGAGCGGTCGCCGGCGGATCGAGGCGCGGGCGTATCGAGCCGGTGTCGGCTTCGCCGGACCGTCGCGCCCGCGAGTCGAGGGGCACACCCGCGGACGGGTCAGCCGCGAGTGACGCGTTCGGTGATCTCGAAGTAGGCCGGCATCGGGGCGTGGCCCGCCAGGTGCAGCCAGCGGACCATCCGCCGACCACGCAGATTGCGGGTGTCGCGGACCGCGTCGTTGTAGAACCGCCGCGCCATTCCGACGCGGATCTGGGCGTCGGTG